>CAZOOM010000197.1:0-1542 GCA_964581425.1 uncultured bacterium | reverse complement strand
GCAAAGAACCGTCCCTGGCGATATTGAGCTCTCTCGATTCTGATCGAGGAGTTTGATCTTTTGCTGCTAGCAATAACTGCACTGCCGCCAGAGTCTCTGTCATCAAATCGATGTTTTTAAAATCCCACACCCAATTCGTGGCCATGTTTCGAACTTGAATGCCTTCTACATCATCATCTCGATTTTGGAGATTACGAGAATTCAAAGCAACTCGATATTTCACGCCATCCACTTCATAAAAATACGCGTCTTGAACCTGCTCCCATCGAATGTGCGCTCCTTGAAGATCGGCCAATAATTTTCCAGGAGATAAATACGGATGCCAATACTCGCGCAAACAAGCCTCAAGATCTTGCGGTTCCCAATGCAGATATTTACTCAACAGCTGCACACCCTTGATATTAGCGAAAACTCCAAGCATATTGCTATTAGTACCCGGAGCAGAAAATTGAAAATGCGGAGGGATAGGTTTCGCCAGATTAGGTTGTTCATTCGCACCGAAAGTGATTGCATTTAATTCCTGCGCTAAAAGCCAGGGTGATTTACCGGAAACTGTGACCCTTCCAATTGTGACAAAAACTTGATTTCCTTCCTTTTTCACAGAAATATTTGGAGTATAACCCTCCGTTGCTTTGATAGCTCCTTTCACAACGCTCCGCTCTTCGGATCGGACGGTGCTCACCTTAGCACCACCGCTCCTGTCCTCGGATTTATCAAATCCGAGGGCGAAGCTGGTTCGGTTTTCAGGGACGGTTCTCGAAGCACTTGGAACGGGAGAACCGTCCCTGAAAGCGACCGGATCTCTTGATTCAAACCGCTTGGACTCTGCCGTCAAATAGATGATTTGTTCGAAATCTCTTCCCATCACTAGGCGTAAATTATTCGCAACCTTTTTCGATCCAGAAGAAAGCGTCCATCGAATCATTCTTGCATCTCTTGGCGCAAACTGCATCGCAGCTAAAGGAAAGGAAGAAACAGGAATACTTCCGCGATCATACTTACGCTCAGGCCGCGGACCTTCCCAATCATAATCGCCGTAAGTTAAAATGTTGCAAGCAGGACTCCAGCTATAAGTCACTTCACTATTCCCAAAAACCAAGATGAGTTCATCGCCAAAATCTGTGTTCACATCACGCGTCACCTTGATTCGAAGCAGGCCTTTTTCTGTCAAACTCACTTGCGTGTCCCAAGTTGATGACGCAAGATTTTTTTGACCGTGAGTTGCTTCGAGTGACAGGACTCTTCCATTACGACCGACACCGTAGTATCCAAAATAGCCAGATTTCCACGCCTCAGTATAACTAAGGCCTTGAATATCAGAGGCCGCTTCCCGCAATTTCTGAAAAGCCCGCGCAAGATCTCGTTTTGACTTCGCCGGGTCAATGGGAAAATTAAGTTCGCTTTGAAGCCGCTGCATGAATTGTCCTAGTTCCTGCTCTCTGTCTCTTGATTCAGCTCTAATTTCGTTTCTACTTTCCAAAAGTAGACGAATTGCCTGTGAGAGATCACGATTTGGAGACGAAAAAGTCCAGCGAATTCCCG
>CAZOOM010000196.1:797-1544 GCA_964581425.1 uncultured bacterium | reverse complement strand
ATAATGGGAAAGTCAGATTCTAAATCAGACCTCTACACATCCGAAGAAGCTTCCGTTTTAGTTTCTATGCTTGCTTATTACCTCTGCCTCGAGTTTGCGACCGTTGAGAGGTTTGAAACCGGCATGAGAAAATACCGGGAGTGCCTGACTGAATTGGAACAATCCCAGCATCAGCAGCCGATCATTCCGGGCAAATTTTTTACCTTTAAGAAATCATGAGTCGTTTGGGGCACGTTGAAAAAACGTGCCCCAACTGCCAGCCGCCTACAAAGGCATTGCAGAAAAAGCCTTCAGGGAGATTTGCAAGGAACTGCGCTCAAAGGATCGAAAGGTTTTTGCGATAGGAAGAACGAGAGACCAACGGCTCGATATTCAGAGTATTGGATACGCTCCAGATGAGGACTATACAGTCCTAGTTGGAATGTGTCGTAAGCTTCAAAGAAAGAAGGTCGTCGACCTTAACGCAGATTTCTATATGTATTTGGATTATGCATTTCTATTGGACCTCAATAAAAAATCGGCAAAACAACAAAAATATGTATTGCTTGTAATTGAGACCAAAGAAGGACGATGGATGGCAAGTTGCGAGGCTAAGAACTTTAGCCGCAAGAAAATAAAAAGTATTTCGATGTTCAAATGGGTGTCCGATGAGTGTCCTCAGCCAGGTCCATTTGACGGATTGATTTATTCACTTAAAAAACCAGAAAATCAGATTGCTGAGACCGATAAATTATTTGGAGTGGGCAC
>CAZOOM010000196.1:0-787 GCA_964581425.1 uncultured bacterium | reverse complement strand
GCACACTTCGGAAAATATATGAGAGTCAGCAATTAAAAAATTGGGTATCTCTACTCGAATATGAAATGTCCCAAGGCATAAAAAGAGAATCTCTAAATGCGTGCGCCCTGCTTTTTCACAACATTTATTCTGAATTGGATGCGATCACGGGAGTCGGATTTATCAAGAAAGTGGGACCCTTTGATCCCACAGCATTTCGGGATATAGGAGAATTAAAAAAACTTGCGGACCATCATACCTCTCGTGGAGATGCATTTGAATCTAACTACGGCATAAAATGCAGTCCTGCTCATATCATCCTGAGTGATTGTTTTAATGATATTCTAATTCATGTCTTGCGGATTGAGGATGAGCAGGTTGGTGATTTTTATGATGCCATTTTAGAAAACTCGGTGCTCGAGATTCTTCAAGTCGTGACTGACTGGAAAGACTCAGAAGACCCGCAGACCTATCACTGATTTAAAGTTCGACTTTAGATGAAATGGCAATCGACTCAATGGCCTCGGCTTTAAAAGCCGGGGCCATGTTTCATTACAGACGCCTGTGGCGGCTCGCCAATCACACGTCTTCGAGGTAGCCCCAAACTCAGCCCCAATTTTTGCCCCCATCCACAATCCATCCTGTGTTCAGTGAATCGCAATCACGCGATTACAGAACTAAGGAGAATCGTATGATACGGAATCTTAGCCCAGACAGTATGTGGGATGGGGATCAATTGTTTCTAAGCGAGCTTAAGAAAAACAAAGACGACCAAAAATGGTTTGCTGACAACGTCGTGCTGCATAGA
>CAZOOM010000195.1:0-1614 GCA_964581425.1 uncultured bacterium | reverse complement strand
TCACTCCATGGAATCCCGCGATGCGACAACATCCAACTTATTACTACTATTACCTCAAACAATTTGCTTTTTTAGCTGACAAGATCGGAATCGGTGGCTCCTTTGATGCGATTGGTTCTTCAAACAGATTCAACTACGCAATCGTCAACTCAGATAGCGGTTTAGCGATTGAAACAGCGTCGACTTCTTTTAACTGGTCTTCAATCATTATCGACCTATTGCCTATAGATGATGCCGTTGTTGTTGGTGGAACGTTTACACAATATGGCGCAAATCCCACGTCTGGAATGGCCATCGTACCCACACCGTGAATACCTGATAGAAAGTCTGAAGTTCTTCCATCTATTTTAGGCGGCCGCCTTATCCCAGTCCGGGAAAACCAACACCGCCGGGTGAACTCCTAGAAGCTTTGCTAATACCTTTGCGCGTTCTACGCCTAAGCTCACTCTATTATTTTCTAAACTAGAGAGCGTAGCCTGCGTTAGGCCAGATTTTGCTGCGAGCTCATTTTGTGACGACCCATTTTTTTCTCGGATAAGTCGGAGCATCTCCCCTTGAGTTATGTTTACCCTTTTTGGTGAACGAGAAAATTCTTGCTTTAAAGCCTCTTTTAGCTTGCTACTCATAGTCATGAGCGTTTACCTCCAAAACATTAACTGATGTTACCCCCTACTTCCGGACCATCCGATTTATCAACGCCATTGAACTAGTCCAAATACTTTTTTTCACGAACGTATTTAATATATTGATCGACGGTCTGCAAAAGATCCGCCGAATGTAGAACAGTTTCATGGAGTACTCTGTCGGATTTTCTAATGAGGTACTCGTGTGCGATGTCGTTTCTTAAATCACGAAGCTTCCGCCATAAATTAGTGGATGAAATGACTCCGCGCTTTTCCATTCGGTTTAATCGATCTATTCCGGTTCCTTCTTCAACAAGCTCAATCTGGTCTACCGTTCGAAAAGCTCTATTGAAGAGAAAATCACAAAGACGCGCAAATCGGGCAGTTAAGGCTTCACAAGATTCCTTTTCAGCTATGGTCAGATTGTCCTTCTGGACTGAAAAAATGGCGGACACCCGATTCCAAGAATCGCGAAGAACTTCAGATGCAGCGTTTAGTATTTCAATCTGCTCTTTCAGTAACTTCAGTTTTAATTTTTCGTCCATAGGTCCACTTTCGTTTGCATTACAAGCTCACCAAATGGTCCCAGAGACCTCTTACCGTCATCCAGTATTATATCTATTTTTTGTTCACCCAATCTATCTTCAATCTCTCTTCGGAGTTCAAGCTTGAATTGAAAAAGGTCAAAAATGTCACGATGGTCGAATGATATATACAAATCAATATTACCGCCTTTTTTATCAAGGTCCACGCGCGATCCAAAAACTGAAATCATTCGCCATTGGGCTCCGAACTTAGCTGATGTTAGTTCAACAGCATCGAGCAGCGCTTTCTTTTCAATTTGAGTAAGTCGAACTTCTCGCTTCGCAATCATTCAGCCCTCAATAAAAAATTCAAAAAAATGATTTCACGCCTTTTCAGCAGCACCATCTTCAGAACCCGCCTCCTGATCATCTTTGGATAAACCAGAAGAGTTATCAATCAATGATAC
>CAZOOM010000194.1:0-1649 GCA_964581425.1 uncultured bacterium | reverse complement strand
TTCATTGGCGCCTGCAACCTGCAGTTCAACAAATTCAGACGAGAGGTCCGCTTTTTCACGAAGAAGGGGAAGCAAAGCCTGAAGAACGAATTATGTTGTACAAAAATAGTTGGGAGATCGCCAAGGATCGTCCTCTCGCAGGTTTCGGGCTTGGCAGTTTCAAGTCGGTTTATCCGGCCTATGCCCGCAGCGCGGTGATTGACCGGTATTTTTCGTTGGATTCGCAACCTTCCGAGACGCATAACGACTTTATTCAATTTTGGGCCGAGCTAGGAATCATCGGCTTTATCCTTTTCGCCGTCTTATGGTTTTTATTTTTTCGAGAAGCGTGGATCGGCCTGCGCGAACCTGATGCGGTATGGTCTGTCGCAATCGGTTTGGCCGGCGTCGCGCTTTTTTTGAGTGCGCTCGTAAATTTCCCGATGTCGCGCGGACCAATGCCGCCCTATGTTTTCTTCGTCTACGGGATTTTGATGAAGGATGGAGGTTGGAAATGGAATCCACCTCAATGGATTGTGGGAGCGATGTCGATGATTTGTGTGCTGCTCTGTATCATCGCTGTTTATTGGAACGCCACGCGCCTTGCCGCTGACAGCCACTTGGAAACATCCCTGAGAGCTCGCATACAGCGAGATTTGCCGAAGGCAAAGAGTGAGATCGAAGCGGCAATGCATCTCCATCCCAGCAGAAAAATTATTCTCTTCACCGCAGCGCGGATTTACGCATCGCTTGGCGACCATGCTCGGGCGATCGCTACCTATGAAAAGGGTTTAAAGGGATATCCCAACTCACCCAACGATCTTTGGAACATTGGCAAGAGCTACATGGAGTTAAACAAGCTGGACGACGCTTTAGTCTATTACCAAAAGGCGATTAAACTTTTGCCAGACGAACCGAGTTTTCATTTTTACCTCGGTTTTCTCTACATCAAGCGAAGAGAATTGGATAAGGCGCAAGCATCCTTCGACGAAGCGTTAAGGCTGGATCCGGATTTCACTATAATAATACCGTAGGAATGAATTTTTAGAAAAATCAGTGAGAAAACCGTGAACTATTCTCTGGAAAACACAAATGGCTAAGAGATTTTTTGACATCTTTGTAGGCTTTTTTTTATTTCTTATTTTAATTTTACCGATGATGTTTTTGGCTTTGGCCGTTCGCTTAAGCTCGAAAGGGCCGGCAATTCATTGGTCCAAGCGTGTCGGGCGTCATAATCGTATTTTCAAAATGCCGAAATTTCGCACCATGCATGTCGAGACACCTGCTTTGGCGCCTCACCTGCTCGAAAATCCAAAATCCTATCTCACTCCGATCGGCAGCTTCTTGCGTAAGACAAGTCTGGATGAACTCCCGCAGTTATGGAGCATCCTCAAAGGAGAGATGAGCTTTGTCGGCCCGAGGCCGGCGCTTTTCAACGAAGAGAATCTCATTCTTTTAAGAAAAGAAGTCGGTGTCGATCAATTGCTTCCCGGATTAACAGGCTGGGCGCAGATTAACGGGAGGAGTGCCCTCTCTCTTATCCAGAAAGTAAAATTGGATGAAGAGTATCTTCATAAAAAATCTTTTCTTTTTGATCTCAAAATTTTTTTTGCGACTCTTTTTAAAGTTTTGTCTGGAGTGGGAATCAGTCATTAAAGGGTATGCAAGAG
>CAZOOM010000193.1:1377-1676 GCA_964581425.1 uncultured bacterium | reverse complement strand
GGACTTTCCAATCACAGGAAAGAAACCAGCCTCTTCCATCGAAAGAGATGTCTCAGAGTCACAGCAACCACCACCACAACAATTGTCTTGATACATAGATATGTAAAATAAAAAATAAAATGTGCCTTTTTCCCAAATTTCACACCCTATTTTGGGGGAGAAAATTTTGGGTGCTTCATCATGATAGTGAGTGCCTTTTTGACTGTCAAATAACCCTATAAATGTAGGGTTTTCTTTGGGAGAGATTGGTATTTTACGGTTTAATATACTATATATGGTAGTATTACAAATCGTAAGTA
>CAZOOM010000193.1:0-1367 GCA_964581425.1 uncultured bacterium | reverse complement strand
ACATTTTCATCACCTTTTCAAAACGGGAGAAATAGTTCCTTGTATTGGGATAAACTGTGGAGAAGATCGTCCCTCTATATTTCTTGGTAGAACGTGCTACAATCGGATGGCACAAAATCATATGGCCCAGTCAAAAAAACAAGCAATACGGATCGTGAAATTGCGGATGGTCGGCAAGCGCCTGGACCAGTTTTTGGCTATAGAACTCCCCATGGTCTCCCGGGAGCAACTCAAAAGCCTGATAGAAGAGGGTGCTATTCGGGTGAATGGTACCGTCGTCAAAAAAGCCAATACCCGACTTACACTCGGAGCTGCTGTTGAGTGGGATCGGGCTATTTCTGGGAAAAAACAAGATCTGGACCACAAGAAACAACAAACGATCAAGGTTGGAGTAATAGCTGAAACAGAGGATTTCCTCGTTTTGGACAAACCAGCTGGACTCTCTATGCACCCGGTACGTAAAGGTCAAAAACATACCCTAACAGAGTGGTTATCTACGCGTTATCCACAGATTCTAGGGGTGGGTGAGGATAAGAACCGTCCTGGGATGGTTCATCGGCTTGATAAAGATACCTCAGGAATTGTCTTGATTGCCAAGCATCAAAAGGCATTTATGGCTCTAAAAAGCCTTTTTCAGGAACGAAAGATCCAAAAAGAGTATCAAGCGCTTGTTTATGGTACGGTCAAATTGCCTAGTGGAGTGATTAATGCCCCTCTTGGCCGAGTAAAAGGGAGTATTAAGAGGGCTATTCCAGTAGGAAAACGGGCTTTCGGAGGAGAGCTGAGGGAGGCAGAGACTGAATATGCTTTACACACACGTTATCCACAGTATGATTTGCTCTCTGTTAAGCCAAAAACCGGCAGAACGCATCAAATTCGTGTTCACCTTGCATCTCTGGGGCATCCTATTGTAGGAGATAAGTTATATCGCTTCAAAGAGCATCGGCGTGATCCGCTCGTTCCCCCATTCCAACTGCTTCACGCAGCTAGCCTAAAATTTGAGCTCAAGGGCAAGAAGTATCGCTTTGAAGCCCCTCTCCCCGATTATTTCCAGGATTCACTGTCTATTTTGGCTTTACAGAAGGCTCAGGGGTAAGTTTTCTCCCTCTTGACGGATTTCGATTCGCCCGCTAGAATTGGAGCACTTAATACCCCGAGCCTTTAGATCAGGGTATTTCTTTTTCAGAAAGATTTTTTTCTTTACTTATGCGCCAAGAACTCGTCCAATTTAATCAAAAGCTCCGTGCCAAGCGTACCGACCTTCCAGAGCTCCAGGCTGGAGATGTGGTGAAGATTTACCGCAATATCAAAGAAGGTGGCAAGGAACGCAAACAGCTTTTCCAGGGTATGGTGATTGCTGTTAAGGG
>CAZOOM010000192.1:0-1696 GCA_964581425.1 uncultured bacterium | reverse complement strand
TTAACGCATGAAGATCATGACGATGAGTTGTGCGCAAACCACGCGCAGGATCATCACGAGGGGATAGACCGCAGCATAAGCCACGACTTGAGCATTTGAAGATGCGACTTGATTTGAGAAAGCCAGTGCTGGCGGATCGGTCATGCTTCCTGCAAGTAATCCGCAAATGGTAAGATAATTCATCTTTAGTTTGATTCGAGCAAAAAGGGCAACCACCAAGATTGGAATTAACGTAATCAAAGTTGCGCACGCCATCCAGTAAAGCCCGCTTCCTTCCACAAGAGTTTTAACGAATTGATCGCCTGATTTGAGCCCTACGCAAGCGAGAAAAAGAGAAATCCCAAATTCGCGCATCATGTAATTTGCGCTGATGGGCATGTACCAGATCATTTTTCCAATGCGTCCTATGCGGCTAAGAAGAATTGAAACAATGAGCGGACCGCCTGCGAGTCCAAGTTTAATCGGTGCCGGCATATTCGGTAAATGAACTGGCCAAATTCCGACAATGACTCCAAGAGTAATACCGACAAAAACTGAAATAAGTTCCGTGTGTTCAAGTTGTTTGGGAGAGTTTCCAACATCTTGGGCAAATCGTTTGAGATCTTCCTCTTCTCCAACCGCAATCAGCACATCGGCGTACTGAAGTTCTGTATCTGAATCAACGGGAAGCTCGAACTGCGCGCGATTGATTCGGGTAATCGTGACTTCATAACGGTTTCGAATATCGAGTTCACTAATGGATTTACCCACGATGGCTTTGCGGGTCACAATAATTCTTTGAGATACAACTTTAGAAGCACCGCCTCGCTGTTCCATTTTTGTGATAGAGCCAACAATTAAGCGAAACTCTTCGAGTTCTTTTTTAGGTGCCACGACACGAATGGTATCGCCAAGGAAAATTTTGCTGGAAGAGAGAACCGGACCTACTTCACCTTGATGCATGATACGAGAAATGACCACACCGGATTCTCCGACATTCGGAATATCGCGCACTAAAATATTGTTGAGATTCGGATTTTCAACTTTAAGATCTATGACTTCGAGTCCGCTCGCGTTCGCTTCATGAAGCCGAGCATATTCTTCAGCTTCTTTTTTTGCAGTGATCTTAAATGCCACACGCACAAAGATCATGGTCAAAATAATACCCATAATTCCAAAGGGATAGGCCATAGCATAAGCCACACCAGGGAGTTTCAGCATTTCAGGCGCAATGGACGGCATGTCTTTTAAGGCTTGTTGTGCTGCGGCAAGACTCGGGGTATTGGTGGTTGCACCAGAAAACAGGCCGACAGCAGCGGGAAGAGGGATTTTTGCAAATACATGTAGCATAAGCGCTATCACTGCTCCAAAAAGAACGATAAAGGCAGCCATAAGATTTAGGGTCAGGCCATTTTTTCTAAAGGATGCAAAGAATCCCGGACCTACTTGAACTCCGATGGTGTAAACAAAAAGAACCAGGCCGAATTCGCGGACAAAATCTAAAAGCTCAGGATTAATCGTCCATTTGAAATGTCCAAAAAGCAGACCTGCGAAAAGCACTCCGGCAACACCTAACTTAATGCCAAAAAATTTGAGATTTCCGAACGCAAGCCCAAGCGCAATGATGAGCGCTAAAATAAAAACAGATTGCGCAGTTGATGGGGAAGAGAAGAGTTGAATGAGTGGTTGCATCCCAAGATTATACGGATTCTAAAGA
>CAZOOM010000191.1:0-1752 GCA_964581425.1 uncultured bacterium | reverse complement strand
TGAAACTCTTTGGCCAAGTGCAGGAACGCGATGCTCAAGGCCGATTGGTTTTTTACAGTGAGAAAACAAAAGAGAACTGCTTCCTGGCATCGAATTGGAAATTTTACGACAAGGAGGGTAAGGAGGTTAGCAATGAAGGACTTGTCGCAGTTTGGAATCAGTACGAGTCCGTGGATCCTCGGCTCATATTGACCGAGGCCGAAATCGAACAAGGTTGGGACGTGGCTAAAATTGCAGTCACGTACTTTTTGTCCAAGGGTTATTGGATGAATAAAACGATCCGCGACGGCTTTCAAAAATTTAAAGAGGGATACAACGTTCAGATGGGAATGGGCGCCGGCAAAACCCTTTTAGGCCTTTCTCTCGCAGGAATGGGTGAGGTTGATTTAATGCTGGTTCCTTCGGCAACTCACGTGAAGCAGGTACTTCGCGACCGTGAGTTCTTTGAGCTTTTGTCTCATAGGAAGATGACTGATGGAGAGCATCTGATTGAGTCGATTGGAGATGACCTCAATGATGCGCCCGCTCAAAGTCGTGTTCGATCGCTAATTGGGCACCTCAAGGGAGACGGCGGCTTGCTCGTGGTTTCGCGAAACTCGATTGCGCACCTCATTAACCGAGTGGAACAATCCGGTAACGCACGCCTTTACGAAGAGTTGGTGGGCGCCTATCAAAGTTCGCGACGACTCTTTGACGAGGTCCACCAATGCGCTGATCCGATGTACTTCATTGTCGGAGGAAAAGTCGAATATGCTCGAAGCCTGCCGAATTTCAAAATCCTTGAAAAATTAGCCGACGTGGCTCCGACTTTACTTGTTTACGGTAAAGGGGAATTTGAAAAACGTACCGAGCAAGAACGGAAATCTCTTGTTCTCGTGACGGATGATGCTGCTTATTTTGCCCAGCACAAAAATGATACGGCTATGCTGCTTGTACATGATGGAAAAATTGAAAAATGGACTGGCGCGCTTGTTAAAGGAGTTTTTCAAAGACACCCCGAGATAAATGCTCTGATCGAAGGCGCGGCTAAAAAAGGTAAGGATTCAGTACCGCCTTTTTACGGTCAGGAACTCTTTTCGATCTTGCGCGCCTTTGCGGTGGATTATCGAAATGCTGACCGGTTGAATGCAGCAATTTTGGAACGAAACGGTGTCGCGGTAAAAAATCAACAGTTCAAACCTCTCAATGCTGAAGGAAAAGCGGAGCTGGATCTCATCATCGAAGATACCGCCTGGCTTATCGGTATTAACAGTGTGTTGGAAAAAGGCGCAGAGGAGCTCCAAAAGCGAATTGACGGAGCAGAAGGAACTGATAAAAAGGCTCTGACGGATATTCAAGGTAAATTTCTGCAAAATACTTTACTGGATGTAGGCGGCATTGAAATGACTTCAACCGTGACTGCGCTCAGCATGTTTGATCTGTTTGAAACCAAATTGGGTGTGGCAAGGCCGCGCGGAATGTCGGGAACTTTGATGGGTGTACAAAATGCGATTCGAATTTTATCGGGTCGTTATACCGAAGCGGTTCGAGTGATGAACGAGACAGGAAGTTTCTTGATTGAGCTGATGACTCAAAATCACACCGCTGATTCACGAAATTCATTCTCGCTTTTTGAAACTCAGCTTAAAGATAAAACCGCGAAAGAAATCGCGGCAGTGCGATCGTACTTGATTGCTCTTTATAAAGGAAGAAGTGATGTCGCTGAAAACATTGCTCGGGAATATGACCTGGTTGCTAAAGGGTTAATTACCG
>CAZOOM010000190.1:0-1755 GCA_964581425.1 uncultured bacterium | reverse complement strand
GTGCAGCAGGTAGGGAGTGCACCTACGCATAAGAAGAAAGCGGATCAAAAGAACGAGACTCGTGTTTAGTTTCTAGAGATGAGACGGGTGCATTTTTGATGCACTCGTCTCTATTTTGCTACACGCTGCGATTTAAGCCTATTTTTCGCAGTAAACGCGTTCTAAGATCCTATTATCTTCTGCCGTAGCGTTATCGGGATGGTATATTGCGGCTATTATTTTCGTAGCACGGAGCAAAAGCTTTGCTTTGATCACTTCAAATCGTGCGTTATTATTCTCTTAAGGTTTTTTAAAAAAATTTAAATGACGTTTTAAGAGGGGCATACAAATGCGGAGTTTAAAGCTAATTTTGGCTATGGTATTTTTCTCTTGCACAAATATTCTTCGTGCCGAAACGATCGAACAAATCTTTAAGATAGCTGCACCCCAAGAGATCACGATGATCGTGGGGGCGGAAAAGCGAGTTGTCAAAGTAAACCCAGGCGATGAACTGCGAGTCTCGTTTGCGGATTCGACACCCGCAACGTCAAAGGAAAAATGTATTTCCGCTTATGGTCGAACGGAGTGTGGATACGGCTGCGTCGCAGCATATGGACAGATCAAATGCGGTAAAAAGCCGGACATGCAGTGCTTGGCAGATTATGGAAATATCGAATGCGGGTACGATTGCAAGTCAGGTTATGGCCAAGTTGGATGCGCTGCGTCTCCTACCGGAAAATGCGCTGCTGCATATGGAAAAGTTACCTGTTCGGATAAGGCGAATTAGGAATAGCGACGATTTTCCAAAGGGCATTTTCATAGCACGGAGCAAAGTTTCAGCAAAACATTAGATTTTCATGAGAGGTAGCTGTCCCTAAGGGGGAAAGAACACCGCGGAGTTCGTCTCTAGCATTCAGTCGCACAGGCGAAAGCTGTGGGATATTTTTCAGTTCTTCGAAAAAGAATGTTACCATCAATGTAGATTTCAAATCCTAATTTGCGAGACACTCCACATGAAGAACCAAAACCTTGGATGGATAGCGTTTTTAATTTTGAGCTTACATTTATCTGTGGGTTGCGGGGGGCGGGAGCGTCAACCTTCCTCCTTCTTAGATGCGGCAGAGAGCGATCAAAATTCGTACGACGCGCATGACGCGGCTGAACGTGATTACCGTCCAGCCTATCTCAATCTGGCAAAAGGTAATCTGCAGTTTCTGCAATCGTTGCTTAAACAGAAGACGCAATCCCGCAACGCGTGGCCTTATACTGTGCAAAGCATTGGACACAGCAACGCTTCGTACCAAAATTACGGTGATGCTCCGTATTTTCATCATGGGCTTGATATTCGGGGAGACGCAGGTACAGGTGTTTTCGCATCCGTCGGTGGAAAAGTAATTAATATTGAAAACTATGGTCCCGGGCCTGCTTATTGGGAGGTTGCGATTCTCGATGATCATGGATTCATATGGCAATACCATCACATTGATCGTCAAAGTATTCCCCAAAAAATATTAGATGCAAAAGAATCTGGGCAGCCCATCGCGACCGGGGAAAAGCTCGGCGACATTTATTATTGGCCAATTGTTACTTTCGGGGAGCGCTTTCATCATGTTCATTTGAATGTGCTGGGCGAAGGTGGCTTTTATGTCAGCCCATTTGAATTTCTCGAGCCTTTGAACGATCGGTCTGGACCACAATTCGTTGGAGTGGGGCTTTTAAAACAAGATGGAACGCCTCTCCCCGGCAATACGGCTAGCGGCGCATACAGAGTGTACG
>CAZOOM010000189.1:0-1761 GCA_964581425.1 uncultured bacterium | reverse complement strand
CTGGTATGGGTGCCAATAATCACAGAGGCGGATTGCACCACTTGATTCCAAATAGAATCTCCAATTTCACGAATATCATGACGAAGCTCGCGGATTTCTGTCCATAAAGCAGTACGGTCGTCATAACTCATACTCCGCCGGTCCTTGCGTCTCTCCTTACGGCGCAAAAGCTGTTCAACGCGCGCTTCGATTTCGCGAATGGATTCGTTTAACGGATGGCTTGCAAGCTTAAAATCAAGCGTGTGTTCACGTAGATGCCCCATGATTCTTGCGGGGTGCCCCAATCGCAAAAGAGGTACGTTCATGGCTGCAAGCGCTGTGACTAATTGATCGCAAGCCGTATTGCTCGGAGCTGTGGCAAACACAAATTTTCCATTTTGAATTTCCTGTTGAATGATTTCCACAAGCGCCGTTGTTTTCCCTGTTCCCGGAGGTCCATGAAGCACAAAGATATCTTTGGCGCCAAGCGCTTTTGCCACCGCCTCTTTTTGCCAATCATTTAATTTCGAATTAAAAAATGGGCTAGAGTCTTTTGAAACAGGATCATAACTTTCCGGTGATTTTAAACCCAGTGAAAGATCTCGAAAATACGAGGTGCGAGAATTTCTCGCTTCTTTGACTTTGCGAAGTGTTTCGTACATTTTTTTATAAGTATTCCGGCTGGAAGAAAGATTGAGATCAAAGGTCGTATCTTCATCAATGGCATCCTCATCCAAATCCTCACGAAATGCTAGGGTTATGGATTCACGATCCTTGTCATAAACCGTACCAATCAAGGGACGATCACGAATCTCTCCTGAAGGTGCTACGGACAACATATCTCCTGGCTCGGGCGAGTAGATCGGAAGTGCTCGGGATTCTGCATAACCAAAACGAATGAGGCGATGAGCTCCCGGACTGAAATGAAATTCCAGAGGCTTCATCCTTAAAAGTGATTTGCCCGTGAGTTCGCGTTCTTCAGGGCTAAGCTTAATGAAGGATTCCTTAAACTCTTGAATTTCCTCGTACTCTTCAATCTCGAGGAGTTTTTTTAAATGATCGAAATGGGCATCGCTCGAATTCAAATGAATGTCCTTGTCATTAAATCATGATGTAAAGAAGTGTCAAAATGCAGAGCAATAAGAGGACGGCCATCAAGGGATCTTGACGAAAAGGGTAGATCAAGCGACTCAAAAAGCCGGAATCTTTAAAAATAAGCGCGTCGCAGAAAAGACACTTGAAGCTTTTCGCATCAATCATGAGACCGCACTTAGGACATGCCATCTCACTTTTTCCGAGGACACTCGCCTCAAGCTCTTCCGCTTCCCACTTTTTTCTTAATACTTCCGGTTCCGGCTCATCCGAAACGGGCCCCAGCCCTTCCGAATCCATCTCCGGTATTTCATCACAAGTTTCATACGAGGTTTCTCCCCGTATGCTTGAATCGGCGCGAGGTCTATCCAACTTGACGAACTTTTGAAGGATTTTTTGAAACCAATGAAATAAATTCATGACAAAGATTCTAGCGGAAACAGATCCGGCTGCAAAGGTACTTGCTGATTCTTATTTTTACTGTCATTTTTTGATTTCAAAGAGGAAATCCCAAGTCCAATCAAACGGATGGGTTTTTTACCTGCTAAGGTTTTCTCTAGCAAAAGCCGGCGAGCTACACGAAAGACTTCATCGGCTTGAGTCGGTTCCCTTGCCAAAGTATGAGAACGCGTCACCTGCTCAAAATCATGATATTTTACTTTAAGAACAATCGTTCTCCCTACCTTGTTT
>CAZOOM010000188.1:0-1765 GCA_964581425.1 uncultured bacterium | reverse complement strand
GTATTTGCGTTCTTGATCGCTATTCCTGCGATTGTCGAAGCTTTTCTAATCACCTCCTTAAAATCCTTTTTACGATCTAAATCAGAAAGGTCAGCAATTAGATCAAAAGCATCACCCTTGTTACCAGATGAATTACACATCCAGACCTTTGATTTATTATTGAAACAGAAACTAGGATTCTGATCGCTTGTCAAAGGGCTTGAGCAGCGTATTTCACCATCACTGTTTTCTGTTCCTATTGTTTCTGCTTTTGCGTATTTGAATTCTTCATACGCCAAGATCTTCTCAAGAGTTAATGCAGACTTTAGATTATCGAGGTCGGTTGATCTCAGTCCGGACTTTTTCAGTCGGCTTAGTTCATGCTCGGTTGATTTCCAAAGAGAGGAGAACGATTGGGTATTCGGCTTTTCATTGAAGTAGAATACTTCCGTTGGAATCTCTGACCAACCTTCCTTAAGATTCATAGAGCCTGGAATCCTAAATGATTGAGTCGGACTCTTACATTGCCGGTCAAACTTTACCGACTTATCTGAGATCTCTTCAAAACGAGTTGCAATCGCTTCGTAGGTATCGCCGTACGTATCTGACACAGGCAGAAGCTCCGGCAGGTAGAAATATAGATGAAATCCGTTTCCGCTGAACACTCCAAGATAGGGATCGAATCCTTCCTCCTGAAGTGAGCTGAGAAATTCGAAAAACACACCAGATACAGTGGCTCTCTTTTCCCACGGTGGAGTCTGTAAGAATTCTTTGCCTTCCAACTCTGGATCTTTAAAGTCGCAGTCAAAGATTACAAAGTTTTTCTCAAGCACGTCTTTTTTATTTGCTCGACGTGTTGAGTTGGACATTGCGGTTGGTTCCACACAGGATAGAAATGCGAAGTTCTCTTTTCTCCTGTGGAAATTTTCCAGTTCTATCTCCGTGAGATCGGATGCGATTCGTGAAGGCCCGTCAAAGCCGGATGCTCCCTTCAAAGATGTCACTACTTGTATGTGCTTTCCTGGGACCTGCATCTTTTCGGAGAAGTCCTTCAAGAATTCAGGAAACTGCGATCCGCTAATTGCCAGTGGGTTAGTCGATTCAATTTTCATACTTATTTGTCCTCATATTTTTATTTTTAATGTTCACTAATTGCGGCCCCTCAGTGTCTTCAACCAGGCCAATCAAGTTCGTATATAGGTAGACTGCGTTCCCATTTTTGGAGGTTCCAACCAACAGAGATGACAACAAATCTGAATTTCCAAATGGAACATTGACCGAAATTTCATGCCGTTTCACGAATTGTGAGTGGCGGAAATTTTGCCGGTCTTGGATTTGGTAATGGTAAAACGTCAGTGATCCCGATTTTGCTTGAAGTGGTACTGACCGGAAATCGTAAGGGATGGAGGAACCAGAGCAGTGAGCAGTAATTGAAATGTCGAAAGGTTTCAGGCCAGCAATGGATGCTCGTTCAATCTCGACTTTCCAAATTCCGATCTCTGCTTCGAATGAGACGTTCGAATACTTCTCCTCAGGGCATAAGGGATCGCCCACGCCAATGAAGGCATATTCAGGGACAACGCTCCAAATTTTTGTAATTAGCTCGACTTTATCGAGGTGCCGGTAATCAAGGGGAATGCCCCGTACGTTACCAGCTAGAGGGTTGTGCTTCTTGGACAAGTCTCATAACCCTCCCTATCTGATATAGGGAGACTACGAGAAGTATGTGAACAACTCATGGTTCCTTTACTGAAATCCAGAAGACATATTTTTTATAATCTGGACC
>CAZOOM010000187.1:0-1767 GCA_964581425.1 uncultured bacterium | reverse complement strand
CGATATTCCTTCCACGATCTCAGCTCGTGAAAAACCCAGTTTTCAAATGCTTTGCCAAACAAAGGGCTTTTTGGAGCTAAAGACTGTCTTTGCGCTAAATTATTTACGATCCCTACATCACTAAAATAAAACTTAGGACTGGAAATCTGGCGGCGTTTTGGTCGCGCGGAGTAAGCCGGCAAAAAAGTTCCTAAGAGCGTGTCGCTTAGGATTTCGTAATAAGATTTTACGGTAGGCGCAGATATCGCACATTCTCGTGCAATGTTTTCAAAAGAAACTACCTCCGTATCACCGATGGCAGCTACCTCTAAAAATCTACTAAAAGGTTGAAGTTTTCGGACTAATCCCTCTGCGAAAATTTCCTCTTTGAGATAATCGGAACAATAAGATTTTTGCAGTTGGAGATAATGTTCATCATCGTCGTAAACCGCTGGGAGAAAGCCTCGGTTAAGCATACGGACTAAATCGAATGAATCACCTAATTCCACAGACACGAGTCCATACATTTCAAAGCGGAGGGCTCTGCCTCCGAGCATGTTCGCATGTGAAGCTTTGATTTTTCGTGCGCTTGATCCGCACAGCGCAAATACAATATTTTCTTCTTCGATGAGATAGTGCACTTCATCCAAAAGATGAGGAACTTTCTGGATTTCGTCGATGACGATAAATTTCCATTTATTTTGAATCGCTCGTTCCCGCAAAGAAGCTGGATTGGTTTGGTAATTTGCGAACTCATCGCTTTTCAAAAGGTTGATTCGAGGAGCGTCGGGATAGAGATGCTTAAGGATCCATGACTTGCCAACCTGGCGCGGTCCCCATAAAAAAAAGGATCGTTTTGGGATTTTTGGTAATCCAATCAATCTCTTATACACAAAACCTCTACTTTTGATATTCATGAATATCCAAAGTAGTACTTTAGATTACCGCAATCTTTCTTTCAATCGGCATGTGATGCCCATATTTATTCGCTCGTTTTTTGTCCCGAGGAGCTTGTCGTCGGCCGTTGAGGTTTAAAGAGATGCGTAGCGCGGCCAGGGTTGCCCATGGCGTTATAACCCCCGTCAACGTGATGAATTTCTGCCGTAATCCCAGTCGAAAGATCACTCAGCAAATACGCTGTGCTTGCAGCGACTTCTTCATGGGTGACGTTCCGATTGAGGGGGGAAATCGCTTCATACATGGCAAGCATACTACCAAAATCTCCTACGGCTGATGCAGCAAGTGTACGCAACGGTCCGGCGCTGACTGCATTGACTCGGATTCCGCGGTCGCCAAGATCAAACGCGAGATATTTAACCGATGCTTCGAGAGTTGCCTTACAGATTCCCATGAGATTATACCCGGCGACAATTTTTTCCCCTCCTAGGTAAGTCATCGTTACGACCGAACCACCGTCATTCATGATCGGCGCTGCCGCGCGTGTACACGCGATAAAACTGTAGGCACTAATATCCATTGAAAGGCGAAACGCTTCGCGGCTTGTATTGATAACTCCACCTCGAATATCGTCGACAGGTGCAAAGGCAATCGAATGCACCATAAAATCTATTTTGCCGAATTTTTCTGCCACTGCGGAAAAAAAGCGTTCGATATCAGCATCGACAGACACATCGCAAGGCATTACCAAAGCAGCGTTGAGAGGATCCGTGACTTTTCGAACTCGTCGCTCCATTTTTTTGCGATCATCACGATCAGGCAAATGATTAAAGGCAAGCTGAGCTCCTTCGCTCGAAAGTTTTTGCGCGACATATGCTGCAATAGAATGGT
>CAZOOM010000186.1:0-1777 GCA_964581425.1 uncultured bacterium | reverse complement strand
GCGTTGTGCGTGCCGATTGTCCAGTCGGTAGTCTTGTAAGAAAAGCTGAAATCACTTATATGGATGTGCAGTACACGAATAACGGAATAAATGATTTCGTCACTAAAGAGTTTCGATTTTCTTGCTATAACCCTTCACTCAAAAGCTATGTTAAAACTTTTGAATTGAAAGCAAGAAGAGACTTCAGTGACTTCTTCCCCTGGAACGTTTTTGATAAGGCCAAAATTGTAGAATCGCTTGAGTGCAAAGAAAACGAAACGATCGAATCTCTGGCAAACACCGATCGCGACAACGAATCAAATCTGTCTAGCTTTTTTCTATCCGGAAGTTTGACGCAATAATTTAGTGGAGATTTTTCATTCGCTCCTCCCGGTTAAGTGATTTTCGATCAGCACGGGCATTTTCAATTTTTTCCCGGCGCTCTTGCAAAACAAGACCACTGCGGCCAAAAAACATGTCCGCTGGGCGCAAAAAATTGATTCCCGCGTGCAGCCGCTGGTGGTTGTATTCATAGCTGTACTTGTTCAAGATATCCCATGCCTCTTGGAAGTCGCTTGGTTGGCCAGGACGAAGAGCTTCTTGTTTGACGGAGCCGTTCATCCGTTCAATTTTCCCGTTGGTTTGCGGGTGGTTCCTGCGCGTAAAAATCTGCTGGATTTCCAGTTTTTGCAGCAGCCGCTTAAAGTCGTGACTGATAAATTGCGAGCCATTGTCGTTGATTAGCCTTGGCCGGGCGTGTGGGTATTTCTCTTTCACTCGCTGAACGAAGTTTTCGACTGAACCACCCAGCATGTCTGTCATCAGCTCCCAGTCCAGCAAATACCGTGAGTAGCCATCCAACATCATTATTAAAAAATAAAAAACTCCACCGACCTTGATATACGCGATGTCGGTGTGCCAGTGATAGTGCACATGCTTAGGCTTGTGACGGTACTCCTTGGCAGTTTCGCCATTGTCGACTCGGTTCCAACCCTGAAGCCGATTATGCGCTGACAAAATATCGTAGACCTTGCTCTCGGATAAAAAGGCAATATTTGCATCTACCATTTGCCAAGTGAACTTACGGTACCCAATGTCTGGGTGCAGATCACGATACGCCAGCACCGCCTGGATCTCGTCGGGACGGACCGAGGCAGCGCTTACTACTGCTGGCCTCGGCAACGCGGCCACGGGAGCGTTCTGCCAGTCGTAAAACGTGGACTTCTTGATCCCGTACAACGCCAGCAAATCCTCAAGCCGCAGATCGGATCGGCCCTGCTGGCGTTCAATGTCGGCCACAACCAGCGGCCTGATTCCAGCTGGAACTTCTACAAAAGTCCCGAATCCCCAAGATTTTTTTTTAGTTCAATATTTTCCTGAACAATTTCGGTGATTGCTGACTGCATTTTCTGGATCTTTTTCTCCTGCTCGTCAATCTTGCGAAGTTCAGCCTTCGTTGGGCCATCATCTGAGCGCTTGAAGTTGGCCAGTGCACCCTCTAAAAACTTCTCCTGCCATTTATAAAAATTCCCGGCACTGATGTCGTACTTTTTGCAAATCTCGGTAACTGACGTCTTTGTCGTCATTTGCTCTTTGATGATTTTGAATTTCTGGTCTGGCGTGAATTGCCGACGTGGTTTATCCTGTGTCTGTTCCATTTTGCTCAACTCCTTCTGACGCAATATTGGAATTTAATCATCCCTTAAATAATTGCGTCAAAAGTCCGATTAACAAAAAAGCGGGACAGGTTCACGTATCTACCACCAGAAAGGAAGAGCCATAATGCTCAAACTTACTG
>CAZOOM010000185.1:0-1777 GCA_964581425.1 uncultured bacterium | reverse complement strand
AGTCTGCATCACTCGCAGAGCTACTCAGTGTCAGCTTGCTCCCTTCACTAACCTGGATACCTTTTTTCTGCTTATCGTTATCCATCGCATTATGAGTTATTCTTGAAACAACCGGCGCATCATTCACAGGTTTGATCTGGAAAGTAATAGTGGCTACTTTCGAGACCGCTTTTCCATCCGTGACTTGATATTGAAATGAATCCACACCAAAAAAATCTAGACGCGGCAAGAAGCGAAAAACACCCTCCTTGGTAAGTTCCACAGTCCCATTGAGCGGTCCTCGCACCAACTGATATATCAAAGAATCTCCATCCGGATCTGTGGCCTTTAAATTGTAGGATGAAATATACTCATCTTCCTGGAGAGTAAATGATGCCGACTGTGCCACAGGAGCGTCATTCACGGCTTGGATCGTAATCATGACTCGCTTACTCAGGGCTGAATCTATCTTCCCATCATTGACTTTATACGTAAACACATCCTCGCCAAACTCGTTAGCCTTCGGTGTATAAACATAAGTTCCATTGGCTTTCACTACCAAATTTCCCTTCTTTGGACCTTCCTTCAAAATATAAGTTAAAGCATCTCCATCAATATCATGTCCCACCAATTGGCCTCGAATTTCGCTATCTTCATTTCCCTTAACCGCCAGTGAATCAGCAAATGGCCTTGAGTTTGTAATGGCCTTCGCCGTAGCAGTAGTTGTTTGTGTTTTTGTTTGAGTCGAAGTACTTGTTGCGGTCGATGTTGTCGTTGCCGTGCTAGTCGTAGTTGAAACCATGGATACTTTGCTCAACGGTTGATCTTTTCCAATAACACTCAAGTCTGTCACTGATCCCGGTATAGGATTACTTGCCGCAGGGACATTCGAAGATGCCGGCATTTTCTCAGGTTGATTCACCAAAACAGAAATCTTTGACAGTTCTGCTTCAGAAGCAAATAAAGGTAATGGAGAAATAACGGAAAACATTGAAAAAATCGTTGCCGTAATTGACGCTGTGATTTTCTTTATCATAAATAAGCCTTTCAAATATCATTATCTTTAACCCTACCTCTCCGTTTATCTCTTTTCAAGACAGTGCCTCTTCTTACTCTTGATAGTACTTTTAACCATGCCCTTGCTCTCTTATAGAAGACAAATTGAGGAATCGCTCACTATTGAATAGGAATGCTATTTCTATTGATAGAATGTTTTGTGATGATAACCACACCCGTCACTGCACAGATAGAATGGAGTATGACTCAGGGATTGCTGCAGAGTAATTTTAAACACTCATTACGGTCAACGAATGAATGATTTTCTCGAAATAAAAAAGGAGCTGGATAATTAATATCCAACTCCTTTTTCCCCTTTGCTTATTTTGATAATCTTTCTTTCGCTACCTTAACTTTTGTTTCCTGACGAATCTCAGGCGCTTTCATCAAACTTGCTGATTTTAGATTACCCTCAATATTCTGAGTTGCATCTATGTTTTTAGACGCAGCTCTTACGCTGGTCAAATTCACAATGGGCTGAGATATTTCCAAACCTGCATCCATTACCACATTCGGATTGCCATCCGGCTCAGATTGATTTTCTACTTTAGACCAAACATCATGCAATGCATCTTTCCGATGAGTAATTGAGTGGCCAGACAGGCGAACGCTTTCTTTTTTGGCCTCTCTCTTTTCCGCCTTCTTTTTGATCAACGTTTTATCTGTTGCCACATTTTCATCCAATCCGCTTGATTTAGCCGCACTGCCTCCTGCCGTGCTTCCGCCGCTAAAAACCGGCGCA
>CAZOOM010000184.1:0-1812 GCA_964581425.1 uncultured bacterium | reverse complement strand
GCACGGATCAGTCGCTCCCCGCTGCGCCGATCGTCCGTAGAGATTTCTCGCGAAACCGAAATTACACCTTTAACAACATCAAAAACTTGGCCAGAGCTCGCAAGAATCAAGGCGATTGCATCGGGGTCTCGTGCGATTTCGGGAGCGCTCAGGTAAATCTTCGAAAAATCTTTTGGCCAGATTTTAGAAAAAGCGTGTGAAATCAGGCGACGATGAACCCACCGGAGTTCCTTTTGCAAAAAAACCATGGCATCAGCACCAGACTTATAGGGAATCCTTTGTGCATTTTGCATCGGTTGATCGATCGAAACCGCAATAGACCAATGCCCTTCTTGAGTTCGAATGATTTGGAGAAGAAAACTCGCGTAGCTACTTCCTAAGCCCAAAACTTTTGATTGTCCTGGAGGGAAAGCTGTCTCAAAAAATTTTAGCGATAATTTAAGATCGTCCGGGCTGCGAGCTTTCAAAAGCTTTTGCAGTGCTTCGATCGTCTCATCGTAAGCAGAAAAGCCGAAATGATTTAATGAACGAGAACTTTCAAAAATTGAGCAAAACGCAAGGCCTGGTTGAGTGCGGCATAAAATCACCAAACCGAGAGCGCAGCTAAAACAAAATACCCGAAAATACGTTCGAATCGGTCTCGCCATAGTCGTGTTGCGTCCCAAATATTTTGGGCATCCTTACTTGACCAAGCGAATTTCGCAAGTGTTAAGTGAGCCAGCCGCCTACATTCCCTTGCATTTAGAGAATTCGTCGGTAAGGCTTTTATTGATTTCCTTAAGGAGCTCGTATTCTTTCCCTGACCTAATCCGACCGTAGTATTCGGTGAGTTTCACAGCCACTTCAGGGGTCATGAGGGAAAGAATAGTAGTGATTTGCTTTTGGGGAAGCTTGTTGAAAAGATGAACTGCCAAATCTCGGTCCATTTTTTCAAACAAAGGGGCCGCAGTTTTCGGGTTCATCTTCTTATAGAAATCTACGAGGTTCGCGGTTCGCTCTTCGTCAGCTTGCTTTTCCTTCTGTAAGGTGTCTAAAAAAAATCGCCGTTCCTCTTCTAAGCGAGATAGTTTTTGATCAATCGATTTTTCGATTCCCATCAGTTTTTTTTCTCGTTCCTCGAGTAAATCAATACGTCCCTCAACCTCTGATTTCTTTTTTTCCGCTAAGTTCAAATATTTACCTAACTCATCTTTTTGCACATTTGAGGTGTCCAACTCGGGAACTTCGAAAAGGTCGTCCATAAATCCTTTTCGCGTGGCTTTTGGTTTCTCCGCTTCATGATATCCATCATCAACAGGCACCTCTTCCTCCGCGGATTTCGCTGAAGAAATAACCGGGGCGCGAGACGTTTCTGTCGAGGACGGTTTTGGTTCTGGATTTGATGCCGCCACAGAATGTTTTTCACCAAGGCGCAAATCAAAAGCTTCGATTAACAAATAAACGGCGAGTGCAGCCGCTTTTTTCACAAAAATAGTTTTAAGATATTTAAGTGCGCGTTCCATTGAGAGTTCTCCTTAGGATCTCGTGGCCGAAATTTTCTTTCGCGCAAAAGCTCTTAATCCAGCATCATCACTTAATTTTTGGTCGCGCTCGCGCAACACTTCCAACCATTGTTGCTCATATCGGTCTTCTAATCCCTCGACGGATTTTAGATCCTGACGAGCCATGAGGACTGCGCTCAATTGCGAGCGCTCACGTGACTCGACCTCGCGCAATGCCTTAAGCGATTCATGCCATTTTGCTTTATAGAGATCGGCACCCCGCTCTAGATAATCGAGGCGATCTCTGGTTGCTGATTGCCGTTCTTGATTG
>CAZOOM010000183.1:1513-1826 GCA_964581425.1 uncultured bacterium | reverse complement strand
GAATACGAGTAAACCATCATCATCATGCTGACTAGCAATGTCCATTGATTGATATTGGAACTAACAATGTTCATTAATGCCATCGATGCTTTCCCCTCTTTCTTGGCCCAGGAAAAAGCGGTCAGTTTTTCAGGAAACTCAGAGAGAAAAGGTGAAACCCACTGGACAAAAACAAACTGGGAGACTCCAAAAGTCATGGCGATAGCGAGCAAACTTTCTAGAAAAGGCTCAACTGTCAGAAGAAGAATCAATCCTCCTCCCACAAAGAGCGATACAATCATAAAGTTTCGAATCGGGGGAGAAAAACGGACAA
>CAZOOM010000183.1:719-1503 GCA_964581425.1 uncultured bacterium | reverse complement strand
ACAAGCCATAGATAGATCAGATAAAAGAGAAGTAAAATTGCCGCGTCATAATAATAGAGACTCCCTTTGAAATAGATAAAAGTGAAGTAGAGAAGCGGCGGCAAAAGTGAAACCGTTTCGACGGAATGTTCTGCTTCAATCTCAATCGGGCTAAATCGTTTTTGGAAAGATTTCTTTTTTTGGAATGCAGCTCTTACAAAATAGATCATTGGCCAGCCAAAACCGACCAAAAGACGCAAACTGCCGGTCAGATTGGCAAGCATCAGATGAATATCCTGATGCCATGCGATCACAGCCTCAACCGCAAATTCAGGGAGAGTTTGAAGAAGCGCAAGAAGGGCAAGCGCCAATCCTTGGGAAATAAAATATTGGGCAGCCTCGGCTCCCCATCCAATCATGAAGGAGGAAAAAAGAATGGCTGGAAATGTCCAGAGCGCAGCAAATGCCTTTGCTTTTGCTGCTGCAGCGCTAATTGGTTTTAAGGCAGACATAATAAAATTTATCTTTATATAGGGAGGTTTAAAGCTTGGCAAGAAAGATCAATTTCGCTAGAGGATTTAAAATTTTTTTATGAAAGAGGGTTATGAAATTATTTTCAATTTTTCTCATCTGTTTTTTATTATCACAAATGCTAGCGTATCCTTTATTGGCTGCAGAGAACTCCCCTTTTTATCTGGCGGCTGACAGCCAAGAAAATTCGGATCAAACCGCTGAAGATCGCCAAGAAAACCGATCTTCAAAAAAAACCAACAACAAAAAAAATAATGATGAAGAGTATCACGAT
>CAZOOM010000183.1:0-709 GCA_964581425.1 uncultured bacterium | reverse complement strand
GAGGATCCAAATTTGTCTTTTCAGATCTTCCTCGCCATCTCGGATATGACATTCGAGACAGCTTTTGGGGATGGGGATCGCTTGCGTTTGGTTTAGGGATTGGTGCAACGGCGATTCTTCATACCCAAGACAACCAGATTCAGTATAGCTTTGCTCCCCATCATTTATTTGGATATGCAGGCGACAAAGTTTTTGGTTATTCAGGTGCTCCTTATACGATGGCAGGAATTGGAGTTATCGTCACTTCCGTAGGTGCAGGGATTAAAGATGTGAAGCTGAGAACGACCGGTGAATCAATACTCGAATCCCTTTTCTGGGCCGAGTTGATTACGATTGGAGCGAAATATGCCTTCGATCGAAATCGTCCTGACGGCTCCAGGCGTGGTTTTCCATCAGCGCATGCCAGTGGTGTTTTCAGCACCGCGACAGTATTAGAAATGATGTACGGTCCGAAAATAGGTGTTCCCGCTTATGTTTTTGCCTCATTGGTTGCCATCTCCAGAGTCGATTCTTATAATCATTTTCCATCGGATGTTTTAATGGGAGCGGTGATCGGTTCTGTGGTTGCTTATGGAACAAGTCGTTTTCACAAAAAATTGCATGGAAACTTTCAGGTGATGCCAGAAGTTGGAATGAACCATGTCGGACTCTCAATCAATCGTTCCTTTTAAAAAAGAAATTTTTCGGAAGCTGATTCATTCTTCTGGAG
>CAZOOM010000182.1:0-1834 GCA_964581425.1 uncultured bacterium | reverse complement strand
AAATCGTAGGCTTTACCACAGTGCTTTTCATCGAATGGATTCCATCCCAAGCATTCATTTTAGGATCCGGAGCAATGGCGGGATCCCAAACCGGATCCACCTCAATCCAATAAGGCTTTTCATCTGTGCCTTGATTGAGCTGCACTAATAGATGGTAGTACGGCGTCGTTCCTAAAACCTCGGAAGCCTCGCGTAATTTGGCAAGTTCTTGTGTTAATTCCTCCGATAGATCTGCATGGTCCATCGCTTGAATTTGGTTCTGCCAAAGAAAAGGTTTGTAGGCAAGTCGAACTTTTTCTCCCGCGGCTTCAAGCAAAAGGGCAAGGGTGAGCGCCTTAGTGTTACAGGTCGATCCAAAGCCGGCCAACACCTGAGTCGGCCCCATCACCTCATCCAAGTCGGAACTATTCGATTCGTAGGGTACGCGATTGACGAATTCAAAAATGGCTACTAACAGTTTTCGTTTCCATTCCTTTGAATCCACTGGAAGTTCAGGATTTTCTCGCGAAACTTTTTTCTTCAGCTCTTTGAGAGTCCAAAGCACAAAATCATTTCTCACTTGCTGATTAAAACCCTTTTTAGCTAGTTTGCGGATTTGGTGCCGCGCCCTGTCATAGGGACGATTCAGCTCGCGCAGCATTCGGCCTTGCAGCAGAATGCGGGAATTGTTATCAAAATGATGGACCGCCCACAAAAGCCGGCGTAAATTGGTCGGTGAAGTGTAGGAACAAACAAGTTTCATCTTCCCATCTTTTTGTTTTTGATAAACGAGATACACAAATTCGGTACCGCGAGGTGATGCCTTTCCCTCCACCAGCACGCCCCCTTCCACCAGCACCTCGGACGCAATCTTCAGAAACGCATCCTTATCTTCCTCCGCGTAGTAGAGCATCACGTTCGTAACTTCGATATATCCAACTTTTTTATCTCCTACGATTTTTTTCACGGCTGAGGGATCAAAGGCACTGGCTTGATGAAGCGAAATCTTTGGATGCGCTTTTTCAAAGACTTGGTGAGGATGGTGGATAAATCCAGCGCGCTCTAAAGTGAAATGCTTTTTTAGTATTTCGGTAAGTTCACTGTCGGCGGCACCGGGTGCTGAAACATCGATAAACGCTTGATCTAACTCCAAAACATCACTCGGTTTTTTAGATTGATGTTGACGGTCCATGGCGTGAGCTTGTCGAAAAGCAGCGGCAAGAAAACGGTCGAAATTTTTTGGCTCCATCAATTCATTTTGCGTCATCACAATCGTCTTGTCGTCTTCCCACTCCACCGTCATATTGACATACTTGAGCTCGCCGTTTACATCATCCATCAAAACATTGATGCGAACACCTATATCGGTGCGTTCATTTTTCCCTTCCAGAATAAGAACCCGCTTGCGTTCTTTAAGTTGGTAGTCAATGCCAAGAATTTCTCCGGGCCAAACCTCTCCCAGTTCTCCAATCGCGTACTCGGGAAATCCCAAACCAAAATAAAGCGCCGTAAGATTCTTGGCATTTTCAGCTTTAAACACATCAAACATTTCTGGAAATCGATCCCTTTGAAGAAAGCGAAGCCGCGAAAAACGATTCTTTGTGGTCATACTGAGCGGCTTTTTGAGAAGCGAGATAAATCCCACTATCACGGCGGCTAGACCTGCGACCAAGGCGGGTTTCAAAGCGTGGGCAATGCGAAGAGAGGCAAGAACTTTTCGAATGTCCGGCAAAGTAATGCGATTTTCCTGAACCGCCGCGGACAAGATTTTTAACGATTCTTCGGGAATCGGAGTGCCGTAAACAATGCGGTGCAGTGAACGAAGGCGATCCTCCATGTTTCGCCGAAGTTCGGA
>CAZOOM010000181.1:0-1961 GCA_964581425.1 uncultured bacterium | reverse complement strand
GATGCGGATGACGTCCAAAATAAAACACTGAGGAATAAAATTAAAATTTTAATTCGCATAAACACTCCATCTTTTTTAAATTAATTCATCACATTTATTTTTAATGATACGTGGCTGAAATGTTTTTTGACATTTAAAAAAGACTGGAAATACAGATCTGTATTGACTTATATAAAGATTATAAAAATTGTTAAATAATTTGATGGAAGAAAAAGAACAAAAATGAAGAAAACACAATAAGCATCAAAGTGGAAACCCAAACCCGCTCATTGATTTCAATTTAAAAATATACCAAGAAATAAATGTCAGTTCTCCCAAGCCGAGAATGAGCCAGAATGGATATTTTGGTTTTGATAAATGATTCAATCGAATCAGCGATAAAAAAAGCAACGCTGCAACTCCGTTATGCGCAACGGCAACCGAAAGCGGAAGCTGGAATATCACGTTTGAAATACAAAGAGAGAGTTGAAGAATCAATAAACTAGCCAGAAAGAAAGCGTTTTTTTTAAATCCTCTTTTAAAAATTTTGATAGATAAAATAGACAAATAGACAAAAACAAAAACTGCCCCAACTCGATGCAGAAAATGAATCGTCATTCTTGATTCATTATTTAAAACTCCCCCCTCATAATTTGGGCCGAACTCTTTGGAAAGATGAAAAGCTTCCTGAAAGTTGAATGAAGGAATCCAGTTCCCCTGACAGGTCGGAAAATCAGGGCAGGCAAGGGCTGCATAGTTGGAGCTTGTCCAGGCTCCCAAAGATATCTGAAAAAGGAGAAGTAGAAGTCCGAGGATAATCCAGAGATTTAATCGATTCAACGATGGTAGGGGCGCACGGCCTGCCTCACGGCAAGGCGAGCCATGCGCCCCTACAGATAAATAATTCCACCAGAGCAATCCGAGAGTCGTAAATCCACCCAGCAGATGTGCAGTCACCACAAGCGGATGAAGCTTGATCGTGACAGTCCACATCCCGAGAAGCGCTTGATACACAACCATTCCAAAAAGTAGAAAAGGAAGATAAATTGGATATTCAGAATTTCTTTTCTTGAAGCCAATGGATAAAACCATCAAAAGGAAAATAGATCCGCCCAGAGAACCAGCAAGATAACGGTGAATCATCTCTTTCCAAGCTTTGTGAGTTTCTAAAAAACTGTTGGGATAGTTTTTCTCAACATGGAAAGAGTCAGGAACAATCAGTTTTCCGTAACAGCCTGGCCAATCGGGACAACCAAGTCCAGCGTTGGAAAGCCGAACATAAGCACCAAAAATCACGACAAGAAAAGCAAGACAGGTCGCAAACAAGGCAATTTTTTTATAGAGGGAGTTCATTGAAACTGCTGATAGAAAAGCCTGCTTCTTTTATTGGTTTCTTTTTGCCTCTTCTTCGACCAATCGATCAATCGCAAAAGAAACCGGAATCTGTACAGCTGGTGCAGAAACTTTTTGCACTGTACCATTTTCCTGAATTCCAATAGCAGCAAGGGTTGCAGGGGTATCATCCGGGGGATTTTGTCCCAGGGTGCGAACATAGTGAACTAATGCCCATCGCTCTTCAATCGGCAAGGTTGCAAAAGAGGACATTGCTCCTCCGGCAATCCCTTCTGTTAAAGTCTTGAAGATTTGGGCTGGAGATCGTCCGTTTTTCCATCCCTCAGCAGCGGTAAAGTTTCTGGGATGTGGATTCAGCGCTGCTGCGGCAGGACCGTTCCCCTGACCATTCTCTCCATGGCAAGCAACGCACTGAGCCTTAAAAATCTCTTTTCCTTTCGCCACCAGCTCAGGGGTCGCTTTACGCAGCTCATTCATCTTGGCTGCCTGATTTCCTTCAGGCTCTTGAATCGGAACAACTTTCGCAGCCTCAACAACTGGACGGTATTCTGTATCGGTCATCGTCAAGCCAACAAAAATCACCAAAAACAAAAGTGAAGAAACAAAAACTATCTGATTGACTCGGCTAT
>CAZOOM010000180.1:1719-1973 GCA_964581425.1 uncultured bacterium | reverse complement strand
GCGTTACAATCGGTCAACGAAAAGGGCTGAAAATAGCTTTTGGAGAGCCACTCTACGTCACCGGCATCGATGCGCAAACTAAAGAGGTTATCGTAGGCAGCCGCGCTGACACAGAAAGAAGCGATTTTGTGGTGGAACGGGTCAACTGGATTATCCGCCATCTACAGCCTGGCGAAAGGGAACGAGTGACGATAAAAATACGCTCACGCAGTCCTGAAAAGGAAGGTTGGATCGAAGCTCAAGAAGATGGTTCT
>CAZOOM010000180.1:0-1709 GCA_964581425.1 uncultured bacterium | reverse complement strand
CATGCAATCACTCCCGGACAAGCTGCCGTCTTCTACCAGGGAGAAAAAGTTTTTGGCGGAGGATGGATCTGTTGAAGCGCATCCTGATCATTAAAACTTCAGCTTTAGGAGATATCATCCATACTTTTCCTGCCCTAGCGCATTTGAAAGCTGTTTATCCTGAAGCGGAAATCGATTGGGTGGTGGAAAAATCCTTTGCTGAACTGGTAGCTTCTCATCCCGATGTAGACAATGTTTTTACTATCGACTCCCGCTCTTGGCGACGCTCCTGGTGGAGAAAAAAGACTCGTCAGACGATGGGAGCCTTTCGCAGGCAGCTGCGCAAAAAACATTACGATCTTATCATCGATTTTCAAGGAAACATAAAATCCGGCCTCGTCTGCTGGTGCGCAAAAGGCGATCGAAAAGTGGGTTTCGGCAGAAAAAATGTTGCTGAGATTCCTAATCTTTTTTTTACTACTGAAAAAGTGATTCTGCCTGAAAATAAAAATATTCGAGAAGACTATCTTGCTCTAGCCTCTTATGCAACGGGCCAAGAAGCTGTTTCCACCAATATTTCTATCTCACTGAAAAATGAAAAACCTCTGCCGTTGTCGGGAGAAGGATGGATTTTGATATGCCCCGGCAGCCGCTGGATCAACAAGCAGCTGGCAGAAGAAACGCTAGAAGCATTCCTAAAAGAGGTTCATAAGCGTCATCAAAAACGATATTTATGCCTATGGGGAAATGAGGAAGAACGAGCTATCGCTGAAAAGCTGCAAAAATCCCTAGAAAACTCGCTAAAAGTTTTACCACGGCTCTCCTTGCCGCAGCTGCAGCAACTAATGAATCAGGTTGAGATGGTGATCTCGATGGATTCACTGCCCTTGCATCTCGCAGCTACGACAACGACACCTACCTTTAGTTTTTTTGGCCCCTCTTCAGCAAAAAAGTATGCTCCTCACGGTAAAAATCATGGCCACTTTCAGGGATCCTGTCCCTATGGTAAAGTTTTCACTAAACGATGCCCCATTCTCAGAAGTTGCGAAACCGGCGCTTGCCTGAGAGAGGTGAATGTTGAAGAACTGTTAAAGTGTTTTGAAGAGTTTTATAGTGAAAAGCAAACATGAAAACATCAAAAGAAAACAGATTGCAAAGAGCTAATTATTTGCCCCCAAAGGAGGTAATTGCAGAAGTCCCGTTTTAACCGATTTTTGATCGATTTTGCCAAGATTCGGTTTTTGGCATAAATCCACATACTCTTGAGAGTAGGGGATTTATGCCAAAAGCCGAAGATGGGTAAAAGCGTCAAAAAGCGGTCAAACGGACTTCTGCAATTGCCTCTTTGGGGGCAAAAACGATCCTTGAAACCACTGAATGAACATTTACGAGGTATTAATGAAACGAAATCCCAACCTGAGCCTGCTGAAAGGCAGTTATCTATTTCCTGAAATTAATGCGAGAAAAAAGGAATTTCTAGCTAAAAATCCCGACGCTTCTCTCATTAGTCTAGGTATTGGAGATACCACCGAACCTATTTCGAAATCGATTGCAGAATCACTTGTAAAATCTTCTGCAGGCTTGGGCACTCGAGAAGGATATTCCGGTTATGGCTCAGAGCAGGGAATAAAAGCTCTTAGAGAAAAAATCGCCCCCAAAATCTACTCTAACATCATTCATCCTGAAGAGGTCTTTGTTTCTGATGGAGCTAAGTGCGATCTCGGTAGACT
>CAZOOM010000179.1:538-2008 GCA_964581425.1 uncultured bacterium | reverse complement strand
ACCAAAAAATGTTGATAGCCAAGTTCATGTAAAATGCGGCCAACCGCATCAATTGCATATCCTTTCCCAATACCACCCAAATCAAAAGCTGTTGGGCCATCCACAAGGATTTCCCCTGCTTGAAGACTCCACTGTGGCAACATAAACGTTTCTGGATCTGATTGAGCGAAATTCCCTTTACCATAGCCAGCCCGTTCCAACAATTCGCCTGCAGCTGGATCGTATGCTCCATGAGTCAAAACACGAAGCATCACTGCCCGTTCAAGCAATACAGAAAACTCCGATGAAAGAGGGTATACTCCTTTGGGAGCAGTTCGAAAGGCATTCACTTCCGAATCGGGAAGAAACCGAGAAAAACGCCTCTCAAAATCAGCCAGCCAATCCCGAACGGTCTTCTCATGTGCCTCAGAAAAATCTGGAGCATCAACCAAAAGCGACCACTCTGTCCCCAATGCCTGCCATGAAGGAGTGTGCATCCGATTTACAGTTGAGCTTTAAGATCACCAAGTACTGCATTGAAAGCGTTCGTCGTCAAAGTAGATTTCCCTACTTTGTCTACCTTGGTCAATTCAGAGAGCTTTTTACCCTTCAATATAATATTGATCTGGTCATTAAACTCTTTCTTCTTTTCTGGAATTTCATTGGTTGCAGCATCCAGCGTAGTGATCTGTTCAATCTGGCCAGTAGCATCAAGCTTCACAACAAATTTCAAAGTGTCGGTCTTATCTCCAGGCACCTCATAGGTAGTGGTCGCACTCAATTCTTTTGACTTTACGACAGCACCTCCAGCATCCGGACGGTAAGTTGGTAGAGCAGCTTGCTCAGTCGGAAGGCTGGGTTTAAGTTTTGTGAAATTATAATAAAACGCTACCCCACTTACCACCAAAACAGTAGCAATGGCTACGATGCTCTTTGGAATCTTTTGCATATTTTTATTTTTATTCCATCCTTACTATACCCGTTTTTTGTAAAAAAGACGAGAGTCCAAGAAAAAACGATCAGACCAGTGACCTGATCATCATCGATTACTAATGCGCGACCCAGAGAAGGAGTGGGCTGATGGCGAGGGTGGTCGGAAAGAGTTCTATAACAAATATCACCCCTGCCGATCAAGTGTTAGCACATTGACCAGAATAGTATTCTAGATTTTGGCAACAATTACCCCTCCATCAACCCGCACACTTCCCTATCCTCCTCTCAAAAACCTCACTATACGTTCTAACGTGGCATCTTCAGCACATTTACTACCAAACCATTGATCACGAAATTGTCGTCTGGGGTAAGAAAGATTGGCTTATGCCGTGGATCACGTGATTCTGGGAGCAGAGCAATCGTTTTGCCGTTAACCGTCCGATATGTTTTGACCGTTGCTAATCCATCAATCACCACCAACACTTTGTCACCATACTTCAACTGCTGCACCTCCGCGTTGACAAGACCTATGTCACCATTGTCAATTGTTTTTCGATT
>CAZOOM010000179.1:0-528 GCA_964581425.1 uncultured bacterium | reverse complement strand
GAAACCCGAAGATACCCCTCTACATACTGATCAGCAAACATTGCCGCCGCTCCTGCACTCGCTGATCCAAAAACCGGAATCTGAACAAATGTATCTGCCGTGATTCCCTTCAAAAGAATACCTCTATCTTCTGAGGTGCGCTCAATATACCCCTTTTCCTCCAGGGCATTGAGATACAGGAAAAAGCTGCGGATACTTTTGAGTTTTAATCCGAGTTTTCCGCTCTCTTGCTTGATCTCACGCACAGTCGGCATCTCGCCGTGCTCAGAAAAAAACTGTTTGATTGCTTGAAGCACGATCTTCTGTTTTTGAGTTAGTATCTCCATAAAATTATTTGTTTACTAAACTTGCATAATGCATTATATATTCATACAAAATTTCCTGTCAAATTTAAACAAAAAATTCTCTCTGCTAGGGAAATCTGGGGGGCTGTATTTAAGAAAAAAAATTACAACAAAACCCCTCTCCCATCTCTGGGGAGGCTACACTAATATCATTTTGATTAATTTAGAAAACCAAAACTAACAC
>CAZOOM010000178.1:0-2033 GCA_964581425.1 uncultured bacterium | reverse complement strand
CGGCTCTGCGCGCGGAGCTGCGGGCCAATCCGCAAGATGCAAAAGAAAAATTTGAGACATTGAAGAAAGAAATCGATGAGACGCTGACGAAATTAAAGAATTCCGTGGAATCAAAACAAGAAATTGACACCATGACTATCCATATCCAAGAAATGGCCTCTTTGCCTAAAGACGAAGTACCTGTTGTCAATTATTGTCATCATTTAATCGATGAGCTAAAAACAACACTAGGTGATGAAGTTCGACCTAAGCCATCAAAGGCATTCCTACTCATGTTGGTATTGACACACCTTGGGCGTAAGGATCAGCCTCAATCGAAAGAGCTTCTGGAGTGGCTTTTGTTACACATAGAGCGGCTGAGTCGAGAGACGCGTGATGACGCTGTTATCAGAGATTACTTCACGTCGGCGGCTAATGCGGTTTTAACTTCTTTATCTTTGCCTGATGACGAGTGGCTAAGGCTTCGAAATATGGCTTGGAATGAAATTCAAAATGATCCTTTGCAGCATGATATGAATTACACATGGGCTGAGTGGCTTGCGCGCAGCCATTTAAGAGTTAGAAATGCTCCTAGGGACGACAATTTTTCTGAGCGCTTAGAAGTTGAAATGCAATCAGGAGGAAAGATGGGTTCTAAGTCTCGGAGGGAGTTTTGTACGGAAGCCCTTACCGCTGCTTATTTAAAGCGATACGGTTGGATCAACTCTCAGACCGATTGGCCAAGATTTTTAAGAGATACTGAACCGGTTCCTGGCTCGATAGTCTCACGAAGTTTATTGCGCTACTTTACCTTAACCAGCCCATCGGATTCTGGGGAAATTATGTGGGCGCACGAAAAATTTAAATTTAAAGAGGATATTCAAAGAATTTTGGATTCAAAACGGCCCGAGGAAGAAGTAGCACAGCTTATTGACGCCAAAACTGCTTTTATCAAAGCCCACAAAAATCTCCCTCCAACGAATTTAGCTGAGCTTGGCTCGGAGCTAGACTCTGGTGATGTGGGCGAGATCCTTTTAGCCGCTGCTTCGTCGGGACCGATAGGCGTTTTTCAAGGTATTCGCGCGATGCTTGCGCGCAGCGAAAAAAGAGTTTTAACGGATGAGGAATATCTCACAAATTTTCGTACTAAGTTTGATGCTCTTGAGGCTTTGCAAGAGGAGTTTGCTCGGGATCCAGATGCGGTGGTCGCAAAGGCTTATGCGATAAGAATAGGCTTTAGTGGAAACTCTCCTGCGGGCCGGGACGAATCGGTTCGAAGAGCGCTCTTGAAGGAAATTGACGAGCGTTTTATGCGTGTGAGCGGAGCAAACACCTGGACTAACTTTTATCGGCACGAACTTATCCAGTATGTGGACGTGCAGTATCTTAATTGTCTTGGTTTGGAGAGGGATTATGCCTCTGTAGCAAGCCGCTGGTTTAATGCCATTGAAGGTTCTCAGGATGCCTCGGAGGAAGGGGGCAATGCTCCCATCGATTCAGCTGTAAGTGAAAGTTCCTACGCAGCCAAAACACGCCTAAATATTTTAAAAGCTTTTAGGTTTTCTGACGAAGGAGACATTGAAACACTCTTTCTCGACAAGCTTCTGGAGTTTAATCTTGAAGGGATTTCCGGCACGGCTGGTGTTGAGAGCATGAGCCAAATTTTCAAAGAACAACTTGAGGTTGTGCTTAGAAGGTTTGATCCCTTTTATAATCCGAAATTCCAAATCAGCCGAAAACATCTTCCTGCGGCAGTCCAAAAAATTCAAGCGAGAATCTTTAAAATCTCGACCAAAAACGAAAGTGCCCGCCGTTTACTTCTGGTTTTATGCGCAGGTATTTTGCGTTTAGCCAGGCTCGAACCAACGTCGGAAGTGGTTATTGACACGCAAAAGGTGGTTAAAAAACTTCGTGATGCGATTGAAGCCACGCCGTTGACGACAGATTCTGATTTATCGGTGTTTCTAAATCTTATTCGCGTGATGAGCGGCTATCAGAGGTTGTTTGCAGAGTCCTTGAACTCACCTGAGCTTTTTGAATGGGGCCTGACACAG
>CAZOOM010000177.1:0-2057 GCA_964581425.1 uncultured bacterium | reverse complement strand
GCACTTACCCCTCCCTTTATTTTACTCGGAATATTGAGTCTTGGCGCAAAAGCGAAGTTATCTCTATGGATCTACAATTGGATCCCCAATTTTTCGCTGATCCGTCACCTCGAGTTTTTCTTGTCACTTTTATTTCTCGGTGCCTCCGTCCTGTGTGCGATTGGTACTTCTGAAATACTCAATTTCCTAAAGTGGGCCGAAACGAAAATCACTCCTCGGATTAAATGGCTAAAATCCTTGCCTAAGGTTTTAGGCCTTTTACTTTTCGGAAGTGGTGTCATGGGATCCTTATTTCTCGTATACCAAAATCCACCTTGGAAACTTCAGCGCATCCCGCATGTCATGACCCAGCGTTTTCCATATGAAGGAGAGGTTTATCGACCCCGCCGATTTCTAAAGATTGAGCCCATCAAACCCGTTGCTCGGTTCTTTGATGATTATATTTCGCAAGGGGAACCCTTCCTGCTTTATCAAGAATCAGCACGATTTTATGATAACGGCACCCAATTCATTATCCCTGCCGAATATCACGCTTTCTTGGAATCTCACAAAACGTCACCCGATTTACCCAATTGGTTGGGCGTCAACATTGACAAGCTTAGGATGGCTGACGGAACCTCGCTCTCTCAGGTAAATCCAGTTCGGTTTAATGCAAACCGATTTGATGTTGAAGTGACCACGCCTCATGCGGGTAACATCATTTATAGCTCCAATCGATTTGATGGCTGGCATATCTTTGTAAATGGCAGCCCAACGAATTATATTTCCACGTCCCAACACCCTTTTTTGGAATTTCCAATTCCTTCCGGAAAATCCACTATTCAATTCGTTTATGCTCCCACGGGAATACAGTGGGCATATGGAATCCATTATTTAGGGCAATTGGTATTTTCAATTCTAGTTTTTCTAAGCTTTAGAAGATTTGTCCGCCAAAAATCGAGCGCAGGCCTTCCAAGGCACGCCAAATAGCCGACTCAAAAAAAAGATGAACCCTGCTACAAGCGGAAATCCTTTGCCTGAACAAAAATAGAGTCCCCGCTCTTCCCGGATCTGATTCAAAGATAAGAGTCTTTGAATTCGCGTTTCAATCATTTCTTCGTCACGAAAAATCTCATTCAAATCTGAAATTAAGGTGATCTTTTTTGTCACGATCAGATTCAGCATTCTGATCCTGCGAGAGGTTTCGCTCATATTAAAGAAATGGAAATACGTATAGGCAGTGCATGAATACAACAAAACCACATAAAATAGAAAAACAGAGTCTTTATTCATTTCAAAGGGCAGGTATTTGACTAGAAGAAAAAATGGCCCATATCCAAGCAACATCGAAAGAATAACCACTTTTTGTTGATTTCTCTTCATTCCAAACTAGATCAGAACCCGTTGAACACACATCACCAAGAGAGGGGAAATAACCGCTAAACCGAAAAACAATAAAACATCAAAATTCACGTCCCGCCCCTCACAGTGTCTCAAACCCCAGACCCAGCCATCTTCTAAAACGGCTGAAAAAGAAAAAAATAATTCGACCAAACCGGGTCAACTCAACGGTGTCGCCTTTTAAGATTATGAAACGGTCATGAGTCGCATCTTGGATCCGTTCCTTCGAATTGGACTTCAGATCCAACCACTTTTGAATTTCTGAAAGTCCCATGCCCACTTTCTTTTTTTGAATCAACCAAGCAATAACTAAGGTTGGACTTGCAGTATAAATCGCCGGGTACGACGCGACCCACGCTGAAGCAATAACCAAATACAAAAGAAATATCTGAAACGCTTCTCCTAAAACTACCCATCCCCAAAATTGAAAAGCCCACGAGACAGCAAAAAGACTGATGGGTACAAAAATCCAATGGATGAAAACGTAACGGTCTTCGGCCTTCGGCGTATAAAACCATCGCAAGATAAGCTGAGCCGCAAAAGCAATAAAAACGAGTACAAATGCGTATCGAATGATTTCAATCTTCATTTTGAATTTACGAAGTCACTAGCTTTAAAGCAGCTCTTGCTTTGGTCGAAAATTCATAAAAGGTCTTGGTTTTAAGAATGCTTCTAAA
>CAZOOM010000176.1:0-2078 GCA_964581425.1 uncultured bacterium | reverse complement strand
CTATGTCACGTTTGACTCCACCCGCAACCGCTCCCAACGCATCATGCGCGCCGTCGGGTTCGCGCTGATTCTGTTCTTCCCGAAGACGTTCGAACCGCGGGTCAGCTATGCGGCCCACCTGAAACATAGCCGTTTCGGGGGTTATGTGAGGGTCTAAGCCACTTCCAGATGTGAGGAGTAAATCGTATGGTTTGTTGTCGCTGTCTTGTGCGATATTCAGAGCCGTCATACTTTCCGCAACCCGGTCTTTTAGTCTTTGACTTGTGGGACCTAAGTTTGAAGCTCCTCCCGGTACGGTGTTGTAATCGCTTGCTGATGGTCTGGGCCAAAAATAATTATCTCCTTTGAAATTTTGAGCAAGAAGTTCGGACCCAATACCTTTTCCATCTTTTTCCACAAGACTTCCGTTGGCTTCAATCTTGAACGCACTTTGTGCGATAACGGTTACAGCCAACGGATATAAAACTCCGGTTAAGAGTGTAAACACTATGATGGCCCTAACACTTTGAAAGATTAATCGTCTCATACAACAGCCTCCATTAAGCGAGCCCCAAACTTACAATTATAAGGTCAATCATTTTAATTCCAACGAAGGGTGCAACCACGCCTCCTACGCCATAGATAAGAAAGTTTTTCATAAACACTTCTTTTGCAGGTCTTGCCTGATACTTCACTCCTTTAAGAGCAAGCGGCAGAAGTAAAATAATAATAATCGCATTGAAAATGATTGAGCTCAAAATTGCTGAGTTTGGCGAGTGAAGTCTCATAATATTCAACGGACCAAGCACATCAGCATGCGCAAACACTGATACAAACATCGCAGGAATAATCGCAAAATATTTTGCCACGTCGTTTGCAATACTAAATGTTGTGAGCGCACCTCTTGTCATTAGAAGTTGTTTGCCAATTTCTACTGTCTCAATAAGTTTTGTAGGATCGCTGTCGAGATCAACCATATTGGCAGCCTCTTTTGCCGCTTGGGTGCCGCTGTTCATCGCAAGACCGACATCCGCTTGAGCAAGAGCTGGCGCATCGTTTGTGCCGTCGCCCACCATTGCAACCATGTGGCCTTTTAATTTTTCTTTTTTGATTTTATCGAGCTTCGATTCGGGAGTTGCTTCTGCAACAAAATCATCTACACCCGCTTCAGCAGCAATAGATGCTGCTGTAATGGGATTATCCCCTGTTATCATGACAGTTTTTATTCCCATGTTGCGCAGTTGTTGGAAGCGGGTCCTGATTCCAGGCTTAATGATGTCTTTTAAGTAAATGACTCCAAGTGCTTTTTCGTTTTCACTCACAACGAGGGGAGTTCCACCTTTCGTAGCCACAGCCTGAATTCTTGCATCAAGATCTGATGGCCACTTGCCACCCAAGCTCTCGATATGTTTTTTAACGGCATCAGATGCACCTTTTCTCAGCTTTTTGCCGTCTTTTAAATCGAGCCCGCTCAACCTGGTTCGAGCACTGAACTCAATAAAAGTACCCTCTGGACTATCGCCTTTGGTGCCGAATTTATCTCGTGCAAGTTTTACAATGGATTTACCTTCAGCAGTTTGGTCTGAAAGTGAAGATAAATAGGCAATTCGTGCAAGTTGTGGTTCAGAACTTGCCGCGCTCGGAATAAATTCCGCCGCCATTCTGTTTCCAAGTGTAATGGTGCCAGTTTTATCAAGGAGTAGGACATCCACATCGCCAGCAGCCTCTACGGCTCGGCCACTCATTGCGATGATATTTCTTCGAAGCATTCTATCCATTCCACTGATACCAATGGCTGAGAGGAGTGCTCCAATTGTTGTAGGTATCAAGCAAACAAGAAGCGCAATGAGTGCTGTCCAAGAAAGATCAACCTCCGCATAATGTCCGAAAACTTTAAGACAAAAAATTACTACTAAGAAAAGTGCCGTAAGAATAATCAGCAAAAGTGTAAGAGCAACTTCATTGGGGGTCTTCGCTCTCTCCGCGCCCTCAACGAGCGCAATCATTTTATCGAGGAATCCATGACCCTCTTCCGCTGTAATTTTAATGACTATTCCATCGCTGATTACAAGTGTTCCGCCCGTTACAGAACTTCGATC
>CAZOOM010000175.1:0-2090 GCA_964581425.1 uncultured bacterium | reverse complement strand
GGGCTCAAGAAGGCCATTAGGTCGTAGTATCGTTTGGTGGCAAAAAAGTGGTGATCATTCCCTAATGAAAGGATGCCCTTCTTCTTCCGTAGAGTTTCCAGATAGGGGACGCTGTATTTTTCCGGGTCATGATGATCCGCTGGGGAATATGCAAAAGGGATTCTGAAATCATTAAATTCGCTTTGGTTCGAAATAGAAAACCTAGATTCGTCATAGAGATGGAAATAATTATTTCGTTGCAGTGTGTTTGCGCTGAGATAGACAAAATAATATCCAAGATCCAAATAGGTAAGGGTCAAAAAAAGAAGCAAAATTTGTTTTATTTTAAAGGGCTTTTGAAATCTCTTGGTTTGATTGATTTCGAGCAAGAATATCAAGAACAAGCCGGTACAAAATAGATCTTCAAATCCATAAATAATCCGTTTGTAAAAAATTGAACAAAGGAGTGTTTTAATCAAAATAAAAAAGGCACCGTAAGAAAGAAAATGTTTCTTAAAAATCACCCCGTCTGACAGATAAAAATACTTAAAGCAGAAGGCGATCAGCACTCCAATCAAGAAATAAAGGTGGGTGACAAAATTCTGAGTGGCTTCAATCATTCGCAAAGGGGGAAATATCGTTGCAAAGAAATTTTGCGCGATCGAAAATTTTGCATTCACAGCAACTAAGCTCAACATTACAGCAATATTGAGGACCACCATCGCAAATGGGATCAGTAGGGTTCGATGGAAAGCAAATAACAGCGTAAATAGGATGAGGGCAAATGGGAGGAGTCCCACGTAAATTAGAGCCTCTGAGATCTGCGGCATGGAGAAAACATTGTGATAAAGTATAGAAGTCCCAAGGCCAGGGATAAAAAGATCTCTTAAATTGTTCGGCACAATGTGTACGCCATAATGTTCAGTAAAGGACTGTGAGTCAAAGGACTGCATGACCTCTGTGGCTTTTACTTGTTTGTAAGAACCCAATTTCTGAATCACACGCACTGAAGGAAAGAGTTCTCCGTCAGGCGATTTTAGTTCCTTGTACAAATAAAAGGCGGGTGCGCTCATCAAAATGGATAGGAAAATCGCGCCAAAAATGCTCACCAGTGCAGTTTTCCTTTTAAATAAGGAAATGAAACTCTGTCGCCTTTCGACGTCAAAAATGAGCGTCAAGATCCAAAAAAAAGTGAGATTAAAAACAAGATAAGTCGGAATGTAAATGTTGGAGGCAACTCCCATGCAGAGTGAAAATGCAAAAAGATGTCCAATTCTTCTGGAGATCGGGCCGTCCTCAATGATTCTTAAGAAAAGGTAGAAGGTGATGGGGCTTAAATAGGCGGCAGTGAGAAAACCATTTTGGCGAAAAAAAATGGGCGTTGCTGCAAAAATAGTGATTACGGTTCCCAAGATTGCCGAGGTGTTGTGGCGAACCCAGTGACGAATGAAAAGGTAAGTTCCAATTCCATAGGTAGCGACTCGAAAGAAGTAAACGAGATTGTATGATGTAGAAAAATTGTAGTGAAAGATTCCTTTGAGAAAGCCAAAAAGAATGCAAAAGGGATCGAGAAGTCCTGAGGCCTGATATTCCTGATAAAAGGGCATCCCAGAAAGCATATAGGGATCCCAATAGGGAAACCTCCCCTGGGCTAGGTGATCAAAAAAGTAATGGTAAATGCCCTGCCAAATTTGCGCATCATGAGTGAAGGTGAGTTGCCCCGAAAAGAGTAATAACCAGACTCCAATGTAAAGGAGAGCAATGAAAATACACACGCCTCGGTTGAGGGAACGGAGCAAGAGGTATTCCATTTTCATTGGACTAAGAATCCACACATTCGCCGGAGTGAGTCAAGGCTAAATCTTGTCTTATTGTTTGATAGTTGAATCCGTTGGAAGTAAGTGAGGAGATATGAACCCGGCCTTTTTTCCAATCTTATCGACAATCCTCATGGTGATGTTGGGAGTGTTCACTTACTACCTCTTTGTTTTGGGATTGAATGAGTATTTTGGAAGTGTATCGAGACGGAGATTCAAGGTAGTTGGGGGCACCGTATTGGCTATCAACGGCTTAGGAATTATCTCGTTGGTCATATTGGGCCAGAAAACAGC
>CAZOOM010000174.1:0-2142 GCA_964581425.1 uncultured bacterium | reverse complement strand
ACCCCATCAGCCTTCGCGACTTTCTCGTCACGAAAGTGATGAAATATTCGGGCTAAAGGCTGGTAAATTCAAACCAGAGTATACTGGAAAAATGAATTTTTATCTTTCTGCTGTTGATGATTTGTTACGGCAACCTGGTGATAATCCAAGTATTGGTTTAATTTTGTGTAGGTCCAAAGTTGGCGTGCTTGCGGAGTATGCATTGCGTGATATGACTAAACCAATCGGCCTTGCAGAATATCGCATTACTCAAAGTTTGCCGAAAAATTTAAAAACAACATTGCCAACAATCGAGGAGTTAGAAGCAGAATTTACAAGAAAAATAAAAAACTAAATTTCATCATGTCAACCAAAATCATTGCTATCGCCAATCAAAAAGGAGGCGTTGGAAAAACAACAACCTCGGTAAACTTAGCTGCCGCCGTTGCCGAGCAGGGGAAATCAGTTTTGCTTATTGATCTCGATCCTCAGGCTAATGCGACGACGGTGCTTTTAGCACACGAAGTTTTAGAGGGAGGACTTTATCGCGCTTTGATTGGTGAAACAACGATGGCAAACATTGTTCTTTCCACGCGACTTCCCAATCTTTTTTTGATCCCAGCTGACTTAGAGTTAGCTGGTGCCGAAATTGATGTGGCACGTCAAGAGGAGCATCTCCTGCAACTTCAAAGTCGATTAGCACCGTTTAAATCTTCTCAAAAATTTGATTTTATTTTTCTCGATTGTCCTCCTTCTTTGGGAATTTTGATGTCGAATGCGTTGACTGCAGCAGACGAAGTTTTAATTCCCATTCAATGTGAGTACTATGCCTTGGAAGGTCTTGGTAAGTTAGTTGGAGTAATGGAACAGTTGCGACAGAGTGGTGTTAATCCGCGTCTGGCAATGAGCGGATTGCTTATGACACTTTTTGATGGTCGCACAAACTTGAGTGGGGCTGTCATGAAAGATGTGCGTGATCATTTTCAAGAAGTTGTTTTTGAAACAGTCATTCCACGGTCAATTCGATTAAGCGAAGCTCCAAGTTTTGGAAAAACGATTTTGGAATATGACAATAAAGGTTCCGGAGCGGCTGCTTATCGAGCTTTGGCACTTGAATTTTTGAAACGCCAAGCAGCTGGAATTTCTTTTGTGGGGGCTCCTGCAACACAGGAATAAAAGATGAAAGTTTACTTTGTGGCCCCTAAGGAGTTTATTCCTCCTCCGGCATGGGTCCGTGCTTTTACGCATCAAGAACGAACACTTCGGGGAGAAAAAGAAGGTTTTGGTATTCCTCGAAGTTGGATTTTTCAACCATGGCTTTTATTAATGAAAGCAGGAATTCATTGTGAATATACTCCTTATCTTCCTGAAGAGGGGATTGCGTTAATGCTCAGTTTTAATATTCATCCAGATTCTCAGGGATCAGATAAGTTTTTTTTGGTTGATATTGCAGCAGATCGGCTGCCTCGTTCCGTTGCTCATTTTCATATTGTGCAAAATCCAGTTCAAGCGCGTGAGTATGCTAATGCATTTTATATGCCGCACTGGCCAGAACATTATTTGATTCCACGAGATAAAAACAGAGGGACGACTTTTACCAATATTTGCTATTTTGGTGACCCAAACAATTTGGCTCCCGAATTAAAATCAGAAGAATGGCAGCAATATCTTAAGACAGAATTGGGTCTTTATTTTCAAGTGAAGAATAAAGAAGAGTGGCATGATTACTCAGATGTTGATGCAGTGGTAGCGATTCGTGATTTTTCTAATAAGCCATATAATAACAAACCTGCTACAAAACTCTATAATGCATGGCTTGCTGGGGTTCCTTTTATTGGAGGGGCCGACTCTGCCTATGCTAGTGAAGGATCTCCTGAAAAAGATTATCTCATTGCGACATCAACTGAAGAACTCTTGCAGCAGCTGCATCGGCTAAAGAAAGATCAAGAGCTGCGAACAAGATTGGTGAAGCTGGGAGGTGAATCTGTTCAAGATTTTACAATAGAAAAAACATTAGAACGTTGGAAAAAGCTGATTCAAGAGATTCTTCCCGAACGAGCTCTTGAATGGCAACAATTACGTCAAGCAATCTGAAACTATGAGCCTCCGAAATTTTTTTGCTTTCATTAGATTTTCCCACACTCTTTTTGCCCTGCCCTTTGC
>CAZOOM010000173.1:0-2274 GCA_964581425.1 uncultured bacterium | reverse complement strand
ATTGGAAACGGCGTGGTGCTGGATCCAGAATCTATTTTTGAAGAGGTCCGGATGCTTCAGAAAAAAGGGGTGAATGTCAAAGGCCGCCTTTTTGTTTCGGATGCCGCTCATCTTTTGCTTCCTTACCACCGATTAATGGATCATCTTCGGGAAGAAACCATCCACGAAAAAGGTAAGATCGGAACCACAAAGCGCGGGATTGGTCCTTGTTACGCGGACAAGATGTCGCGGCTTGGAATTCGTGTTGCAGATCTGAAAAATGTAGATTTTCTTAGGGAGCGATTGACGGCAGTGCTTCATGAAAAAAATGAAGCGCTTCAGAAAATCTATGGTCATAAAGGCATTTCCTTTGATGAAATTTTTTCAGACCTGATGAAGATCCGAAAACCTTTGCTCGATTTTGCGATCAACACCTCGATTTATCTTTACGAAGCGGCCAAGAAAAATAAAAAAATGCTGTTTGAAGGGGCTCAAGGAACCATGCTCGATGTGGATCACGGGACTTATCCCTTTGTCACATCTTCCAACGCCACGGTGGGAGGCGCTATTACGGGATCTGGAGTTGCGCCGACTTTGATTGATCGCGTGATTGGAATTGTCAAAGCGTATACCACGCGCGTGGGCGAGGGCCCGTTTCCTACGCAGTTTCCTCCCAAGCTCATGGGACTTATCCAAAAGCAGGGAAATGAGTACGGTTCCACGACGGGACGTCCCCGCCGTTGTGGTTGGTTTGATGCTGTCATCACGCGACATGCGGTCCGCATCAATGGACTTGATGAACTTGCGGTCATGAAACTCGATGTGCTTTCCGGTCTATCAGAAATAAAAATCGCCACGCATTACAAATTGGGCAGTAAGATTTTGAAAGAGTATCCCACTTCCACCGATGAATTTAATCGCGCAATGCCGGTTTATGAAACCATGCCGGGTTGGAAAGAGGATATTACTGGAGCCAAGAAGTGGAAAGATCTTCCTTTGAATGCCCAGCGTTATTTGAAGCGCCTGGAAAAAATTCTCGACACTCCGATCCGGATGATTTCGGTCGGAGGGGACCGATCCCAAACCATTTTCGTTTAATCTAGGGCCTGTGTTCCTCTATGACGCTTAGAGTTGAAGCGAAAAACCTGCCGCGTCACGTTGCGATCATCATGGATGGTAATGGTCGATGGGCGCAGCGCCAAAATCTTCCCCGTATTCAAGGACATCAAGAGGGTGTGAACCGTGTAGAAGATCTCCTTGAAATCGCACCTTACTACGGCCTCGAGTATTTGACGCTATACGCATTTTCAAAAGAAAACTGGAGCCGTCCGGAAAAGGAAGTTTCCTTTTTAATGAATCTTCTCTCCAACTACCTCGATCTCAAACTTAAAAAATTCATGGATAACAATATCGTTTTTAACCACATTGGAAATCTGCAAGATCTTCCGCCGGTGATTCAAGAAAAAATCCTAAGAAATATGGAGCAGACGAGGAAAAACACGGGGCTTGTCGTCACGTTTGCAATCAGCTATTCTGCGCGTGCGGAAATGGTGCAGGCTTGCAAGCGAATGGCTGAGGATGCCTTGAAAGGAACCATCAAGCCTGAGGATATTTCCGAAGAAACAGTTTCAAGCTATCTTTATACAAAGCAGCTTCCAGATCCGGATCTTTTGATCCGCACAAGTGGCGAGATGAGAATCAGCAATTTTCTCCTTTGGCAAATTTCCTATGCGGAACTTTATGTGACTGAAAAACTTTGGCCTGAATTTACGGAAGAGGAATTTGCTAAAGCTATTCGTGATTTTCAAAAACGGGAGCGACGATTTGGCCTCACAGCACCCAAGGAATTAGCATGAGTAATCTTGGAAAAAGGTTGATGTCCTCAGCCGTGATTGTCACAGGCTGCATTTTGGTGATCTTTAAACTTCCAGGGTGGCTTTTTATTTTGACTGTGGAAGTCTTTTGTCTCCTGGCTTTTAACGAATATCTGTCCCTGTGTCAGCGGAAAGAAATTGTTCTTCCTCGCGGCATTGCGCTTACTTTTGCGGCCTTGATCCCGTTTTTTTCATTCTGGGGGCTGGATTCATTTCTTCTTATTTTTGCCTGCTTATTTGGATTTATTTTTTACTTTCGCAAGGAAGATCATCCCAAAGCGCTTCTTCATACCGCTCTGATGTTGTTTGGGCTAGTTTATATTGTCTGGTTTTTTGCTCATGTGATCAAAATGCGTTTTTTGATTCACGGGGCTTCCTGGGTCTTTTATACAGCTCTTCTTGTTAAAGGAGGGGATGCAGG
>CAZOOM010000172.1:0-2278 GCA_964581425.1 uncultured bacterium | reverse complement strand
GTTGTTTGCAGAGTCCTTGAACTCACCTGAGCTTTTTGAATGGGGCCTGACACAGATGGGGGCAAGAGTAAATTCAGGGCTAAAAATGGGAGGAGCTTACCATGAATTTTTAACATTTCTCTTGAGGAGCATCAGTCTCGTTTCTGGTGATACGGTTTTAGAAGGCATGATTGAGCGGCTTCAAATGGAATATGAGACGGGCAACGCTGATGGGTTTATCGGGAGTCATTACCTTGCGAAGCTGATGACTTTTGCCTTACTCAAGCGTTATGGAAAATTGAGCGAGAAAGAACAATCTGAAAATGACCTATCAGATTTTTCAGATAAATACCCATTAAAAGCGGCGTTATTTGATTATTTTTCCGCAACGAGAACCAGAGATTCGGGCGGAGAGATCAATTTGTATGGTGAACGCGGCGATTTGCAAGACATTCGACATATTTTTGAGATAGGAGGCTCTGAGCCTCAGTTGGCAACTGCGATAAAGCAGAAGATAGAGGCTTTAGAGAAAGGCGCTGGTTTGAAATCTACCGGAGATACTTCAGTCTCGCCGGATGACACAGATGACTCTGCTGCTCTGCACGAACGACCTCACACTCATACGACGAGCGGAGATCATGAAATCAGTGAAGCTGGCAGTACTGATGATCTAAATCTTTTATCTTCGACTGCAGTTTCACCGATGCGATCCGAACTTAAAAATAAAAACTCAAGATCGGAATTAAGAACCGGGAGAGGAGGTTACGGCCTTAATTTAGCGCGTGCGCAAATTAATGTTCTGGGACAGAAATTTTGGGTGAGCACGGCAACCTCTGCTATCACTGGTTCGCTTCGAGAGCTAGGTACTGCCATCGATATGCTGGATCAACAAGATCTGCTCACTGTTTCTCAGTGGATTTTAGAATCCGCGTGTTGGACCAAGGACGCTGGAATGACAGGGTCTCAAACCGCTACGGGACTTGTCTTTGCTTTAGTCAAAATCGTTGAAAAGATGACACCAGAACAGCGCTCCGAATTGATTGAGAAACTTGGACCATGGAGTCAAAGAGCGGTTCATCACTTGCCACCCAATTCAACAGAGGATGAAGGGGCATTTTATTCATCTCTATTAAAGCATGCCACTGATGGTATCGAACGCGCAAAGATACGCCAAGTCCTTATCCACCGGCTTCGAGCGAGCTCACCGGCTTTTCTTGATCGCGCGTATTTTAAACGGTTCACTAACAGAGTACCCGATGTTAACGATGTTCATTACCTTTTAGCAAAATTAATGCTTAACACAGCAGGATTTGTCTTTTCTGATTCAACAAAAAACTCGGCGGTGGTGGCTTTGGCTCATTATCTCGTGGAGTATCAAGGCAGGGAGCAAGCGTTATTTCTTCAGGTCGATCCCGATCTTGTAAATATGGATCAGAGGCTTCGGGAGGCCAAGCAACGAGGCGCAACGATTGATGATCTCGGCGCAGAAATTAACCAAGCGCGCGAGATCATGATTCAAACCGTCAATCGCAAACCCACCGAGCCGGGCGAAGTCGCTGAAGATTTATCCGGGGGAGATGAAGCACTGCTTTCTAATCGAGCCGAACTGCGAGAACAAGAAACCGAAAATGTTCGTGAGTTTAAAAAGTTTTTCGATAAATATTTGGAGGACTCGGTTGAAACAAAATTAATGACAGAGAGAGAGCTGACTGTTTTAAAAAGGAAGAAGGCGGAAAATCGTCGCGTTCATTTAAATGCACTGTTTGATGTCTTTACCCAAAGTTCTTTGCCGGAAAAAATGAGGGAGTTCGAAGTCGTGGTTACCGGAAGCATGAAGCTCATGCGGCGCGATAAATCGATTTTAGATCCTCAAGCGGCGATCAATGACCTTTTATATCCACTGCTCTTTAGCGAAGATGCTGAGCTCTATGGGTATATTGCGCAGCGTTCTTGGGAAATTATAGAAGCCACTCAATCCTTTTCGGAAACTGAATATTCGCGAAGCTTCATGATGCTTTGGCGAAAGACTTTCACTGAATGGATAGTGGTAAAAGGCTCTACCGCAGCTCGGAGGAATTATCAAAATTTTATCCTTGAAAAGATGAGGCAATGGAATCGGGGTGAGATGGCTCTTGACGCAAGTTCTCTACCTGATTTGGCCACTATGATATTTCGAGAAGTGCCTCAAGTTAAGGGAGACGATTTCCAGGTTTTATTCGACCCAATATTAAATTTTGTGCAAACCACCGGTCATCTGCCTGGATCACCGAGACCCCTTTATCTTCTCCCCGAATACGGT
>CAZOOM010000171.1:0-2337 GCA_964581425.1 uncultured bacterium | reverse complement strand
GCCTCATGATGATCACCGTCAGCATATGCTGAAATGTTTGCCAACAAGGTCATTACAATAACAGCTGCTGCAAATAATGGAACTTTCTTCATGGTTTATCTCCGTTTTAAATTGATGATAAGTTACTTTATTGAGAATTGCTTTTCGAACCTCCTTTCGATTGTATTACCCATTAATTTAAAATCAGCGCTACGTTACAAACTAGTCATCTTCAGACGGACTTATGATGATCTGATGCATGATCATGAAGCATTGTTTTATCCGTATCGATCAGCCCATTTTTTATACGAACTCCAACGCCTCTTCCATACACCATACGACCGCCAAAATCCGCTGCCTGAACAATCATTAAACTTAAAGCGATCAGCCCAGATAAAAATAGGCCTCGCTGCTTAGGAATGTTTGATTTAGTAACAAGTAGCCAAAGTGATAGCAATACGCTAAGCACTAAAATACCGATTCCCAAATATTGATGCATTATTATGATTTGGTGAATTTCACTGTCATGGACCACGGTTTGTGCAGCTTGCAAACCGCTCCAAACTGCAACACCACTGCCCATTGCACCAAAAAATAGCGCCCACTTACCCGCAATGAATAGATCTACTTTCTTAACGATGCTTCCCAAGATATAAAACACAGCCCAGCTAAAAGCAACGCTATGGGAAAGTGAACAAATAAAGGGTGGGGGTTCATCATTTCTACGACTCCCCGGAGCCCCCAAGAAACAGCCATTGGCTGAATTGAAATAGCTTCGTGCCCCTCATGTGCTGAAGAATATCCTGCGAATAAAGAAACTCCAGTCAGTGTTAAATAGAAAATTTTACTTAGCTTGAAGAAAAGTCTTTTCATAATCACCTCGTTAATCAGGAATAATTTTTTCAAGCAGCTCGACTGACACCTAAAATCAGCTAGCACTTCTAAATTGTTTGGAAACTACCTAGAAGTGATGAAGGTTGATTGATTTCACCGCACATGGGTGTCCGAAAGAAATAATCAGCAGGTCACCGCGCTAATCTTAGAGCTCCAAATAAAAGCCCTAAGACAAAGCGCGGGACTAGATTCGCAGCACTGAAAGCTGTAAGAAGACAGGTGTATTGAAAAAAGGCGATTGACCAGGTGGACCGGTATCGAAGAGGCTGTGTTTTTTATTCCTGTATAAAAGTGACTCAGCTTTTACTATTTGCACCTGAGAAAAAATCGATGCGAAGACTAACTTAAAATCTAGCGCAGTAAAACTAGAAGGATTCACCGCAATCAGCGAATCATGCTCGCAATCTCCACAGCCATGATCCCCTTGATCTGAAGCATGATCAGAATGATGATCTTTTTGCAGATGGGAGGAAGGGAAGAGACTTGAAAAAACATCCTCTATGCAGCAACACACCCCCATTAGCATGGGGATAAAAGCTAAAATTAATAAAGCAGAAATAATGCGATTCCGAAAATTAATCACAATGGTTGATGATACTCCCGGCAGAAAGTACTGTAAACATTTTTTTCCTCTCCCCTTTTTTACCTGAATATCAATACGATTATCCTTTAAGCCGGCGTTTGAAATGGCAATAGATAAAGCCTCGAATCAACCCTGTAGCGCTCATAACCTTACATGTTTTTCTGATTTTGTCCAAACATGATTTACTGCCAAGGGTTAATGCTTCTTTGGCGACTCATGAAAAAAATTTCTGCCCTCAACGTAGATAGGCTTGATTATTTCCGCAACTAGTCCGATCACTTAAATACTGGGGATGGAAAGCCACACGAACATGATAATTCACCTGCTTAATTTCAGAAAATTGAACTTTAAACAGAGATCGTCGCCGTGCTCTCTGTCGGGAAACCGACGAGATATAACGACTGCTGCCCATAGCCAAAATTTGATTGTCTGGACTTAATATCGCAACATCAATGTGGCCTTGGGATATGCCTGCACCTACGCGTTGAACATATCCGGAAACTTCCAATTCAGAAACTTGGAGCTTAGCTTTCTTTTCTGCAACCCTAACCCCTGTCATTTTTACAGCTCCTTGAGTTGGGATAACCTCCAAAACGACTTTCCCTTCCTGAACGAGATCCGTATATCGAGCGCAGGCTGATAGAAGTATGGAGGTCACTACGACAGCTAGAATTATTTTTGTTCTTTTCATTTCTATTTACTCCTATTTTATAGTTTTCTAAAAACTCTTTTAGGGGGAGCTATTACTAAGGTCGCTTATGAATCGCTACAAACAGAACTGCAGGCGGCTTCCGCATCCGTTGTGCTCATTTGATCCGGCTGTTGGCGTTGCTCCGAAAAGTTTCGAGGATTGTCCTTAAACTGTTGCAAACATCCTGAGC
>CAZOOM010000170.1:0-2403 GCA_964581425.1 uncultured bacterium | reverse complement strand
ACGCTGCTTTGTCAAAAAAAATTACAAAAATGCTCGCGGTGAGTTCATTCACGTTGATAGAGGGATCGATCCATGGTCTGATTTTCCAGGCCAATTGGTGCACTCGCCGATACATTTTCTTTCGATGTGTTGATATGAAGCAAGTGGATTTTTGGGATATATTATGCGCCGCATGCTATGTGCGGAATGGGTTTACTTGGAATTTGGGGCTTTAAAATAGTGATGGTATCAAATTCACATCTATCACATCCAAAATATCGCCCGGATATTGATGGTATGAGGGCTGTGGCTGTATTGTCTGTGGTTGTGTTTCATGCCTTCCCTTCCTGGTTAAAGGGTGGATTTGTCGGCGTTGATGTTTTTTTTGTTATTTCTGGTTTTTTAATATCTACGATTATTTTTGAAAATCTCGAAAGTGGGAATTTCAGGTTTTCAGAATTTTATTATCGTCGCATAAAAAGAATTTTTCCTGTTCTGGCTGTTGTTTTGATCGTCAGTTTGGGTTTTGGCTGGATGGCGCTGCTTCCGGAAGAGTTGAATCAGTTGGGTAAGCACACCGTTGCAGGCGCCGGTTTCTTTTCAAATTTTGTCTTTTGGAGTGAGGCTGGATATTTTGATAATTCGGCCGAAACCAAGCCGCTTTTGCATCTGTGGAGTTTGGGTATTGAGGAGCAGTTCTATATTGTTTGGCCTGTGCTTCTTTGGTTTGCATGGAGGAGGCGATTCAATTTATTGGTGATTGCTCTTTCGATCTTTTTTGTTTCACTTTTTCTTAACCTGAATGGGGTTAAAAGGGACCCGATTGCCACATTTTTTTTGCCGCAAACAAGATTCTGGGAATTGTTGAGTGGGAGTGTTTTGGCTTGGTTTGTGCTTTATAAGAAAAATATCTCTTTGGGTGGTTTTGCAAATTTCAATCCCTATCTCCTGGGGACGGCAAAAGATGGCGTCTTCTTTGCTGGAAAAAACACCGTAATTAATATTGTTTCATTCCTCGGATTTTTCTTGCTTCTCTATGGTTTTTGGAGGATCACGAAGGACATGGCTTTTCCTGGAAAGTGGGCCGTGTTACCAGTGCTGGGGACTGTGCTGATGATCGCGGCTGGGCCGGAGGCATGGATTAATCGAAATATACTTTCGAATAAAGTTGCTGTTTGGTTTGGATTGATAAGTTATCCGCTTTATCTTTGGCATTGGCCGATACTTTCATTCGCCAGAATCCTTGAAAATGGAATGCCTGCGCGCGATGTTCGAACAATGGCGGTCTTGTTTGCCATTTTTCTTGCTTGGCTTTCGGTTAAAATGATCGAGAGGCCATTGAGGCATGGAAATAAAAGCCCAAGATTCAGCGTGGTGATGTTGTGCGCGTTGATGGCTGTGATTGGTGTAGTCGGTGTGCTTTTGTGGAAGGGAAATTTTTCGGATTCGCATGAATATCAAAAATTGCTAGTCAAAAGGAAGGGGTTTGAGCATGCGTTTGGCTCCTCTTTGTCTTGGTTGCGTGGGAAGAATGATTGGTTGTATTTGGGAAATTCCTACAACGATATTGTTGCAAAGATAAAGATGGCGAGTGAGCCTAATGATGCTCAGGTGAATGTTGTCAAAGAGGAATTTTCTAAAGTTGCTGCTGCGGCAGCAATGAGCCATATCGAGCTTGTTTTATTTCTGGGGCCCAATAAATCCACCATTTATCCAGAAAATCTGCCAGATGAATTGGTGCCTTCCGCACGCAGATACGGCAGTTTATATTGGGACAGGCTTAAAGAGGTTCCCAATCTCATCTTTTATGATCCAACGGATGAGTTGCTTGAACTCAAAGAGAAGGAAGGTCTTCTGTACTGGAGAACCGATACGCACTGGAACACTAAGGGGGCGTTCCTGAGCTATTCTGGATTTTCGAGGCTTCTGAAGCTTCCGATTCCGGAGGTTGAATTTCGAGAAGGGCCTCTCCGGGGGGGGGATTTGATTGAGATTTCCGGGAAGAAGAATTTCCCCATCCGTCCTGGGGATAACTGGGATGTGGTTTGGAAACAAAAACCAGCCTGGATAGAAAAGGCAATCCCGGATCAGCCAATCACCTCTTTTGGTCAGCCCATGGTGGTGACCAATCCGGCCTCGCTGTCGGATAAGCGCGTGTGGGTGCTTGGGGATTCTTTTGCCAACGGGCTCAGACCCTATTTCAATGCCACCTTCGCCGAGGTCCGCTATGTTGGCCACTGGGTAGACAAGCTCAAAGAACTACCCTTTGAACTACAAGCGGCCGACAAAAAGCCCGATCTGATTGTGGTTGTGAGAGTGGAGCGCTCTTTTTGATCGCCGTGTCCCAGATGATCGCGCAGCAGCTTGTCAATGCATGCAGATGTGTTTGTCAGCGCCCGAGCAAACCCTTGAGCTGGTACAGCG
>CAZOOM010000169.1:0-2411 GCA_964581425.1 uncultured bacterium | reverse complement strand
CTTTTGGAATATCAATATGCTTCGAGTAGTATGCTTGGAAGTTTAGATTCCTTTAAAGAGCACGGAATTGAGCCCTCAATCACCTATGTTTCCGATAGTGCAGGAAATCCTGTCGGAGGAAAATACCCTGGAGGTTTTACTTACTGTGACAACATCGCTTTCAGTTTGTTGCTCAAGACAGAAAAATTAATCGGTTGGAAAGATGGCTATTTTGTGATTAGTGGTCTTCAACGTGATGGAGAGAGTCTTACCAAAGAAAATCTTAAAAACATCTTTCCGGTGCAGCAGGTTTATGGAGGAAATGTCAATACACAAACATTTCATTTTTATCAACTCTACTTCGAGCAAAAAGAGCTTGATGATAAAATAAATTTCAAAACAGGACGCTTTGTTGCAGCAGACGATTTTGACTCTTCTCCTCTCTACTGGCTCTACATGAACCGTGCGATTGATGGGCGTCCTTTTTCATTGAGTCTTGACGCTGGTTTTTCTTGCCCTCCGAATGCTGTCTGGGCAACGCGAGCAAAATTCAAACTTCCTGAATCGATAATCTTGCGTATGGGCGCTTATCAAGTGACGAAAAATTCAGTGAATGGATTGAATTGGGATTTTTATCCTAATGATGGAGTCATGCTCTTAGCTCAATATGAGTGGGATCCAGAATTTTTTAAACCTACTTCTCCTTCTGATACGAATCCGCCCTTTTTAACAAATACCGAGCAACATCGCTCTGCCAGACAAACGCCAGGAACTCCTGTTCCCAAAGGTTTTGTCGGCCATTATTGGATGGGGAGTTATTATTCCACGTTTGAATATTCGCAATTCAATTCGACTTCAAGAATACCAAATGCGTATGGGTTTTATTGGCATGGTGATCAAACTATTTATCGACCAAATTTGATGAGCAATGAAGGATTAACGGCTTGGACGGCCTTTACCTTGGCGCCTCAAGATAACATTGCACTCATACCCTTTCAGGCCAATAGCGGCCTTGTCTACACTGGCTTGATTCCAACTCGGCGGAATGATTTTACCATTTTGGGATGTGCTTACGGTGATATCAGTACGACATATGCGGGGGTTCAACAAACAAAAAATCATGTTAATCCAACATATGAACTTGTTTATGAAGCGGCCTACCGTATCAACACAACGAAGTACAGCTATATTCAGCCTGACTTGCAGTGGATTATTAACCCAGGCGGAACGGGAAAGATTCCAAATGCGCTGGTGTTAGGGTTTCAGATGGGGATTATTTTGTGATAGTATGAGTATCTTATTTTCCGAAGTTATTCTTGTTGTTCTTCTTGAAAAAATCTTTCGCCGAAAATTTTTTTCTTCGCGTGATTGGAGAGTGGTATCGATTTTTGGAGTGGTAGCGAGTTTGGTTTTGTATCCTTCTGCGTTGGGTCTCACACGCATTGACACTTACGCTTGGGGGTGGGCATGCAATGGCTTTGTAATCACTGTCGCGGGGAGTGCTCTTTTTTTACTCTGGAGAAAAAATAAATTTGGAATTTTACTCCTGCTGGCGCTGGTAGCTTCTGCCTTCCAATTCAAGTCTTCAACGAATCTTTGGGATTATTTCATTGATCCCATTTATGCAATACTTGCTTTTGTTATGATAGCTAGAGTTGTGTGCCTGTGTCTAAGGAGAAGGGAGATTGAAGATGGTATGAGAGGGCTCTAACCCCAATGCCTATAAGAAAATCAGAGATAAATCATTTATTGATAAATGTTTCTCTACAGGCACTGGTGTTAATTTCTTTCGATCAACAGATCTTGATGAAAAAGATATTTCGAGATATTCCCCTTCAAAATGGCTTGAGTTTCTTGAGCATTAAACCTGTCAATGAGATTGAGTCGTCGTCCTAATAAGCGCGCGCCTTGAAGGTTCTCGCCGCTCTGGTCGGTTAGTGGGAGGCTAACAATAAATCGAGGAAGTTTTGCTTTCATCGCATCAATGGTGATGCTCTCTTTGTAATCGTAAGGAAGGAGGGTAGGACTTTCTGGGAGTAAAAAACGGTAAGATTCTTCGCGAGCGTTGAAATTCACGGGCACCCAAATTTTTTTGTTGAGAATGGCTTCACGAGCACTCTGATCAAACTGCCCAAGTTGGCCATCAAAAGGCCAAAGGAAGGCAGCATAGCAAAGATAGAGGAGTAGAATCGACGGACAAATAAGACTTCGTGTCGGAGCGGTTTTCAGCAGTCCATAGAGAGAGGTTCCCATTGTGATCCCTAAAATTGCCCAGAACGAAATTGGATAATGATAAAAATGCCAAATCGGAGTAGCGAGATGGTATTCTAACAATAAAGCTAAGCCGGCAAGGCCTGCGGTGATAATAAAGACAGCGGCAAGGCTCAAAGCTAATGTCCAACGCGGAATTTTTTCCCAATGTAGTGCTAGGA
>CAZOOM010000168.1:0-2443 GCA_964581425.1 uncultured bacterium | reverse complement strand
GTATTGAAGTTGTTGGTACGGGGGATGTGAGTCAGCTTAAGCTTCCGGAGTTGAAATTCCCTGAGGGTTTGACCGGTTCTTCTAATCAAGAACAGTTGAGCCCCTTTTTTACAATTGAGGGAATTTGTAAAATGAAGAAAGTTTTTTTTGTTAATTTGCAGGCTTCAAATGAAGGAGAATTCAGTATTCCTTCGATATCTGTTTCTTATTTTGACCCAGGACTTGGAAAATATAAAGCAGCTTTATCACTTCCGTTAGCGGTCAAGCTTTCAAAGTCGTCTTCCAATCCTCGCCCAAGCACTGAGGGGACTCAACAAGAGATAGCGCCTGATGTTCCGCCTGCACCTGCTATTCTTGCGGTTCAAAATACAAATGCGGCCTCAGTTGAAGAGCAAAAAAAAGAAGCGTCAATGCCAACAGCAGAAAAAGCGCCTGAAACTGCTGACAAGGATTTTCACGGAATTAAAAAAGAAATACCGCCAGCGACTCAGGCATCCGAAGCTCCTGCCCAAGCGCCTGTGGTGTCAAACACTGCGGTTCAAGAAGAATCAGAAGCTAAGAAGGCCTAGCGCGCTTTTTAGTTCTGAAGATTTATTTGCTGCGCGGTAATTTTTTAGAAATCCATCCCCGGACCACTTCTACGCGTGGTTCAATGTGCGCTTCTTTAAATCGGTTTGATTTTACTAGAAGACGCAGCCACCCGGATTTTTTCTCCAAGGGGACAAGGGCCAAATAGGCGCAAGGGACCACCACTAGCGTGAGCACTGTGGAGAGGGTTACGCCTCCAATAACGGCCACGGCCATAGGGATTCGAGTTTCTGCGCCAGGACCAAGCGCCAGGGCTGGGGGAATCGCTGCGGCAATGGTGGATACCGAGGTCATCATGATCGGACGCAGACGAATCGGGCAAGCTTCCTTTAAAGCATCGAGTGGGCTGAGGCCTTTTTCCCGAAGCTGATTGGTAAACTCCACAATCAGAATGGAGTTCTTTTTGACAATTCCCATCAAGAGAATTAATCCTATAAAACTAAACATATTGAGAGATTGATTTGCAATGTAGAGTGCAAAGATAGCTCCGGAAATTCCAAAAGGCATGGCCAAAAGAACTGTGAATGGGTGAATGACATGGTTAAACTGAGAAGCCAGAACCATATAAGCAATAATGATTCCTAAAATCAAAGCCACAAAAAGACTCTGAAAGGATTCAATCATCGTTTGGCTGGTTCCGCTTAAGACCACATGATAGCCTTCAGGAAGCACGCGTTTGGCGATTTCACGAACTTTATCTAAGCAAGCTGCTTGAGATTTTCCTTGGCGGACACCGGAGAAAATTCCAATCGCTCGCTCACGGCCTCGGCGCGTGATGGTTTGCAAGGTCTTTCTGCTTTCCAAGCGCACAACCTCAGCTAAGTTGACAAGTTCTCCACGATTATTTCGAACCTGGAGTGAGTCGAGATCTGACATTTTCTTTCTTTGCTCAGGGATCACGCGAACGCGGACGTCATAACGCCTGCCTGAGTGCGTGTATTTATTGATTCTTTCACCAGCGATCATGGCGCTCACAGTTTTTGCAATAGCCTCAACACTCACACCTCTTTCAAAGGCCTTGTTGCGGTCCGGGAAAATACGAACTTCGGGCATTCCTTCTACGTAGTCTGTATCTACGTCGACAAAAAGATCTGATTTGGACATTTCATCCTGAATTTGTTTTGCATAAACTGCGAGCTTTTCCCAGTCCGGGCCTCGGACGGTGAATTCAACAGGAAATCCCCGCTGGGCCGCAAAACCTCTCATAGAAAGATCTTGGAACACTGCTTTAATATCAGGGATTTTGTTAAACTCATTTCGAAAATAATCCATGAGATCTTGTTGAGACAATTTTTTTCCTGTTTTGGGATCCCTTTTTCGATCCTTAGGTGCTTCAAGAGATACAAATAAATTGCCTGTATTAACACGGCCACCTTCAAACCCGCCAATCGCAACCAAATATCGTCTGACTTCCGATCTCTTAGCCACAATAGCCTCAGCTTCCTTGAACTTCATGCTCGTGTAATCAATGGAGGACCCGATCGGTGTTTGAAGCCTGGCGAGAAACATGCTCTGATCCTGCGGGGGCATGAGTTCTTTTCTAAGAAACGGAGCCACTGCAAAAATACTAAATAAAAAAATGCCAATCGAAGAAAAGAGGATAAGTTTTTTATGACCCAGTGAATAATGAAGAGCTTTCTTGTATAAGGACGCAAATTTTTCCATCAGCGAGTCAAAGGCATTGACCAGGGGGTTGTGATGAGCACCTGTCTCTATAATTTGAGAACTGCGCTGGGTAGAAAAAGACAGCGCCTAAATGTGGGAGAGGACAACAGCCACTGAAATGGTTACTCCGAACTGGAAAAATAAACGACCAATGATACCCTTCATAAAAGCCACAGGCAGGAAGATAGCG
>CAZOOM010000167.1:0-2445 GCA_964581425.1 uncultured bacterium | reverse complement strand
GCCTTCGACATATCCCTTGGCAAAAATGGTCCCGTCGCCTCCCATCATGATTCCTTGAAGCACCACTTTCATCGGAAGCTGAGCGCGACAAATCTCAACAATTTTATTTAATTGCTCGCGCAACTCGGGAGAAATGGCGTAAGCACTCGAAGCACCTTCTGCAAGCAGCTCATGCACCACTTCAAACACCGTCAGATGATAAAATCCACGCTCAGGAATTTTATATTCTGGAAACTTTTCTTCGATCTCTGCACTGACTTCTTCTAATTTCGCCTCGATATCATCAGGCAAATCAGAAGCACTTCTCGCAACTTGGCTAAATCCGGTATTAAGACTGATATCTATAACATCAGGATTAGACACTACTGGAAGACCCTTACCTGAAGAAATGAGTTCATGGATTCTTGTTTCAACATTTTGACGGACTCTTTCATAAAATTCGGCTTGTGCGCGAGCATACGGATGATGATCCGCGGCTAAAGCACGGCTTTCAGCACGGACAGGTACTTTGGTTCCAGCTGCTTCAGGACTTAAGCTTTCTGAGTCTTGATCAAGTTCAGATTTAATCTTTTCGAATTCACCTGCAATCTGAAATAAAAGCTCTTGAGTGACATTAAAACGCAAACTTTGGATGCGCCATTCATCGTTTGTCGTAAACCTAGCTCCGAGTTCTCTAATTCTATCTGATAAATATTGGATCACAGCGCTCAGAGCCTCTGCATCCTGAGATAATTTCAAACCTTCTCCAAGAATGCCCTTTGAATAAAGAGAAAACGGAAGAGACAATTTACCATCGCTCTCTTCAAAGGAAAGAGTGAACCACTCGTCAGGCAAGCGAGCTAGCTGAGCAAGAACCGCTTCTTTTGCTTTTTTGATCGAATCAGATCTTAATTCCGCACGCCGTTTTCCGGCGTACCGAACGGGTTGAGCGTAAAAGCGATTACCGTCGTAATATTTTTGAAGCTGGCCGAGTTTATTTTGATTTAAAAGCTCACGAAGAATTTCGAATTGCTTTAAGTAATCTTGAAGCAGTTTTTTATCTCGAACGTAGTTAACCGCTTTTTCATCGTGATTTTGAATCCATAAATTTAACCAAGTCGTGATAGCGCTAGATGTTTTTCCTAAGATGACATCCTGGATAGGATGATATATTGAGCGAAGTTTTTCACCGCGAGGACAAATGGCATTGACTGCTTTTAAGATCTCATTGATTCGCGCCACTTGAGCATTGTCGCCTTGAGCAAATGGCTCGGTAAGACGGCTTAGTTCGTCGAGTAGAGGCTCCGAACTATCAAGAAATTTTTGGACTGTCTCATTCATCGATCTTCGAAGAGCAGAACCGTCCAGACTGTAAGAAAACTCATGAATAACACCTACGGCATTATCGCGAGCGGCTATTAAATCTAACTCTGATGGTTTTTCTGAGTGAGATTCAGAAGTGGGTACACCACGCGCAGCAAGCAGCCCCGAGAGTCTGTCCTCAACATCAGTTGGTTTACCAAAGCTTTCAAGAACCGCTCGGGCACGCTTACCAATCGCATTTCCTTCAGTCGCAATTTCACGCAACCAAGTTTTAAGCTGTGCATCATCCGCTTGATCCAGCGCCTCATCCGTCAACTGCGAAAAATCCGTTCTGAGTTCTGCACGTGATACCTGAAGTCCGTGAAATGTGTTGCTGCGAGTTTCGGAGAGCGGATTGGCCATCTGCCCCCAATTTTGGAATTGATTTTTCAACGTAGCGCGGCGATATTCAGAGCGGAATTGAGTTCCAAGAATTTTATTACGTTCTGCATCAATGGGCACAAGCTGACTTTCAAGAGGATCCAGTTCAAGTTCCAGCCTAGACCTGGTCAAACTAAGGCCGTTTTCTACGGTGCCAAATTCTGCGATCCGCTCGTACTCATAACGACCATCATCGGCAGCAGCTGGCTGAGAGGGATCCCTCGTTTCAACATCAGACATTTGTTCTCGGAGAGGAATTATTTGTTCAAGCAGTTTACTTTTTTGCAGTGAAAGTTCGGCCAGTCGCCGCAAATTTGCATGTGTCGTGGTCTTAGCCACCTGCTCTAAGGCAGCTTGAGCATCCCTATGATCAATTTCGCCTAACCGATGGGCTCCCCAAAACATAACCACGTTCCAAGGACTAGCCAATGCCGTTTTACCAGCTTCCAATTTAGCTTCTCGGCTAAGATTCAGTTGATCAAGAGCGACCGCTGCTTCCTTAGCCTCCACATCATCGTAGTGCCCCTCACCTCCACCAGAATCATATTTCAGCCAAGGCAAAATGGGTAAATAGGCACCTGGGTGCTGTGATCTCACCAGCAGATTTAGCGCCCATGAATAGGTGCCAACATAAGTCGTCTGCTTGAGGGCTTCGCTTGCTACCAAATAAAGAAGCTCTGAATCATTTCCTGCCATTTCTTCTAAGGCTTGGCGAGCAAGGGC
>CAZOOM010000166.1:0-2508 GCA_964581425.1 uncultured bacterium | reverse complement strand
AGACTTGATTTCCAAATGTGACGGTTTTATCAAACGTAAACGACACCGGTTTCTGATCCAAATCAAAATTAATTTTAAAAATCCCGCCGTCGGAGGTCTTGATAACGCCGTGAACGTCACTCTTAAAGGTCTTACCCATATGATAAAGCTCATAACTCCCATCCGAGAAAAGCTTCACGCTTGTTTCTGTTCCGATCGCAATCGAATATTCCGCTACAACAGGACTCTGCAGTTTCAAAGTCACCATGCCTGCCGCACTGACTTTCCCAAGATAGACTTTGGGCTGGCCGACAGATTGCAGGATGGAAAAACTAAATTGCTTCTGGGAATCGAGGGTTGAGGTAAAGCAGGGAGCATCCCAACCAAAAGCGCACCCCTCGACATTCGTTCCGCTTACGGCGACAAAAAACCGGGAGCCGTCACTGGCAGCAGTATTTTTATAGTTCAGCCATTTCGGAAGACCGCGCCCAAGCTGCCAGATGGCAGCTATCGGATGCTGCAGGCCACCCTTGAAACGAATGATGCTGGCAAAATCGGCATTACTTTGCAAAAAGTATTTTCTCACCTCATACATATCCATGACCCGGGAAAGCGCTGTCTGGTTCGTGTAATCAAAATCGATCGTATAATCAGTCCCGCCGCTGCCACTAGGATAAAAGGCCTTCACTCTTTGAACGCGTGTTTCCCCGTTCACTTTTTCCATCTGGATCGTGGCAGCAAGAAATCCGGTTTGGCTTATCACATCAATTTTCTGAAGCTCGCCCTGGGCGAAAGAGAGTTTAAGACGCGTCGATCCAGATTTTTCATCAACGAGAGTGACTTCACCGTTGTTGCTCGAATAAGTTTTTCCTTGATAAGTCATCTCATAAGAACCATCCGAATAAAGTTTGACGCTCGTCCCCTGGCCGATCGACACAGCGCTCTCAGTCACTACAACTTTTGAGGTACTGGCAAGGGCTGGTTTGATTTCAACGACCGTCTCAATTTTACTGAGCGGTGACTCTGGTACAAGCGATCCGCTTGGTACATTTGCTGTCTGTGGAACGTTGGCAATGAACTGTGGACTCGCCTCCACCACCAGACGGAGTTCTTCTGTTTGTTTGGCTGTCAAAGGTTCTGCAAAAAGAGGCATGCCCGAAAACTGGGAGGCGATAAAAAAGAAATTCGCGCTGAGCGCAAAAATTTTACGGGTGATTTTTTTCTGAGATTTCATTGAGATTTTTCTCCTTGGGAAGTTTTGTAAACGTCTTGCAAATGTACCACCCCCCCCCCCACCCTTTTCAAGAGCACTTCCGATAATATCCGAATCCTTTTAGCCAGTGCTCGATCTTTATCAGGACAGCTCCATTGCACTTGATCCTGAGCCAGCAACTTCATCCGTTGATGGCGCTGATACAAAATGCTAATCGTTGATCGAAATTGCAATGGTGCAATGGTGCCAGGCACCGTTGAATCCACACCAAGCAAAAGGTACCAGGTCAGATAAGTGACCTGGTACCTTTTGCAGTGGAGTACCTCTCTCCATCAGGATTTAAGCATCATGACGCTGACATGATTTTCATCCAGACTTTGCGAACCCGCAGCCAACAGTCCAAAGAAGGGCACCAGGATGAGACATCCTCCGATAATATCTAGAATCCCAGTTGTATTAAGGCTGTGACCAATCGATTTTTGCATCGGAATGTACCCGTCTTTGCGTGCCATAATCTGAACATTTTCATCCCTTTTTACAGGCATACTCGCCACCCCTCTTCCCGCTAGCATTCCATTGATATAAATTTCAGCATCGGGGTGATCCGTTGTCACCGAAACAGACTGCGTTGATGAGCGAAAGGCCGAGCATCCTGAGAAAATGAGTGTCCCGCAAAGTATCACTGAAAAAAGTTTTTTCATAGAATTCTCCGTTAATTTCATGACAGAAGGTGCGTCAAATGTTTTGTCTATTGTTATAGACAAGTATTCCGCGAAAAAAGTGTCACTGACTGTATAAATACCTGGAGTCTTCGCTCTAAAGGAAAGACGGGAGAAGGGAATCTTGAAGAGTGCGGAGGTCAGATTGGAAAGTGTTAAGAACCGAATCGGAGTATTCAGCGTGATAGGTCCAGTTGTTGCCGAGAAAATGAATCAGGCCCTCACGCGGCGCCGTCTTCAGAAGACGCTGAACAGCGAGGCCGTAAATAGAAAGCTGAATGTCGTAAGCGCCGGACTCGACTTTCTTTGTATCTCCCGCCGAGGTTTTGTAATCGAGGACAGACCAAGATCCGTCCCGATTTTGAAAAAGGACGTCGATCACGCCAAAGATCCGTCCGTGACGTTCATTCAAGACGAACGGAAGTTCCCGGTAAACACGCTTGGCCTGTTTAAGTTTTGAAAAGAATTCGGATGCGATAAAGTTTTGGACGAGGGACTTGGCCCGTTCGATTTCCGCCTCGGAACTTCCGGCAAAAATTTTGCGGATCCATTCTTCCATTTCTTCCATGCGGGTTTTTGCATCGATAAATTCCAAGA
>CAZOOM010000165.1:2096-2576 GCA_964581425.1 uncultured bacterium | reverse complement strand
GAGAGGGCCCCATTTAACTTTGGATAAACGATGCCGCTAGCTGATAGAACAACTCCTAGCGAACTACCTAGCATCTGCATTTCCCGCAATTCGTGAACATTGAGACTTAAGATACTGGCTTTAAGTTTAATCGGAAGACCTGAACTACTCAAGAGTTCGATTCCCTGAATAAAACGATGATAACTCCCCGGAACACGGGTAACACTTTCATAAACCTGCTTAGACGCTCCATAGCAAGTGACTTCAATGGAAAATGGCGGCTTACTTTTAAGTCGATCCATGATTTCCGGATTGAGTAAAGTCGCATTGGTGAAGATGGTAATTAGAAACCCTTTATTCCATGCATACTCATAAATATCGAGAAAGTCCTTGCGAAAAAAAATCTCCCCTCCAGTAAAACAAACCCACAAAATGCCTTCCTGATATAGTTGATCAAGCAATGCAAAAACTCGCGAAGTAGGCATTTGCTTGCGGAGATTT
>CAZOOM010000165.1:0-2086 GCA_964581425.1 uncultured bacterium | reverse complement strand
TAACAGTGGACACAGTGGAGATTACATCCATAAGTTAACTCGATCTGCGCTTTAATGATTTTTTTTGTTGAACCAGCGCGCTCGTGCACCGAAGCGGAAAAATCCTGATAAGACTTTTGAACATCCATACGCTGCCAATCACCTAAAGGGTTAGTTCCAAAGATTTTTTTAGTTTTTTTCTCACGCACCCAAAGTGCGGCAAGGCATGATAAAACGCTTCATAAAAAGACCCCTTTCTTAAATCAAAACTATCGACTCGGTTATTGGAGCAAAGCTGAAGCTTACCATAAGCATCCACATGAAACTGTATCCTACCTTCATGACAGACAGGCGCCAACGCTCCCGCGCTTGGAAAATAGCGCGACGATTCCTGATCAAGTTCAGCATCCGCAATAATGATATCTCTGAGATCAGCATCTGAAAGTTGAAGTTCGTTAAATTCTTTTCAAAGTAAATCGCGTCTTAAAAATCATCCAAAACGCATCGCGATTTTTCGGTCACGGAGCCATTGGATCGTGGCTGCAATTTCGGACTGATTCAGCTGACTCCCAGTGAGCTTCACCACCAACGGAATATTTGCATGAGAAGCAAGATCAATCGCATGAAAAACTTTACTCCTGGAACCAGGGATTTGAGTTACCGCATCAAAACATGAGTCCGTTATCCCATGAACGCTTGTTTCAATTTTAAATGGAGGATACTGTTTCCAAATTTGGATCCAATGTTCATTGATATAGCTGGCATTGGTAAAAACCGTAGTCAAGAAACCAGACTGGATTGATTTAATATAGATGGATTCAAAATCAGGACGCGCCATGGGTTCCCCGCCAGTCCAGGTCATCTCAAGAAGGCCCGCGTCTTTCATTTCCTCCATGATTCGGAAAATTTCTTCAGTCGACAGTTCTGTCTGAATAAGATCAGCACGATTAAAGCAATCGGTGTAACACATGACACAACGAAAATTACAACGGCACGTGACTTCCCACTGGCACTTGACTGGATATCGTCCGTGTCCTGATTTTGTTTTTAGATGATTTAAGAAATCATCTCCAGAAATGTCATTGATTTGTGTTATCACAATCCCTCAACTGATTAAATCTTTGGAACGAAGTTCCTGCAAAAAAGAAAACAAATGTCGCTTAGCTTTCTTAAGTTCAACCTCATATGTCTCCAAAACCTCATTCAGTATTTGCTTTAATGATTGATGACCGTCAAGCCTCTGCCATATAAATGTTGCAAGTTCGTCCAGCTGATAAACTTTTCCTTCGGCATCATCAACTAAGACTGCCCGATCTTCAACTAAAGACCATTTTAAATCAGAACGGCGTGACATTTTTGACATTTCGGTCATCATCAAGTTTCCACCCATTGGCGTAAAATTTCTTGAATTTTGAATTTCCAAATAATCATCCACAGCCGTACGGCTTCAAAATAATTCTGCCATGCAAGCGACCAGCGGCCTTCACGCCAGTAAGACTCGGCCATGACGTCATACACTTTAGGCTTATGCCAACCGCGTCTCATGGCTTCTCGCAGTAGGCTGCGGCTTTCTGCATATTTCTTTTCATAAATCAGGCACTGAGCCAGAGACACAAAAGTCTGCGGTTCTTCAGGCAATACCTGCTGAGATCTTTCTAAATACACTCGTGCTTTTGCGAAATCTCCATAATAAAGATAAAGCTCTCCAAGGAGTCTTAAAGCTTCGCCATGTTGAGGTTCAGCTTCAATGACAGATTGGTAAATCGCTGCAGCTTTGCGAAACTCCCGCTTCGATAAAAAATAACGCGCTTCACCCATGGAAATCCAGGCGGCGTGTGGGATCAATCGCTTGATAAGCGCATACTCCCGCATGGCATCTTTAAATTTTCCCTCCCATTCATAATGAAAAGCAAAGGTACTATAAATTCCGCTAAAATCCGGATCTAAAGAAATGGCCTGACTGTAGATCTCGCGCGCCTCGGTTTCCTGACCGAGATTAATTTTATCCTCGGCTAACCAGGCTAATCGTGTGGCTTCCTCAATGCCGAAAGCTTGAAAACTCCCAAGCATGGACCGGGCTTCTTCATGTTTGGATTCATGCTTAAGC
>CAZOOM010000164.1:0-2757 GCA_964581425.1 uncultured bacterium | reverse complement strand
TTATCAGAAATTGCCACCCGAAGAATATCATTTTCTTGAATCAAAACCACTTCCACGAGCCCGCCTGATTGGAGCTTTGCAACACCATGTTTGACTGCATTTTCGACAATCGGCTGCAGGATCATAAGAGGAATTCTCTCTTCTAAAGTTTCAGCGCTAACATTTTGCTGATACACAACTTTCATGCGATCACCAAACCGAGCCTGTTCCAAATCCAAATACGCCCGAATAGTGTCTATTTCGTCTTTGATGCGAACCGTTTCCTCGGATCTGCGAGCAATATTTCTTAGAAAATCCGAGAGCCTACAAATTAAAGAGGCTGCCTTTTCAGCTTTTTCCTGTGTACAAACAGCGGCCACAGTATTCAGAGCATTAAAAATAAAATGTGGATTGATTTGCGCTTGAAGAAAAAGCAAGCGCGTTTTTAAATATTGCTTCTCTGTTTCTTGATAATATTCATGCCTCACGAGCCCACTCAAAATAGTCACCGGAAGAGCACAGGCAGTCGCTTCAAGCACCACAAGGGTCACTAGCATCATTGAAACACTGGCTACAGAAGTCCAAGGAAGCATGGGCGAAAAGAGAAGCCAGGCATGAATAAAACCTATCGCAATGCCTGAGATGACCGCTACTGCCGTCCATTTTTGAACCGCCGGTCTTCGAATCCAAAAAATTAAAATACCTGCTGTGCCAAGTGCTGGAAATGCTTGATACCAATCAGGATGAAAACCAAAACGAAAAGCGCTGAATGCCAAAAGCATTAATAGTGCAGGAGCGCCTCCAAGAAGAATACCCGCAAATACCACAAGAATGGCTTGGATATCAATAAACATCCACGTGGATTGCCCAAATCTCGCAAGGTCTCGAAGTTGATCAAATAATCCAAATCCAATCATCAGAAAGAGAACCGTTATCGTACCGTAATTTGAAATTTTCTGTTTTTTCATCAATGCAGTTTTTATTCCCGGAACAACAGAGATGATAAAAGCCAGCAAAGACAAGAGTGCGAATTTTTGAAATATTTCAAAGTAGACCTCATGCCATGACGTGCGCGTTTGTTTGGTCTCCTGTGGCGGTGCATATTTTTGCTGGATTGAAATATCCCGGAACACACCTTGGAGTTTTTCCGCTGCTTCTGGAAAATGCTCTGCCAAAATATCCTGGCTAATCTCACGCATGCGAGGCAGAATTTGGTAGGGATCTGACTCACGGAGTTTAAGCGACTCGGCAAGCGACAAAGCTTGGCGATAATCCTTGAGCAATTTTTCATCCTGGAAAGCCTGTGCAATAGAGGGTAAGGCAGTCAGCATCACGCCAATCAAAAGCACCCGACTCCCACGTAAAATAAAATCCTTGATGGGGGTTATCCTATGATTGAAGAATAGGTTTTGTGTCTGAGGCGGAAGTCTGTTCTTTAGGAACTCGCGTTCCCATAATTTGATGCGAAAGTTTTTCGTAGAGTTTCCCTTCTGCCGTAAATGAAATTGTCTCCGATCTCTCGATCTCACGATGGCCGGCCTCTTCCTTTTCACGGCCTAGCCCTTGAGAATCTGAGATGATATCTTGTTTTTCAGGCAAGATAAGCGACGGAAATCTCAACCTGGGAGCAATAAGCATATCGACAAAGGGATGTTGTTCCTCCACAGGGCTGAGAGCAAGAAACTGCCCAGCGAGATTCTTAAGTTCATCGGCACGGGAGTCGTCAGATAAAGAGTTGAATTGAGAAACACCAGCTAAGGGTGTTACAAATTTTTGTTTTGAAACCGCTTTTTTTCTGTCATCAGATTCATATTTTCGGACAGAATCCAGGAGGCTGCTTTGGCTCGTTCGAGTCTTGGCTTTAAAAATGGTTTCTTGTGTTTTTAATAAACCTTGCTGCAACTTTTGAGCCGCCAACTTAAATGCCATTTCCGTCAATTTATCAGCCGCCTGATTCTTGTTCTCGCTCAGCCAAAAACGATTGACCGTCGATCCTACGCTTTCAATGCCTTCACGATGCTTTTTTGCATACTCTCCCGCTGCCATTTCAGTTCTTTGGACAACCAGCCGCACATCTGTAATCCCATTCTTGTCCCAAGATTTTAGCAAAAGGTCTGCAATCTGAATCACCTCTTGCCGTTCTGATTCCAGCAGAAAGAATGATTCTTTATCGAAATTAAACGTTGCGATCTCCTCTTCCAAAGAAGCATAGGGGTGGTCTGGGAGTGAGAGCGGATTTTCCCACTCAGTGGCTGACTCGTTGACTTCACTATCTGATTGTTTTTCTAACATTTCTTCAGCAGCTTTGTCGACTTGCATCACAGGTTGATAAACACCTGATGATGATTTGCTATATTGGGGCGCATCAGCCCAAACAACTTGGGAATAAGTAAAACCAATAAGCACCATGCATGCGTATGTACGCAACCCATTTTTTGTACGTTTACCCAACATGCTTAATTTTCTCCTTAGTTAATGATAGTTAAGCATAATCTATTAATTTTTATTAATCAATGCTTCCGATGATACTGGACCACAAAATTAAATCATGCTCTATGAAGCTAACATATAGGTTACTTTGATAATTGTTACATCTGCTCAGATAATAAAGATCTTTTTTTATTTATTTTGATCAATATTTATAGTTTTGAAAATGCTGTCTAAATGGGGAAAAAAGCACAGAAGTTTTGAGGATTCTAGAACTATTTTATTATTTGGAGCGTCCAAAATGGCAATTTTTTCGCATCGGTCGCCCTGAAAAATCATATTGAACCTGGC
>CAZOOM010000163.1:0-2798 GCA_964581425.1 uncultured bacterium | reverse complement strand
TTTTTCACGTTCACCCCGCATATGAAATTCCAAGCACCAAATCCCAAATTACAAACAAATTCAAAATACCAAATCACAAGCACCAAGCTCCAAACAAATTACAATTTACAAAAAACAATTCTCAATTTTATAAAAAATACGCCCTGTTTGTAACTTCAATGTTTGGAATTTGGAAATTGGATTTTGGTGCTTGTTTGGTCATTGATATTTGGGATTTGTAATTTTGTTTATGCAGCTGATTCTATCACGTGACGGGACTGGATTTCACTTCGAAAACGCTCGAGACTGAAACTAATGACCCCGGCCTCCCGCTTCTGATATTGGAAGAATTGAAAAACCTCAGGCTGATCTTTTAAAAGCTCGGCCGGCGTTGTCCCGAGCCAAAGTGCAATGGCCTCAAATTGCTTCAGGAGTAAAAGCCCCTGCTGTTCGAGTGCGTTCAAATCCTCAAAACGAAGCTCAGCGCCTTCGTGCGTAATGAGCTGAATTCCTGCAGGAAGTTTCGCCTCAACATGAGGCTGACTTAAAGTCATGAGACCGATTTGGCGCTTGGCCCCATGATCTTTTTTCCCAAGCACTCGAAGATCACGATCCAGCTGGGCTGATTTGAATCCGAGTTTTCTGAAAACTGAAAATGCCTGAGAAAGTACGGACGAGCCGCGCTTCGCATCAAGCGAACTCAGGTACGGCCCATCCACCCAATTTTGAGAACCTGAAAAGGTTTCTTCAATTAAAGATTTGAGAAGCGTGGCGTCACTTGATTGAGGAACATCAATGCCAACTGGCGCGTGCTGGTCCTGCGCAAGGATTTGATTCTGTTCAAAATATTTTTGAAGCGCGCGACTCAATCCCGATTTCAGGAAATGATAATTGGCTTCCACATCTGCAAGCTGCTCTGTATTAGCATTATTTGAATTTTCTGCAGCCATGGCTTCTCGTGTTTTCAAAAAGGACTCGGCCGCACGTTTCATGCGAGCGGTTAAATCTGAAATGGCTTCACCTGCTTCTAAACGCTGCCAGAATATTTTTGCGGATTTTTCAAGATCAGGCACTGCAAGTTTCGCATCTTGGAGCTGCAATCTTAATTCTGATCTCTCAGCATTCGGCAGCACACTTGCCGCAAGCTCCAAATCTTGCTGCGAAGATGACATGTCAAAAGGGGCCTGCCCCCTTTTAGGGGCGTGGCCCCTTGTTAAATTTTGTGAAGCGGTGTTCGTGAAGCGTGAAACGTCTCTCAAACCCGCTTCACTCTTCACACTTAACACTTCTCGTGATTCGGAGCGGAAATCAGACATGGGTTTATCAATCCAACTCCATCCAAGGATTTCTTTCCATGTCTTTGTCCCATCCACGCTCGAGGGTTCGGCCAAAACACTATTGATGCAGCTCAATAAATTGTACGCATGCATGGTCCAAACTAATTCTCCAAAAAATTCTATATAATACTTAACTTGCCCTTCATTCCCCTTGTGACTGTTTATCCAGCTTAATTCTTTAATCTTGCCCCTGAAATCTTTCCGCAGTTTTTTCGCATCTCCTAAGTTATGATATATTTTGCTCCATCCAAGCTCCTTCGGAATCAGACTTGAAATCACACTGTATAATGCTCCTGCATGCTTATGTTCTGATCCTTTCTTAAATACCTCTTCATAGTACTCAATCTGCTTCTCATCTCCCTTGTGGCTGCTGATCCATCCTGGGATCTCTAACTTTTTCTTGAAATCTTCACGTAGTTTCTTTGCATCTCCTAAATTAAGATGCATCGCGCTCCATTCAAGTTCTTCAGGAATCAGGCTTGAAATTACACTGTGAAGATTTCCCGCGTGCTTATCTTCGGCATCCACGCCAAACACCTCTTCATAATACTCAATCTGTTTCTCATCTCCTTGATGAGCCGCCCTCCATCCGGCATCAGTAATCTTTTTCTTGAAATCTTCCCGCAGTTTCTTTGCATCTCCCAAGTTAAGAGGCATCATGCTCCATCCAAGATTTCCCGGAATCAGGCTTGAAATTACACTGTAAAGATTTCCCGCATGCTTATCTTTTGCATTCACACCAAATACCTCCTCATAAAACAGGATTTGCCCATCATCTCCTTGATACGCGTCTAATTTTCCTTCCAACAAGGCTTCCTTGAAAGAATTCAAAAGAAGAATCGCATCCATCCATTGCCCTCTCATGGCACGCGCCTTGATTCCATGATCACGCAATAGTTTTAATGTCTGAGTTGATGGACTGACTCCTTTGAAGCGGTCTAAAGTTATCAATCCCAAAACATGGGCCAGATGAAGATCTCGGGCAAGATAAAGCGCCCCTTCAGGAGTTCGGTACGGACTGTCTTCCGAAAACGGCTGGTTTAAATATTTAAGATCAATTCTTCCAAACACGGTGTCCATAGGATCAGGAATGTCTTCCGTGCGAATGAGTGCGCGACCGTGGTCCATTTCGCGGATAAATTCTGATAGTGTTACTGGAATTCCCTGCTCCGGCGCTCCAAGCTCCTCAAGAATTCTTCCCTGAAGAATCTCTTCTGGATCTCCTCTCTTTAAATCGTCAAATCCAAGCCTTGCCACTGCCTGCATGGCTCGATTCAACTCCTCCCGTTTCTCAGACCGCTTGAGTTGATCGATTCGTATTTCGGTCCGTAAATTTTGTGAAGCGTCGGATGTGAAGAGTGAAGTGTTCCTCAAACCCGATTCATTCTTCACGCTTAACGCTTCACGAGATTCATCCCGTGTCTGCTTGTCACCTGTTACTGTTAGACGGGCCTCGGAACGGGCATCTCGCACGCTACCACT
>CAZOOM010000162.1:0-2820 GCA_964581425.1 uncultured bacterium | reverse complement strand
GGGCAAAATAACCTGAATTGACACGCCCGTGCTTTAGGTGATGGATGCAGCGAGCCATACTCCCGGCAAAAGTCTTGCCTCCGCCATATCCGGAGACATAAGCTCTAAACTTATTCGGCTGGTTAAGAAACCTAGCCTGCGGAATCGTTGCTCTGATTTGCGGGCTTTGAAGCGTCATATGCCTGGATTATTACGGTTGTTGGGATATGCTCATCATCGGCTTGATCAATAACACCATCCTCACTTTGATTCAGGTAGTTTCTGCCAAGCCAGATTTGCATTGTAGGGTTCCCTTCTTCGGCGGTTTTCCACTGCATGCGCCGAAGCGATACTTTCCCGGTTGCTCGTCTGTTTTCATAGACTTGCTTAAAATTCTTACCAAACTTTTTTTTGCACCAACGAACAAGCGTCTTTTCGTCAACGCCCAAAACGTCACATATTTCCGTCTTGGTGCACTGGATTTTGCAAAGAGCATTAAACGTCTGCTCATCGATCACAGACTCGGGTTTATATTTTGCGGTTTGCTTTTCACCTTTTGAAATCGGCATTGATATAACTAAAAGTTATGATTTTGTGATAATACATAAAAATTAATTATATATCAAATTGCTTATGCATAAACAAAGAACAATAAGAAAATCTTATGATGATATTGCTTGACTTATTTTATTTAATAAGTACAATAGACACATCAATAATTAATTGATACCGACCAGGCGGGACTTGGAACCTAAGCGGAGATTAAAATGAGCATGCAATCACAACTAAACAAAGCAGCATTTGAGCAACTTAAATATACATTTTCTGCAATGCAATCCGCAGAAAATGGCAGCATCCGAGGCAGCATGGAACAAATTACTTTACGCGAGTTATCTAATTGTAGACCGTGCCTGGATGATATGACAAGCGAGCAGAAAAATGCGCTAGACACTAAAATAGTAGAAATTTTTAGGGCGCGGGAGTACATTTAAAAATGGCAAGACCGCGCAGCAAAGAAACCCAGGCGGCTTTGGATGACATCGCCGCAGGATTGACTCAATACGCAGCAGCAAAAAAACACGGCGTGCATGAGTCTGTTCTGAGCCGCATTTTGCACCCGAAAAAAATTGATAAAATTATTTGCACTGGATGCGGCAGGCCAATTATTTCAAAAAAAATACAAAAAACATAAAAAATGCTTGACATATACGCTCAATGAGCGTATAATTATCCCCATGGTTGAGATGTTCTTAACCGGCGCGCCTCGGCAACAGGGGCTGGAGATGAAAATGAAAACAACATATTATAGAGTTCAAAATTCCGGAATCGGCGTATATGATTTTAGGCACGACGGAACCATTCTAGCAGTTAGAGGTGATAAGGAATGGCTGCTTACTGATGAGTGGTGTGGTGGAGATATTGAAGGGCAATGCTACCGACAGCATGTAAATGGCAATCGTAAATCATGGCCAAAAGCGGCAGAAAATTTTATCGATAGAACCCAAGATTTTAACGACCTCCCCCCAGAAGTATTTATCTCTGATTTTTCAGCAAAAGAAATAAGATCGATGTTGCATCTATAAACTATATGGGCAGCCTATCGCTGCCTTTTTTTTATCATGAGAAAGGAATTAAAAATAAATAGCGACCCAAACCGCAGCCGGACGACAAGCCAGGCGAGCGATCAATCAGAAAAAAAAGAAACTCGCGGTGGCAAGCGAGAAAATGCTGGCAGAAAATCAATTGGCGGGGCAGTAAAAAAAAGGGCTAATTTTAGGTTGGCTCCCGACATTATTGAGTATTTAGATTCGCAAAGCAGGCCGAAAATCGAAATAGTTGAAGAAGCGTTAAGGATGCATAAAAGGAATAACAATAATATTTGAAATAAGTATTGACACAATCAAAATTAAGAGTATAATTACTTCCATGGTTGAGATATTCTTAACCACCAACTCAAAGGAGATAAAAATGAGCTTACAATCACAATTAAACAAAGCAGCATTCGAGCAATTAGATAAAACATACGCCGAAATGAAAACAGCACAAAGAAATGTTCTTGGCAGCATGGAACAAATCGCTTTGCGCGAATTATCTAACTGCCGTCCATGCCTAGATGAAATGAGTCAAAATCAGAAAAATACGCTTGACGAAAAGATAATAGATATTTTCAAGTCGCGCGAATATATCTAAAGTGGCTAACCACCCCAACCGCAGCCGGGCGAAAAGCCCGGCGAGCAATCCTCCAACGCCGGACGAGATTCTGGGCATGCGCATTAACGCAGCATTAACGCAGCGGCAAGCCGCAGAAATCGTCCATGCAGGATTGCGCACGTGGCAGCAGTGGGAGGGTGGAGATCGACGCATGCACCCGGCTTTATTCGAATTATTTCTGCTCAAAACAGGGCAAATAAAATTAACAATTTCTAGCAGAAAACAGGAGGAAAAATGATTTTTACAGTAGGCTATGACGGCCAAGGATTTACACCGCACGATCTAGCAAAAATACTTGATGATGCAAACGCGGTACTGATTGATGTTCGGTTATTACCGAAATCACGCCTGGCTGGCTGGGGGACAAATCAACTTAAAAAGGCGATCGGAGAGCATCGATATATTCAGCGCAAAGACTTGGGCGGAGGAACGGAAGACAAAACTGAAGGGATTGAGTTTTTGAGGCAATTTGACGGCCTTGATAATCCCAATTGCGTTTTACTCTGCAAAGAAGAAAACCCTAGCGAGTGCCACCGTCATTATGAAATTTGTGTTACCCAGGATAGCGTTGGTAAAAACCACAATTTCCCGGACGCTTTACACATTTACAGAGATGCGATTTACCGAGCT
>CAZOOM010000161.1:0-2832 GCA_964581425.1 uncultured bacterium | reverse complement strand
GAATCAAAACAACCTCGTTTACGCCTTTCCTAGAGGGGAGAATGAGGAAATACGCTTCACCATCCGGGAATATGAAAATCGCTTTTACATTGACCTTCGCATCTGGTTTCAGCCTGAAAATGGCCAAGGTGAAATGAAACCAACCCGAAAAGGTCTTTGGGTGCGACCCGATCAAATCGGAGAGCTTGAAAAAGGAATCCGGGAGCTTGCCAGCGCGGCCTCCGGAATCAACTCCAAGCCCAAACAATTTGTTCCCAGAATGGAAAAGACCTCAAACTATAAATCCCGATAGAACTTAGGCTTTACAGCCTTTCAGGGCATCGGTAGAATACGCCTCACGTTTTTATCCCATGCCCTGAAGTCCTCCGGGTCAATCTGAATCCCAAAAGGAGCCGTTTTTTTATGGAAAAAAAGAAATCTGAAAAAATTGAGGAAAAGAAAAAAATCCTCGATGACAAGGCCGGAAAAGAAAAACAAAAATCGCTTGAGCTTGCCCTTCTTGAAATTGAAAAGCAATTCGGAAAAGGCACGATCATGAAATTTGGAAATCATCATGACCGGAATATTCAATCGATTCCCACGGGCGCCTTGAGTCTGGACATTGCAACCGGAATTGGCGGAATCCCGCGAGGACGGATTGTGGAGATTTACGGCCCTGAATCAAGCGGAAAAACCACCCTTTCTTTGAGCATCATTGCCCAGGTGCAAAACTCAGGTGGCGTAGCGGCTTTTATTGATGCTGAACACGCCCTGGATCCTGCATACGCGCAGAAAATTGGCGTTAAGCTTGACGAGCTTTTAATTTCCCAGCCGGATTCCGGTGAACAAGCACTTCAGATTGCTGAAATGCTCGTTCGTTCTAACTCCGTGGACTTAATCGTAGTCGATTCCGTGGCAGCTTTGACTCCTCGCGCTGAAATTGAGGGAGATATGGGAGACTCTCACATGGGACTTCAAGCCCGGTTGATGTCTCAAGCCCTCAGAAAACTCACGGGCATTATCAGCCGGTCCAAAACCGCTTTGATTTTCATCAATCAGATCCGCGATAAAATCGGAGTCATGTTTGGAAATCCTGAAACTACCCCGGGCGGTAAGGCCCTTAAATTTTACGCCTCAATGCGTATTGATATTCGGCGCCTTGCAACCTTGAAAAAAGGGGAAAGTGTGATCGGAAACCACGTGCGTGCTAAAATTGTAAAAAATAAGTGCGCAGCTCCTTTTCGGGAAGGGGAATTCGATATTCTTTTTGATGAAGGCATTTCCCGATCCTCGACCGCCATTGATATGGCCATTCTTCACCAGGTTGTGGATAAGTCAGGAACGTGGATTTCCTACAACAATGAAAAAATTGGTCAGGGAAGAGATTCTGCCAGACTCTTCTTAAAAGAAAACCCAACGCTTCTCGAAGAAATTGAGAATAAGATCCGGGCCAAAATACAAACCCCGGAAGAAGTTGCGGCACCGGCAGGAAAATCCGCCTAGTTGAGCTTTGATTCTCCTTCTCTTATTGAGAAGCCTCAAATTTCGATTAGCTGAAATTCATTGAATAGATTGACTCAGGGGAAGCTTTGTCGCATTTATGACTGAAACTGGCCCAGAAGAAGGTCAACGCAAGCAGGCAATGATTACAACGCTTCGGCTTTTAGCAGCAACTCCAAAAAGCCGATTTGAGCTGACGCGGAGGCTTCGAGAAAAGGGCTATGCTGAGAGCGTCATTTTGCAGACGCTCGATGAACTCGAGAAAAAAGGTTTTTTAAGTGATCGCGCGTTTGCAGAGAATTTGAAATCTCGTTTTACACTTGGCAAGCCATCAGGCTCTAAGAAAATTGCCTTTGAGCTTAAACGCCACGGCGTTCCGCCACAGATCCGAGAAGAAGTGATGAGCGGACTGGAACCTGAAGAGGAAATGGCTCGGGCTCGAGAGATTGGAATGCTGCGCTGGAATCAACACGCACGTTTAGCACCTGAAAAGCGTAAAAAGCGGGTTTATGATTTTCTGCTTCGTCGCGGATTTGATTATTCGATTGCGCGCGATTTGATCGAAGAATTCGAAAGGTGTCATGAAGGTTGATGAAATCAGGGAACGTTTTTTAAGCTATTTTGAAAAACAGGCCCACAAACGAGTGAGTAGCGATTCTCTCGTCCCTCAAAATGATCCGACGCTGCTTTTTACCGGCGCAGGTATGAACCAATTTAAGGATTATTTTCTTGGCGTAAAAAAAGACCTCAAGCGCGCCACCACTTCCCAAAAGTGTCTCCGAACAGGGGACCTTGATCAGGTCGGAAAGACTCCTTTTCACCACTCTTTTTTTGAGATGCTGGGAAATTTTTCGTTTGGCGACTACTTCAAGCGCGAAGCCATTCAGTGGGCCTGGGGATTTCTCACCGAAGAAGTCAAAATTCCTAAAGACAAACTCAGGATCAGCGTTCACCGTGACGACCAGGAAGCCTTCCAAATCTGGAAGCAGGAAATCGGAATCCGGGAAGACTGGATTTACCGCTTAGGGGACAAAGGAAATTTTTGGCCCTCAAACGCGCCCAAAGACGGACCCAACGGACCTTGCGGACCTTGCTCCGAAATTTATTTTGATCAGGGTGTTTCCAACTGCGCAAATCCTGAAAAATGCACTATCGAATGCGAATGCGGACGCTTCACGGAAATCTGGAATCTTGTTTTTACTCAGTTTGACCGTAAAGACGGCGGAAAACTTGACCCTCTTTCTCAAAAAAATATCGACACCGGAATGGGACTTGAACGTCTTGCCTGCGTACTTCAAGGAAAAAAATCCAATTTCGAAATCGATACTTTCCAAAAAATCAATGATGCCATCG
>CAZOOM010000160.1:0-2880 GCA_964581425.1 uncultured bacterium | reverse complement strand
CTTTTAACCCGGTCTCTTTTGAAATCTGTTTTGCCACTGCTTCTGCCGAAAATCCCTTTTGCGGACTGGCAATGATATAAGTCACCATTTTTCGGAGTGGTGGAGAATATTGAAGCGCTCTCTCAAAGGTGGTGACAAAATAGGGAGCACCGCTAAAAGAGCGAGCTGCCTTGAAAACCCCGACGACTCTTGCCTCATGATCATTGATTTCGAGAACATCTCCCATTTTCAATCCGTATCTGGTGACCGCCAGATCATCAATCAGAACGGCATGAGGTAAACGGATATCTTCGAGTTTTCCCTGATAAACATTGACCGGATGACCGATCAGGGTAGCCGAATCAAGCCCCAAAATTTGGGTCGTCACATAATCCCCATTCTGCAACTTTGTTTTCAAAAAACTGTAATGGATTGGATAAGCCCACTCCACGCCGGAAACAGAACGAACCCGATCGGCATCGGTATCTTTCATCGGCTTGGTTTCATTCACATCTTCCACTTTGGGATCCATCACCCAGATCGGAACTTGCAGATTGGTCACGGTGGCGGAAGTCCAGCTCATCAGTCCACAAAAAATTCCTGCCTGTTGAACCATCAGCAATGTGGCAAAAACAAAAGCTCCAACCAAAATCAGATAACGGGTTTTATCTCGGAGAAGCATTTTGAGGGCGATTTTAAGGAGAGCAGGATCAGGAAAATGAAATTTCATTTTTTCCTCCCGCAAAAAAAAGGGCGATGATTAACATCGCCCCGATAAAAAATAGGAATAGAATTCGTATTAATTGTATTTATAAAATCCTCTTCCAACTTTTCGACCATACCAACCTGCCTCAACATATTTGCGAAGTAACGGACAAGCACGATATTTAGGATCACCAAATTCTTTGTACATCACGTCTAGCACGGCAAGTAAAGTATCTAATCCGACAAAATCACATAACTCAAGTGGTCCCATCGGATGATTCAATCCGAGCTTGACCGCTTTATCGATATCTTCGGCCGTTCCAACACTTTCATATAAGGTAAAGATTGCTTCATTGAGGAAAGGCAAAAGCGTTCGATTGACGATAAACGCCGCTGAATCTTTTGCAGTGACGACAGACTTCCCAAGTTTTTCTCCAACTACCAACGCGGTTTGATAAGTGGCATCATCGGTTTGCACGGCGCGAATAATCTCCAAAAGCTTCATCACTGGAACTGGATTGAAAAAATGCATTCCAATCACCTGATGTGGACGTTTTGTCACCGCTGCCAGACGGGTAATCGAGATGGAGCTTGTGTTGGTGGCGAGGATGGTTTTTGGATTACAGATTCCATCGAGATCTTTAAACAGTTGATCTTTCAATTCAGGATTTTCGGTGATCGCTTCAATCACCAGATCGCAATCGGCAAAATCTTTGAGAGAAAGAGTCCACTTTACTTTTGCATCGGCATTTTTTGCATCGGCTTCAGCAAGTTTTCCTTTTTCAACCAATTTGCTGAGTGATTTTCCGAGTGCCGCTTTTGCTTTGACATTTCTCTCTTCATTTTGGTCACAGGCTAATACTTCAAAACCGGCTAAAGCGGCTATCTGAACAATTCCGCTCCCCATTTGACCGATTCCGATGACCCCGATTTTTTGAACTGACATAATTTTCTCCTTTGATTTATTTTTTGCATTCACAGCGACAATCTTTTTCTTTCGATTGAAAAGAAAGTTTTGTCACCCGGTTATTTCTTAAATTCACCTCAAACATTTCATTCGCATCATTTTCAACAATTAAACTCCCCTCTCCCACCCGAATCGAAGTAATAAAAACGGCTCTTCCATATTTTTTCTGATCATATATCTGCAAATTCCAGAGGCGAATATTTCGTTCGATATGAAACGCCTCGATATATCCGCCAATTCCCTGTTTTAACCTGTTTTTGTTGACCGAATAACGGGTTTGAAAACGAATGACTTCCGGAATTTGAACCGGTGGCTTTTTTGAACAGGAAATGGTCAAAAAAGAAAAACCAAAAATAAGGACTAGTGAAAAAATAATTTTTTTCATTTTTATATCTGTTCAACAATTAATGCGACCCCTTCTCCTCCACCAATGCAGAGACTAGCTAAACCTCGCTTTGAATTTCTTCGCTTCATTTCATAGAGAAGAGTCGTCAAAATTCTTGCTCCGCTGGCACCAATAGGATGACCGAGCGCAACAGCTCCGCCATGCACGTTTACCCTGTCAGCGGGAATACCTAATTTCTGATTATTCGCAATCGCTACGACTGAAAAAGCCTCATTCACTTCCCACAAATCGATATCGGAGACTTTAAGATTCGCTTTACTCAATGCTTTCTGCATTGCTTCGGCTGGAGCCATCGTAAACCATTCTGGAGAAAGTGCTGCTTGGGCCTGAGAGACAATTCTTGCAAGTGGCTTCTTACCTAGCTTGGCCGCTTTTTCCTCACTCATGATGACGAGAGCTGCCGCGCCATCATTGATGCTTGAAGCGTTTCCAGCAGTGACAGTTCCCTCTTTTTCAAACGCAGGTTTTAAACTTGGAAGCTTTTCAATATTTCCTCGGCCTGGCTCTTCATCTGCATCAACGATCGTTGGAGCACCTTTTTTTGAGGCAATTTCTACCGGCGCAATTTCATCTTTAAAAACTCCACCACTAATCGCCGCTAAAGCACGCCGATAGCTCTCTGCCGCATAGGCATCTTGCATGGTTTTATCGACTTTATATTCTTTGGCGCAGAGTTCAGCAGCCGATCCCATATGAAAATTATTGTAAACATCCCACAATCCATCTTTCACAAGCAGATCTTCAATTTGACCATTCCCCATTCGGTAACCAGCTCTCGCTTTTGGAAGAGAGTAAGGGGTGTTCGACATGCTTTCCATTCCAC
>CAZOOM010000159.1:0-2895 GCA_964581425.1 uncultured bacterium | reverse complement strand
ACCTACGACCCAGTGATTAAGAGTCACTTGCTCTACCAACTGAGCTAAGGGCGCACAAACTTTACAAGAAACTGCCCTGAACTACATCGAGTTCAGGGCTACCCTGTACCCTAAGCGGTACAGGGTGAGCTACGGACGCGCAAAAGAAAAAAACTAAAAATTCAACTCCGCAAATCATTTAAAAATATGATGCCCGTTTGGAAGAGCGCGTATTATAGAAGCAGGCTTCTTAAAAGATCAAGTTCAGAAATGGCTAGATAATCTTGCGGCGGTCTGCATTTTTTCGAACAATACTCTCATAAAGAGCCATTTTCCCGCCATTGACAGGCTTAGACTCCGAGGCCTTCTGTAGCCCTTGTTCCACAGTCTGGGCAATCTCGTTCTTTTTAGCATCCAGCATGCCGCTCAATTTTTTAGATTTCAGAAAAAGATTTTTTTCTCGGGAATAAGTGATCCAGCTGGCAGATTTCTCATCCTTCATAAAATTATCGTACTCAAGTGAACCCTTTTCCGCATTGGTCACAGGATGATAATCAGCAAGATCTCCTTTAAACAAATCAAAGGAGTTACTTCCAAGCTCCACTTTGATCTCTGACTTTTTATCTTCAAGAAGTTTGGCCACCATGACCTGACCTGAGCGAAACGTCATTTTATAAACAGGAGCTTCTTTGCTCGAGTGGTTTCCAGAAAAAATAGCCTGAGGTTGAACCCTATAGCCAGCGGCCCATCCCCCGCCAACTGCCAAGACGAGAAAAAAAATAAGACTACTTAGAATTTTCATGGAATCCTCCACCCATCCTTAAGTTAAAATAAAAATTCACTGAACGGATCCAAAAGCATTCATCGACCGAATCCCCTTAGTCATGGACAAAAATTGATCACGATTCACAGAAAACTGTTTTCCCTGAATCGGCAGTTTTTCAAAAGTATTTGAGATACGATCCATGCGCTCCTGAGTTACAGGACGAGATTGATAATAATCCAGGAACAAAGGCTGCAACTGAGGTTTTGCCGTAAGAAAGCGGTACTGAAGATCGATCAGCCCTTGAGGATCATACCCTGCTTCTACCATGTAATGAAAGGCACGTTCATCGGCTTTGTACATTCGCCCTTCCAGAGTTGGGACGCGCGCATCCAGTGCGGTTTTTGTCATAGCCACGCCTAAAAGGGCCAAGACTCCGATTTGCCCAAAGGCAGGTGCCACAGCAGCAGATCCATTCAAAACCGAGTTCAAAACCTTTCGGCTGCGCGACAACTTAGGATCTTTATCTTGAAGCTCCCCAAGTTCATGGGCAATTACTGCAGCCAGTTCTGACTCATTCTCAAGAAACGCAATCATACCTGTGGTGATATAAATATTTCCACCCGGCGCGGAGGTAGCATAAATTTGCTGACTGTAAAGAATCGTCACATCATAGGAAAGATTTTTTCTCTGCACGTGCTTGGCAAGATCCGAATTGATTTTCCGGACATACTGAACAGGCTCAGGATCTGTGTAAACCCGAAAGCTCCTTAATATTTCATTCCGAATCTGAGCACCGGCCTCAGCTTCTGTTAAGGATGAACCTCGATTTTTCTGCTGCGCCGAGGCTTGAGTTCCGGTTTTTGAAATGACTTTAGGAGTTTCGATAGAAGAATGACGCTGCCCTGCACAGCCTTGATCAAACAACACGCAAATGATAAGAATCGAGGTGATGGCGCGGTTCATGATTCGACATCTTTGCTTGCAATGTTAAAAGTAAAAAATGCTCCAGTCACACCGTTATTAGACTGAAACCTTTGGAATCTGGCAAGCAGAATTAAGAACTGACAAGAATGACGAATAAAGTAAAAAATGAAGTCTTTCTCATGTGTTTAAAACAGAGGTGAAGAAAAAAGGCCTTCTGCAAGTCACACTCAACACCTGGGACAATGACACGTCTGAACATTCCTAGTTACAGAGCTTATCATCTCATCCACTTTCGGCGTGCCTGCGTTATTTCTTTTCCCAGTCTCTTCTAATACTTTCTGAGACGGACAAACCTTCTTGATCATAAAAACACCACGCGTTGATACTTTCTGTGCTCGTCGGAACGCGGCCATAATGCGTTTGATAATAATGCTGAATATCCAGAACTGAGTGGTCTTTATCTTTCAAGTAACTCTTGATTATTTTCCGGAACTTCTGAATCGAACCGCCGGATCCATACTGAGCTAACCAGGCGTTGAGCTCTACCCCATCGGGTGGACGATTGGCAAACTGTTTATAGATTTCAACAATGGCATTCACAGCCGATTCATTACCAGTAGGTAAAGCTAGCGGCGTACCCGTGTACTGAGCACAGATCAGGACGCCGTGAATCTGAACGTGATCGCCGCTGCGCTCTCCTGAATAACTTTGCCCGTCAAGGGAAAATGTCAAATAATGGTGGTAAGGATCGTAGTCATTCACCATGTGAACCGTTCTCTCGCCTTCCACCGCCCATCGACCATATCCCCAATGGGTCCAATACCGGCCATTATTTTGGAAATCAATATATCCATTCCAAACCTCACTTCGAAAAGACCATAAAGACGCTTGAATGGTTTCTGTTAATCCTTCCGGAGTCGATACATCAATTTGATCTGCGCCGCACCCTTCAGCTGCTGCGAAAATTACGATCGGACTTTGAAAAATCAAAATTCCAAACATTAAGACCATCAATACAATGCGCACCATATCGTCCTCGCTTAGGATAAAAAATAATTTTGAATGTTCCCTTCAAAAACAAATACTAACCATCAACAAAGTAAAGACGCATATCCGCTCACCTTATTCAGCTTTTTGACACTCTTAATAGAAATGGATGAACAGAATACCGAGAAATATGGAAGGTCATTTGAAAAAGTCAGGAATTTAAATTGGAAGTAACTCGG
>CAZOOM010000158.1:0-3002 GCA_964581425.1 uncultured bacterium | reverse complement strand
TCGAGGGGCTATTTTTTGACTTATGAAAGAGGTCTATTAAAGGTAATTCAAAAAAGTTTCCTCAAGGGTGTGTCTACAAGTTAAAAGAGTTTGATGAGGTTGCAGTTCCAAGTGCATTTATTAGTTTTAAATTCAAAAATAACTATGTATCTGGTTTTTATTCAGGCTATTTTGACAACAATGCACACGGAAAACAGTTGACTAAATATATTACGAGTGGTGCTAGAAGTGACGGGCTATTAAATATTAAACCAGAAGATTTTTTTAGTATCATATTACCAACGCCAATTGAAAAAAAAGAACAACAAAAAATCGCCGATTGCCTTTCTTCCATCGACGATCTGATTACCGCCCAAACCCAAAAACTCGCCGCCCTCAAGGCTCATAAAAAAGGGCTAATGCAGCAGCTCTTCCCCGCTGAAGGGGAGACTGTGCCGAAGTTGCGGTTTCCTGAGTTTCGGGATGGGCATGAATGGAAAATTAAAAAGCGGGCATACTTTTTTCAAACCGTGTAGAACAGGGCACAGACGGACTTCCAATATATTCAGTAACAATGAACGATGGACTGACAAAACGCTCATCCATTGAAAGAAAAATTGACAACATCTCGGAGTCATCGGGTAATAAAAAGGTTAATAAGTACGATATTGCTTATAACATGATGCGAATGTGGCAAGGTGCATCTGGTGTTGCTGTAGAGAATTGCATGGTTAGCCCTGCATATGTGGTGCTAGCCCCGAACCATGCTGTATGCACAGATTTTTACGGATATTTTTTCAAGATGCCACAATGCTTAAAACTTCTTACTTCGCACTCACATGGTTTGACTAAAGATCGTTTACGGCTTTATTTCAAAGATTTTGCTCAAATTCCATTGCCGTATCCTTCAGTTGAAGAACAACAAAAAATTGCCGATTGTCTATCTTCGGTTGACGATCTGATTACTGCGCAAGGCGAGAAAATTGAAGCCCTCAAGAGCCACAAGAAAGGGCTGATGCAGCAGCTTTTTCCGTGCATGGATGAGGTGGATGGATGAGCAACGGATTATTGACCTTCGACGATTTGGGCAAAGTCGCTACCCACATGCGCGATGTATTAGATAATGGATTACCACAAAAGAAAAAGCCAAACAAAGTAATTCCTTACATCCTACTATTCGCCTACAACGGTACAGGCAAAACCCGCCTGTCGATGGCGTTCAAGGATTTGGGCAAAAATGGGAGTGAACGGGATACGCTCTACTTCAATGCCTTTACCGAAGATTTGTTTTCTTGGGACAACGATCTTGAGAGGGATGCGCGGCGAGTATTGCGCCTAAACCGAGATTCGCGTTTTTTCAACGGCCTGCAAGAGCTGGAGATGGAAAGCCGTATCGGCTCACTGTTGGAGCGGTATGCGGACTTCAATTTTTTCATTGATTACGGAACATGGGAAGTTATTTTCTTCCGTGAAAGGGATGCCAATGAGGATCCTATTCATATCAAGGTTTCACGCGGCGAAGAGAATATCTTTATCTGGTGCTTTTTCCTTGCAGTCGCTCAACTGGCGGTAGATGGTCAAGAAGCTTATGCTTGGGTGAGGTATATCTACATCGACACCTTAAAAGCAGAATTTTCTACACGCTGTGTAGGGAATTGGCTAAAGTCAGTGATGAATGCATACTGTTACCAAGAATTCGGAAACAACTATGAAACCCAGAGTCTATATTGAAACGTCCATCGTCAGTTACCTGACTGCCAGACCCAGCAATGACATCCGGGCAATGGCTAACCAGAACACGACCATCGAATGGTGGGAGAACCGCAAGCCTGACTTTGATCTGTATATTTCAGAATTTGTCATTGCCGAATCATCCCAAGGGCATCCTGATGCTGCCAGCCGTCGGCTTGCTGTACTGGATGGCATGGATGAACTGGATATACCTGTCGAAGCGCGGGAACTGGCACGAGCCTTGATCAAAGAAGGCTCATTGCCTGCAAAAGCAGAAATAGATGCTTATCACATTGCGGTTGCCACCGTAAATGCGATGGACTACCTACTGACATGGAACTGTACACACATCGCCAATGCGGTGATGCGCCCAAAAGTGGAAGCGGTTTGCCGTCAGCACGGCTATGAACCGCCTATTATTTGTACCCCACAAGAACTCATGGAGGGTTAATCATGTGGCAAGACCCCATTGTTAAAGAAACACGCGAATTGCGCCATCAATATGCCGCCCAGTTTAACCATGACTTGGATGCCATCTTTGCGGACATCCGGCAAAGGCAGGAAAAGACATCCCGTAAAAAGGTATCTTTCCCCCCGCGCAAAGCGGTTATCGTTAAAAAATGTGCATAATTAAAGATCAAGCATGACCCAAGAACAACTCAACCAGCTCGGCAAAACCCTATGGGCAATCGCTGATGACTTGCGTGGCGCGATGAATGCCGACGATTTCCGTGACTACATGCTGTCGTTCCTGTTTTTGCGCTACCTCTCTGACAACTACGAAGCGGCGGCAAAAAAAGAGCTGGGTTCGGATTACCCAGATACGTCCGACCTTCCCAACATCACACCGCTAAGCTTGTGGTATCAAGATTACCCAGAAGATGTGCCTGACTTTGAAAAGCAAATGCGTATCAAGGTGCATTATGTGATCGAGCCACAATATTTGTGGAGCAACATCGCGGAACTGGCACGTACTCAAGATCCTGATTTATTGATAACGCTTTATAATGGTTTCAAATACATCGAAGAAAAATCCTTTGGTGGCAATTTTCAGGGCTTGTTTTCCGAGATCAACCTGCATTCTGAAAAGCTGGGCAAGAAGCCAGTCGATCGGAATGCCAAACTGTGCACGATCATTCAAAAAATTGCGGAGGGTATTGCCCGTTTTAGCACCGACACTGACATATTGGGCGATGCTTATGAGTATTTGATTGGTCAGTTTGCCGCCGGTTCGGGTAAAAAAGCGGGCGAGTTTTATACGCCGCAGCAAATTTCCACTATCCTCTCCGAAA
>CAZOOM010000157.1:0-3111 GCA_964581425.1 uncultured bacterium | reverse complement strand
GTCTGAGGGGGATTGGTCTTGCATCGTCATTATCTGTCACGATTGCTTTTTTTTCCGGCATGCTGGTTCTTGCCGGCTTGATGCTCAGTCCCTTTCCCTATCCTAAAGTCACGGAAGTACGCTTTAAAGCTTGGTGGGGACTTTTCGTGATTGTGGCACCATTATTTCTACTGGCGTACTGGAAGTTAAATTCTCAATTTGCTATTTCAGTGGCTTTTTTGGGATTTGTGTTTACAGGCATTTTTAATCATCAGAAAAGTCTTTTGCAAAAAAAACATGGATCTTTGCCGGTGATGAAACCAGAGACTGCTCATCATGCCTAGTGAGCTTTTGACCTTTGGCATTGCATTTTCTGCTGGCTTTTTAGCGTGCATGCTAGGTTGGCAGATCAATCTTGTGGTGATTCAACGCGGGATTGATCGAGGCAGGACAGCGGGCATGTCTGTTGGAATGGGTGCCATCGCGGCCGATCTTGTCTTTTTGGGTATCGGTTTTACGGGTTTGTATCCTTTTGCTCATCATCCTGAACTCTGGACTCATTTGAAGTGGGTGGCTGTCGGCATTCTTCTGTTTGTCGCTTACCGAGGTTTTAAAAGAAAAAAGAAAAAAGAAGCAGCTCCCGTTAAACGGAAAAATCCGGCCAAGAATTTTATTCTTGGTTTTTTACTGGTAGTTTCAAATCCCTTAGTTCTTTTTCTGTGGCTCGGTACACTTTCTTTTCTCATTGCTCATTTCCCGGGTGCCAAAATCCTTCATCATCAATGGATCTTTCTGGTAGGGTTTTTTATTGGAGCCGCTCTTTGGTTTCTGTTCGTTTGTCTTTGGATCTTGTCGCATGCTCGAAAATGGAATGAGGAAAGACTTCATCAGATCTCTAAAGTGATGGCGGTTCTTCTAGTGATTGCTGCAGGCGTCCTGCTTTTTGCTAAGATCTGAAAAATTTAGCTAGGATAGTTGAACTTGACTGGGATTTCTATGTCTGGATGCAGACTTTGATGTACTGGGCAGGTGAGCGCGGCTCTTTCAAGCACTGCTTTTTCGGCTTCAGGAACTCCTTGTGGCATATCAAAAGTTACGGTTAATTTTCCAATTCTTCGAATCGGTTCACGGATCATTTCTTTCGTGACCTCTACCCTCAGACCTTTTAAATCAATCTTCCGTCGTTCAGCGACAATCGCCATCAGTGTGATCATGCAAGAGCCCAAGGCGGCGCCTACCAGATCGGTTGGAGAAAATGAGGATGCTTTGCCTCCATTATCCAGAGGTGCGTCAGTCCTGATTTTAATTTGGGAAGGCTCGTGCGTAGCTTCGCATTCGAGAAAACCACGATAAACAATCTGCATTTTAACCATGACTAATTTTAGTGTTCTTTTTTATTTAAAGCAAGCTGGGCTTGTCATTTAGCTAAGGATAATTCAGATCCCAGTTCGCGCCGAATGATATATACACGCAAAAAACCAGCCTGAAATTCATCAAAAGCAATTTTATGTTTTTTTAGATTATCACCGAAAGCTTGATACTCTTCGTCATTTCTGAAAACATAAGCAACGGAGCTCATTTGATCCACTTTTTGAGTGTAAGCTGGGAAGCGATCATTAGATTTGTAGGGTGCAATCATGATTTCTTCCTTTGATAAAAGCGTCAGCAGGTAACTGATCCAGTAATCGGCGTACCCTCCCTGAATTTTTCTCTCTTTGAGTATTTCAATGACTTTTGAATAGTCTTTAGAGGATTGATGCGGGTTGACGAGCCTCTGGGCCCACGATTGATGAAGCGCGATTTGAGATACCACGAATACGATCAAAAGTCCCAATGCTGCAGCTCGGGATCGCTTTCGGAGTTTAGACCAACTGATGCCTACAAAACAGGCGATCGAGAAATAGAGGGGCGATAAATAACGAATAGATTCAAGTTGATTGAATAAACAGGCGCCTAAAGTCAGAAGAGCTAAGAACCAAGGATAAATTTTGGAGCGCTCCAGGTAATCATGATGCACGCTTTTGCCCGAGTCTCTCGCTCTATGTTTCAAAAAACTGTACGTTAGAACGGCCCAAAAGAGCAGTCTGATCGTATGTGTTATGAAAAACTCACGCTGTGACAATTCCGATCGACAAGGAAATCCAAGCATTCCCTGAAAAAAACTTTGATACAGGACATGCTGGATATGTGCAGGGAATTCAGAAAGAAATGTAAATCCTGACGCATGTAGGATGCGATATCCTCCCCAATCAAAAATAGTATGAAAAATTGCAGGCATGGCACCCAAAAAAATGCCGCAAGCTAACGGGGTCAGTCTTTGGAAAAATGATTTGATCTGAGGCCATTTCAGCACAAAGGGGGTGTAGATGGCGACTTCTGCGAGAAAAACCCAGGCCCATTTTTTAATGAACTTTACTTGGAAAGGCGGGTTTGGCCAGTTCCATGATAGGGTGCCTAGATGAAAACTTTCAGGGCCGAAAATAACGGCTAGTAGCTGCCATGTCACGAAACCAGCGAAACATAAATGTACTCCTAAACCTAAAAATCTCAAGAAATAGGGGAGAGAACGGAAGCGAATTAGAAAAAATTTTAAGGCAAATTGATGTAGTGGCATTTGATGTTCTTTTGAGTATTGATCAATAAAAAAAATCGCGAGTGCAAAAAAATAGAGAAGAATTAAATTATTAGTCCAATAAGCTAATCCGGAAACTAAACCGAGAAGAAAGAGGCTTGTTTTTGAAAAATGTCTTTCAAAGGCTCTGAGTCCAAGCCATAAAATGAGAGATCCAAAAAAGAGTGTTTCAGGATACCCGCCGAGGGCTGTGACGCTGAGTTTTGTCAATTCTGGATTTGAAAGAGCCAGCCAAAGGTTTGTGATCATACTGATCTCATAGCCAAAGACTTTTTTTATCAGATAAAAATTAACGACGAGAAAGAGGAGATAAAAACTTAGAGGAGCTAATTGCACAGAAAAGATATTGATTCCATGGACAATGAAAAAGAAAGCTGCGGCAAAAGCCTCGAGCGAGCCCATATAACCTTGGCCATAGTAATAGATCATCCATTGGCCGCCTAAAATATGCTTCGCCATAAGGCCAATAATGGCCTGATCAGAGTTGAAGAGCTCAAATC
>CAZOOM010000156.1:0-3126 GCA_964581425.1 uncultured bacterium | reverse complement strand
CAAACTCCTCGATCAGAATCGAGAGAGCTCAATATCGCCAGGGACGGTTCTTTGCAAAGAACCGTCCCTGCTCCTATTGCGAGTACCGCCATGGCTTTTGGATTTGAAATGCCTGTCAGAGACGGTTCTCGAAACATCGGATCGGTGAGAACCGTCCCTAAGACTGAGACTCGTGGAATCAGCGTGAGTTTAGTGGAGGAACTTCCGGAATTTTATGAAGGTTCTGAATTTTATGCGGGCATTGCTCAAGCACTGCGTGAGAATTTGGGATTAAAACTGGAGTTGTGGATTACTGGCGTTAGGGACGGTTCTTCAAAAACAAATACTACAAGAACCGCCCCTAGTTTTGAATTTTTTAAACGTTTTTATCCCGATCTGGCCAATCGTTTGCAAGTTGAAAATGTTGGGGAGAAAAATCTTTCTGCGAAACTTCAAACATTAGTTTCGAAAAATCAAAAAGTTGGATTTACCATTTCTTCTTCAAATCGATCAGCGCTTGAAAAACTTCCGGAACTTAAAGGTCTGACACGAATTCACGCAGATTTGACTGACCGAGAGATGACGCCGCTTCGCTTAGCCGCAGAAGGCGCGCTTGCCACTCGTGATCGTTTGGATGATTTGGGTCTGGTGCCGGCCAAGATTCAAGAGCTCGTGGCTAGATCTATTATTTCCGCCCGCCGTGATCTTGGTTTTGACACGCATCCTTTTGCGGTTAAACCCTGGCTTGAGCGTGCTCTTCAATTTCAATATATTGCCCATTTTGCGTAGTCAGCATCTTAGTGCAGGTGCTTTGTAAATCATCCTTACCCTGCAGAATTATCCCTGTGAAGCTTCCCCAAATTTGATAAAATAGCCGGCCATGAAAGACAAAGAAAAACCTTCCTACTTAGTTTACTCAAGGAAATTCCGTCCGCAGGGTTTCGAAGAAGTGCTCGGTCAAGAACCGATTATCCGTACGCTTAAAAACGGGATTTCTCAGGACCGGATTCCTCAAAATTTTCTTTTTTCAGGTCCTCGCGGAGTGGGGAAGACCTCAACCGCGCGTATTGTGGCCAAGATCCTGAATTGTGAAAAAGCCTCGTCCGGGGAGCCCTGTGACAAGTGCCAGTCCTGCCGTGAAATTATCCAAGGAAATTCGCTGGATGTGCTCGAAATTGACGGCGCTTCTAATCGTGGTATTGATGAGATCCGTAATTTGCGCGAAACCGTAAAGTTTAAACCAGTCGCTGGCCGCTACAAAGTTTATATCATCGACGAAGTTCACATGCTTACTACCGAAGCCTTTAATGCACTTCTTAAGACTTTGGAAGAGCCGCCTCCGCACATCAAGTTTATTTTTGCGACAACGGAATCACACAAGGTTCCGCTCACGATTCTCTCCCGCTGCCAGCGTTTTAATTTTAAGCGCATCCCAACGTCTGATATTGTCAAAAAATTAGAAGGCATTGTGAAGCAGGAGAAACTTAAAGCTGAGAAGAATGCCCTGTTTCTAATTGCCAAGGCTGCGGATGGTGCGCTGCGTGATGCGGAAAGTTTACTTGATCAACTTGTGAGTTTTTCAGATCAGAAAATCGAAGAATCAGATGTCCTTGCCATGCTGGGTCTTGCGTCCGAAGAAATTTATTTTGAGACTTTGCGCGGTATCCGCGAGAAAGATGCGAAGAAAATCTTCGGTCTGGTAAAAAAACTTTATGAAGACGGTGTGGATTTAAATCAATACTCAAAATCTCTTCTCGAGGTGTTCCGCCATCTTTTGATGCTTCAGTATTCTGATGCCATGGAAGAATTCATCGAGATGAGTGATGAGGGGATCAAGGCGCTGAAAGAGTTTAAAGCCGCATTCACAAAATCTGAACTTTTGCTGGCTGTGAATTTTCTCAATTCGCTACAAGGCCAGTATCGCCGCAATTTAATTCCGCCGCGTCTCTTACTGGAAACTACGCTCCTGAAACTTATGACCATGGATCAATTGAAATCTGTTGAAAAACTTTTGGAAGCACCCTCTTCAGCACCTGGCGCCCAAGGTTTTTCTCGTCCAGCTTCTGCAGCTCCAAGATTTGAAGCGTCTCAAGCTCCATCAGCAGGCTGGAAGCCAGAACTTCAGACGAGCGCTCCGCGAGTGATACCAAGTGCCTCTAAGCCTCAAGGATCAGGATCATCTGCAGCCACCTTAATTGCGCCGAGAGCAGCAGCTGCCACGGCCTCTGCTTCCTTTTCGCTCAATCAAATCGAGACGGTTTGGCCGCAAGTGATTGAATATGTGAAACTCAAAAAAATGTCGAACGGCATTTTTCTTTCCGAAGCCTCGCCTGTGGAAGTGGCCGGATCTTCTGTCACACTGGCTTTTCCTCCAGAATTTGCTTTCCATAAAGAAATGCTCGAAAAAGATGTCAACCGCAGGTTGGTCGAAGAGGCGTTCCAAGTAAGTTTAGGTGCGCGCATTGGAATCCAATTTGTCATTGCAAAGCCAGAGCAAAAAGATTTGTCCGAGGAAGAAATGGCGCCTTTGCCTCCGACGGATGGCGCAAAACTTCCGGATATTATTTCTGAAGCCATGAATATTTTTGATGGCGCTAAGATTGTTCGTAAAGACCCGTAGGGCGAGTACAGCGGACAGCGTGATATTAAAGGGCTGTGGTGTTACCCTGTACCCATCACTCTCTACCCAGTACTTAACTAATGATTTGGTGATTTCATGAGAGGCTACGCAGAGTGGATGTCGAAGTTGGTGGATGCGCTCACCAAACTTCCTGGTATTGGTAAGCGATCCGCAGAGCGCATGGTGTTTTATCTTCTCCGAACTTCCCGCGAAGAGGTGATCAATCTTTCCCAGCTTCTTACTGCAGTAAAAACCAATGTCGCATTTTGCAGGACTTGTCATAATTTTGCAGATCATGAAATCTGTCATATTTGCTCTGATGAAAATCGTGACCGCGGACTTATTTGCGTGGTTGAAGACCCCAAAGACGTTATCGCGATTGAAAAAACGGGATCCTTTGCCGGAGTTTATCACGTGCTTCTTGGGACGCTTTCCGCACTGGACGGTATTGGTCCGGATGAGATTCAAATCGCTGATCTTTTAAAGCGCGTACGCGAATCCAAAGTACGTGAAGTGATTCTTGCCAC
>CAZOOM010000155.1:0-3138 GCA_964581425.1 uncultured bacterium | reverse complement strand
ACGAGCGATGTTGCCTCCGCAGTCGGCGCGCTGGTTCAGTTTAAACCAGGCGCAACCCCCACCGCGGAATTTCATTTAGAAGAACTTGCTGGAACCGGAACTCTGCTTTCCGTAGGAGCTGAGTTAAATACTACGGGTCTCAGCGGAAATGCTTATCATTTAACTGGAAACTCCAACCTTACTCTAACTTCTTCACTTACCGAAAATAATTATTCGGTTACATTCTGGTTTAAAACCGACGCGAACTCTGGAGCATCAACCTTGCTCGAGGCCGGAGATTTCCAGATTGGCATTAATGCGAGTGGAAAAATTTCCGGCACGGTGCAAACGCCGGGAGTTACGTCTGGCCGCGGTGGAACTGTAGACTGCCCCACGTGTGTTTCAAGTGAACAATTTCAAGGTTCCACAAATGTGAGTGATGGCGAGTGGCATCAGCTCACACTTTCTGTGAGCGCAGATCATGGTTACGAAGTATTCGTTGACGGCAAGTCGGAATATGATCGTAAGAATTCTTCGCTCACCTTTTCGGTGACAGGCGGAAAAATTTACGGACCCGAGCGCGGTTTATGGTCTCAAGGCTACTATGTTTGGTCGCGTGACAAAATGAGCGAAACGTTCCTGCGCAACTACTACAACCTGAGCAATGATCAAAAAGTAACCATCCGATTTAAATATTCCTGGTCCGGACCCTCCGGGACTGAGTCTCAAACCTACACCCTCGAAGAGTGGAATGCCCTGAGCGATACTCAGCGTTCCATGATGACCAAAGATATGGCACATCTTGAGGTTAATGCCACGGTTTCGGATTGGACCGGCGAATATGAACATTGGACGGAAACCAAACCTCTTAGAACCTCCTACAGTCCTGTGGATCACTTGACTTTGGGAGATCATTTTAAAGGAAGCATCGATGAAGTCAGAATTTTTGCTAACACTGCGCTCAGCGCATCCAACTTAAGTCCGATGCTGGGTCTTTTTGAAAATGTGAGAAAGGCTAAAATTATTGCGTCCGGCGGATCCGTGCTTGCACCTGGAGTGATTGAAGGTGTTGCAAACACTTTGGGTACCTTTTCTGGAACCCTGGATGGGAATGTTACGCAGGATTTAGTCACCCTTCAAGCTCCCTACTCTTATAGCGAGACGCTCAATCTGATGTTACAAAATAGCAGTTTGAGTGTTCCGGGAGCAGGCTATCAAAATAGTTTGGGATTGGTTTTTAATAGTCGCGGTCAATCCTTTTCGGTTTCGAATCCAGATCCGAATTCTGCGGGTTTTTCAATTGATTTCATGTTTAAGGCCGATGGCAGCAAGTGGACTGACCAAAACGTCAATCATCAGGGGCAGAAGTATTATCCCGATCAAACGGTCTTCACTTCTTCCGATGGAAAATGGGAGCTGATTGTCGGAAACGGTAAGCTTTATTTTTCACCGGTTAAAAAACAAAGTACTGGAGTGGTCGGCGAAACCCAGGCTGATCTCCAAATTCCGCTTCAAAATATTTCCTACGATACTTTTTATAAAGTCGAAATCAAAGTTGATAAAGACAATAACTGGAAACTTTTTATCAATGGAACGCAGAGAGCTTCAGGAGATAGCGCTAACTGCGTCGCTCGCGGTGCGAGTTTTAATTTTGGGACTTCAAATAGTTTTAGCTATGGCGGTCAGTTTTATGGAGTGATTTCAGATATTCACGGGACTGTCACAAGTAATGCTATCAGTCCCATGATTGGAAGCAGTACTTTTCGGTTTCTGGGCCAGGCTACGAAATCTGCAACCATTAGTGTTGCAGTGCCTACGACCAATTTCTCCATGAGCATGGACGCGGCGGTTACGGAAGGAACGATATTTAATGTTCGCGGCGCATCCCTGTATCTCGTGGGTGGGCAGCTCAAATTTTTTGACGGTAAACAAACCTTTGATATTAAAAAGCCTGCTTCAGGAAATTTTTCAAATATTAGCTTTACCGTACAGCAGGGCGCGGGCTGGAAAATTTATCTTGATGATGTCCAGGCTGCTAGCGGCGCCAAGGACGCGTTTGAAGGTACGGATCTTAATCTTGTTCTGGGCGACTCAAAACTTGGAGGTAAACTCACAGGAACAATTTCCAACATCTATTTGACCGACAGCGTGCTAAGCGCGAGTGATCTTCAACTGCGCCGAAATTCTGCCGCGATCTTGAATCAAGAAGCCAGCCTGCCGCAGGGAATTCAAGTGGTGAATGGTAAAATTTCCGGTGTTTTAAAGCCGACCGTTTTAGTGGTCCACGATGGAAACCTTGTTCAAAATGGGACAGCAGTCACGCAAGCGACTGACGGGCCGGTTTGGACGGATCTTCCTAATGGAACCTATTCTGGAATCATCCACTTAAAGGATGGAAAATTTACGAATGTGGTGAATCCTCTCACCGGAACTCAGTATTACGCGAACGGTAAAACTTTTGAAATTCGAAATCTTGCCGGAAATCAACCTTATGCTTTTATTCCCGATGACCCATCGACTTCTTCGGTAAATGAATCCCTCCAAGAAGCGAGTACGATTTTGGGCAAGTTTGATCCGCGCATCAGTACGGTCAATCCCGCTGGAACTGTGATCCGAACCTTTAGTAAGCAAGGGGTGGACTCGCTCAAGTTTAATACGGATGGTTCTATTAAAGAAGGAACGCTGCTTTTTAGAACGTCGTATCCTAATACATTAATTGGAACAGGGCATTTACCCCAGGCCGGCTGGATTGAATTTAAAAATAACGGCATCCAGGCTATTCGCGATCCGATCACGCTGGACACTTCTCTTGCTTATAGTTTTGATTACACCAAGTTTTCCTATGCCGGCAAGGATGCGAAGGGGAATCTGGTGACCTTTTCAACAGGTGGTATCACGGTATTTCCGTGGCTCGAACCGTTGGGACATAATCAACCAGAGGCACTCAATCTTGGTAGAGCTCCTTATTTGGCCTATAACGGCCAGCTTTTGTATGATGAAAACGGATTGAATCATGATTACATCAATCAGCTATCGGCTCCTTCTAGTGGAGTGCTGACCTCGACATTTACTCAGGAAGGGGAAGGTCTTCAGTTCATTGAGCATCCGGAATTTGGGCGCATGGCCATTAATGGAACAACGATCACGGGTTCCGTGATT
>CAZOOM010000154.1:0-3195 GCA_964581425.1 uncultured bacterium | reverse complement strand
GGAATGACCCGTGCTCAGGATCAGCTTTGGATGACTTATGCCCGGGACAGGCGCCTATATGGTACGGTACAGCGCAATCTTCCCTCGCGTTTCTTAACCGAAATTCCTTCCGAGCTATTATCGACGAACGAATCTTCGATTCGTCTTTCAGAGCCGGATTCATTCTATGATTTCGATGATTTGCAGGAAGGATTATCGGAGGAGAATTTATCCTGATCAATGCGGATTCAGTCTTCGATTCCCAGGCGGCGTTTTCCTTCTTCAGTCAACCGATCAGGAGTCCAAATTGGGTCAAAAACAAGATTAACGGTGACTGCGAGAGCAGGAAACGTTTGCTGAAGTTCGTTTTTTAATTTCTCAGGAACATCTTTAGCCGTAGGTGATTCCTGGGAGGCAAGTGTCATATTGATTTTTAATTCAGTATTTGCTTCATTTAAGTCGATATCATAGATCAATCCCAGGTCCCAAACATTGATTGGTATATCGGGATAAAGAACCTTACGAATAGCGAGAATGACATCGTTAATTGTAATCATCAATAACTCTTTTGTGTATGAGATTAAGAACGGCTGTTTGTTGTAATTCTTGAGAAAACCCCTAAAATAGACCCATGAAAAATAAATCTTCTGACAAAATCAGTCTAGCAATTTATCTTGCGTCAATTCATGCCTGGATTTCCTTCATTTTGATGATCATTTTTTATTATCTTTTAGCATCTTTTTGTTTTGGTTTTTGGATTTTGTTTGATATTCGTCGCATGCATAAAGGTTATCACCGTTTTGCGCGTGGCTGGGGACGGTCTTCGCTTGCACTCATTCCGTATTGGAAATACAAAGTGCGGGGACTTTCAAAGATCGATCGTTCCAAACACTATGTCATTGTCGCGAACCATCAAAGCTTACTCGATATTTTACTTTGTTTGATTGCTCTTCCGATCGATTTCCGTTTTATTGCAAAGAAAGAGCTATTTAAAGTTCCCTTTCTTGGGTGGTATATGGCCGCGGCTGGATATATTCCCGTCATGCGCAATAATTCGTCGAGTCGCAAAGACGCGATTTTGAAATCGCGCGATTGCTTAACGCATCACACAAGTATTCTCATGTTTCCGGAAGGAACACGAAGTCCTGACGGACAAATCCAGGAATTTAAGCCTGGTGCTTTTAAGTTGGCTCTAGCCAAAGGTGTTGCGCTTTTACCCGTTGTTATTGAAGGGACGGTTGATGCGATGCCTAAAAAGAGCTGGACCATTTATCTTAACCGGGTATTTCGATGCCATATTTTAAAACCAGTTCCTTTAAAGGAATCGGATAACATTACTGAAGTTATTGAAAAAACACGGGCAGATATGATTGATCATCTTGCCAAAATGCGTGCACATAAAGTGAAATGAGAATTCTGACTTTAAATACCTGGCAGGAAAAGGGTCCTTGGAAAGATCGCTGGGAATTAATTTTCAAAAACATTGATCAAATTCAGCCTGATTTGATCGGGTTTCAGGAGGTTTTTAATCCTCAGTGGATTAAGCTTGTTTGTGAACGACTTCATTTCCAGAATTTTTACTGGCCAGCTCCGTCGAGTGGACTTTTCACGCTGTCTCGATTTCCAATTAAGTCCAGTCATTGGATTCAATATCAAACAAAGTCTCCGACCGAGACCTATGACCGATTTGTGACCGGGGTCGAAATAGATACTGAATATGGGAGCGTTTATTTCGCCAATACTCATCTTTCTTGGTTGCCTGAAGAAAGTTTAACAAGGATGGATCAGATCCAGGAGTTGCTGGGGTTTTTGAATACTCATCAAACAACCAAATATCAATTTGTTGTGGGAGACTTTAATGCCGCGCCACATTCTGCTGAAATCGCAGCTCTGGTTCAAGGTCAAGGGTTCAAGGATTCCTATGCTTTGATGCATCCCCAAGCAGAGGGCTTTACGTGGTTTCATGGGAATTCTTATGCCGCTGGGGCTCATCATAAACTTCCTGACCGCCGGATTGATTACATATTTTACAGACATATTCCGAAAAGCTCGGTTCAAACCCGGTCCTGTGACATTGCCATGACTACGGCAGATTCGCGGGGAATTTATCCTTCGGATCACTTTGCTGTGGTGGCCGAGTATGATTTAAATGAGGAAAAAAAATGACAGATTCTTTGCAAGCAAGAAAATATCAGCGTATGAAGCAGAGAATTTCTTTATTCGGACTTATTTGGACGCCTTTAATTTTAAGTTCGATTGTGCTGAGTCCTTTGAATCTGATTTTTGTAGACCTTGCAAAAAAGGTTCATCCCTTTATGTTTCAACTTTCCATTTATTTCTTGCTCCTTTCGCTTTGGAGCACTTTATTTCAAGCCCCTTTGTCTTATTTCTCGGGTTTCATCATTGAACATCGGTTTGGTTTATCGAATGAGTCTAAGAAGGACTGGTTAACGGATTTTCTCAAAAAAGCAATCCTTTCTTTTTTTATTTCATGGATTTTGATTCTGGGTCTTTATTGGTTTATTCATCAATATCCGAAGGCATGGTGGCTGTTTGCATGGGCTTCTTACCTTGCGGTAAGTTACATCTTAGGCAAAATTTTTCCGGTTTTTATCCTGCCGCTTTTTTTTAAGTATGTTCTCAATCCCGATGGAGTGCTTGGAGAACGAATTGAAAAGCTTTGCACGCGTTATGGACTCCCCAAAACACAAGTTTTTGGACTCAATTTAAGCAAAAAGACTAAAAAAGCAAATGCGGCATTTATGGGGATAGGGGGAACTAAACGTGTGGTTTTGAGTGATACACTTATTCAACATTTTAGCCATGACGAGATTGAAACTGTGGTTGCTCATGAGCTCGGACACTATGTCCACAAAGATATTTTGAAACAATTAATATTTGGCGCAGTTACCTCATTCATAGCTTTTTTTATTGTTCAGGCATTGCTGGATTCATTAAGCTTTCAATTTGGATATCAGGGGGCTCAAGATTACGCAGCCATGCCTTTGCTTTTTATTCTATTCAGCGGTATCTATTTAATTATGACGCCTATTCAAAGTGCTTTTTCCCGAAAGCTCGAATATGCTGCCGATCGGTTTTCTCTGGAAGCGTATCCCAATTTAGCAGCTTTTACGAGCTGCATGAGATAGTTGGCAGAAGTTAATCTTGCAGATCCTGACCCCAATACCGTTTATGAGTTGTTTTTCTATGATCATC
>CAZOOM010000153.1:0-3226 GCA_964581425.1 uncultured bacterium | reverse complement strand
AACGATTGCCTCCGCCCACCCTGCATCATGGAAAGGATCCCTCAACATGCCGTTCACTCCATCCTGAATAAACTCACTATTACACCCCACTCCTTCCGAAGCCACGACCGGCACCTTCATGGCAAGCGCCTCAAGAATCGCAATCGAGTGGAGTTCAAGAAAGGAAGGCAAAAGCATGATGTCACTGGCCGCAAGAAGCCGGCGAATATTCGCCTGAAAGCCAATGAATCGAATTCCGTGAGAGACCGGACCTTTTGCGACTTGCTCTTCAAATTTATTTTTTAAGGGCCCGTCCCCGGCAATCACAAAAACAGCCTGAGGACACTGAGAAATAACGGCCGGAGCAATACGCAAGATTAAATCGACATTTTTCTCCGGAGCCACGCGAACGGGTGTCAAAATCATTTGAGAATCCGCCGAGATCCCACATTCTGATTTGACGGTGCAGCGTTCTTTCTCGCTCATCAAAAAAGGCATAATCGGAATTCCATTTTGCAATTCTATAACGCGGTGAGACGGTTGACTCATTTTCGAGATTAAAAAATCAACATTCTGTTTTGTTAAAACAATAATTTTGTCATTCATCTGCTTAAAATATCGAATAAATTTAAATTGCTTATTAAATCCTCGACGACGCGCAAAATCTTCAGGCTCGCAATAGCGGAAATCATGGACATGCTCGACAATTTTTTTTCCTGTCAACCTGGCAGCAATCGATCCCCAAATATGACCGCTAAAATTATGGGTGTGGATCACATCGATTTTTTGTCTTAATAGATATCTTATCATTCTAAAAATAATTGGAAGCGAAGCAAAGCTCTGAACTCGATCACTATGATTTGAATATTTAAATAGTCTCGCCCCCGCCTTGATAAACTCTAATTCCAGTTCGCCTCCGAAAGCATAACCGACGTGCATTTCATAGCGGTTTGGATCCGCAGCTAAAACCAAATTGAGCAAATTCGTTTCCGCACCGCCCAGATTGAGGGTTTTAATGATATGAAGGACTTTGATTTTAGACATTAGATTTACACTTTCTATATTCTTTAAAGTGGCTTGGATAACTTACGAAATTTGATAACTTTGGCAGGTACTCCGCCACAAATCGAAAATGGCGGTAAATCTTTAGTAACAACAGAGTTTGCACCGACAATAACACCCTCGGCGATCTTGACACCTTTCAACACAGTGACTTTGGCTCCAAGCCAAACATTGTTCCCTATTAGAATGGATGCACTAGTATAACCTTGTTTTGCAATAGGAATGTCAGTATCTGAAAAGTTATGATCATGATCATATAAATGCACTGAGTCAGCAAACAGACAGTCATTTCCAATTACGATTTTATCAAAACAAATAATCTTAACATTTTTATTAAAGAAATTTCGAGACCCAACAGTGAGCACACCTTGAACCTCAACGTCAAAACCCTTCGAGAAAATATTGTTTTTTTCTACCGAAAAATGTGCGCCATTGCGAACCTTAAGTGTTCCAGAATGAAAATAATTTTTGCCCAAACAAGTGATTTTACGAAGATTGCAAATGCGCAAGAAAAAAAAGCCTAACAATCCCATCAGAGCATGCCATTTGCCAAGAATATTAATCATCTTCAGCTATTCCTATTTGATGAAGCATGTGAAGTAATAAATACACCGTTAGAATCGCAATAATCTACTTTTGAGAAACCCTTGATATCGCTTTCAGGAAATAGTAAATATCTCTTGGAACATAGCTTTTTAATATCCATTCCCACTTTTGTCGCCAGAAAAACTTACTCTTAAATGCCCACAGAACCTCTCTTCCTTTATAAGGAGAAACTTCTGTAATAAGTCGTTTGGCATGCATCAAAATAAATAGATTCTTAAACTCCCGGATATCATTCGCTGTCTCTGGACTCACGGGTCTGGCTGCGCAAAGGCTATCAATCGTCTTGAAAAAATAAGGCTCTCGATCCGGCAAGCTCTGGACGCAGGCCCGAAAAGTCGCATCGTTAAAATAGGTAGCACCCACACGAGAATCAAAAATTACAGGAAAAGAAAAAAGAATGCGGATCCACATATCGAGGTCTTCACCCAGTTTGACCCCCAGAGGAAATCCTCCCACTTGTTCGAAAACTATTTTCTTGATAGCCACTGCAGATGACCAGACTGGGGTTCCATAAATAGCGGTTTTGAAATAATTATTCACATCAAGGGTGTAGAGATTTTCTTTTAAAGGACGCGCCCCCAATCTGACCCTGCCATGATTTTCGATAATTTCATAATTAGTGGCATAGGCGCCTGCGTCGGGATACTGCTTTTTCAAGGCCAGAATCATTTCGAGAAAATTTGGTTTGTAGGCGTCATCTGCATCTAAAAAAGCAATCAGCTCCGACTTCGCTTCTTCAATGCCTCGATTGCGAGCTGAAGAAACGCCGCCATTTTTTTGTGCGATCATTTTGATCCGCGAATCAGTAAAACTCCGAACCACATCCGCACTCTGATCCGTCGATCCGTCATCAATCACAATGATTTCAAAAGCTTGGCGAGTCTGATTCAAAGCGGATTGAAGAGCTCTGGCAATGTGTTTCTCTTTATTAAAGAGCGGGATCACCACCGAAATGTTTTCATTCATCTGCGCCGTTTCCATTTTATAATTCCCCTGCAAGAGCGGGTCAAGCATGACTCAATCGTGCCAATACTCAATTTCCGGCTTCGCTTTTGAAAAAACCAGCCGATTAGCAATCTGACATATTTTCATCAAAAGCAGAACATCCGAACATTTTGCATTTCCCATATTACTGATCCAATTCGTCGTTTTTTTTGAAAACGCGGCATCTCCGATTCTTAACCCGTTGATGTGATTAAATATTCGAAAATAGCCGCAGCTAAAGACGGAACCGGCGCTCGGCAGCAGATAGTCCTGAACCTCGTTTGAGAACTTCAACCGTTCCTTAATCTTTTCTTCACCAAACTCTTTGGGCTGAGCAGGTAGTTTAAAATATCCTCCCAAAATAATCAGGTCCCGGCGCCGTGAGAAAATAGACGCGCGATAAGTGAATTGGCATTCGGCTTTAGGCATCGTAAAAATTTTTTGTCCGTCAAACACGCGTACTGAAATGAGGTAATCGGAAATCTGACGATTGAACTGCCGGCCTTCACCCGCATTCATAAAAATGGCGCCGCCAATTGAGGCTGGCACGGAATATAAATATTCATACCCTTTTAAATGCTGAGTCACCAGGAAG
>CAZOOM010000152.1:0-3226 GCA_964581425.1 uncultured bacterium | reverse complement strand
ACTCCCGATTTGCTGTCGCTTTGCCCTTGAAAAGACACGGATACATTTAACGGGCCAACGAGTCCGCTAAAATTTTCAGGTTTACCAGCTGCCGGAAAATCCTTAATTTGGATCGAAAGTTTTTCTTGAGACTCCAGAAGCTGCTCAACTCCTTGGGCCTGATGATCCGATCGAAAAACCGCTTTGACAGCACCCGGCTGAATTTCTTTTACTCCCGAAGATTGCGCAAAAAGCATCATCTTGCGGAGCGTTTGTATTTCATATTGACTATCCTTGAAAAAAACACTTTTCTTGACCTTATTGACTAAAAGATCAGCGGGAAATTCCACTTTTGAAAAATCCGTAATTGTCTCTGGGTAATCCATGCCCTGATACTGACTCGGCACCCTAGAAAGCAAGTCATAGCTAAGAATAATAGGCTCTCCAGGATAAGCACTCACTTTATCTGCTTTAAAACGAACAAACATTTCCTGGATCGACCCCAAAAGAAGCACTGATGTTTTGATGGTGCGATACTGATTAATCTTTTCATAAACTGGTTTGACGGATTCGGCGGCCAAAAGTTGCCATGGTATCAAAATGCCTAGGACCAGAATCAGGAAAGCAGAAATGTTTTTTTTCATGGCCGAGCTCCATTGGTTTGAGAAGAGTTCACCATTTTTTAAAAATAAAAAATACAGCAATGGCGATAAAACAAAATCCTACGATGTAGTTCCATTTTAACTCTTCTTTGAGATAGAACACAGAGAAAAAACAAAAAACAATCAGAGTAATGACTTCTTGAATAGTTTTAAGCTGTGCCGTGGAAAAACTGTAAGAGCCATAACGGTTGGCGGGAACCATAAAAATATATTCGATCAGCGCAATCAGCCAGCTGATCAAAATGACTTTGGGGAGAGAGGCCGTCTTGAAACGAAGGTGACCATACCACGCAAAGGTCATGAAGATATTTGAAATAATAAGCAGAATAATCGTCGACATAACTGGTAAAAAAAGCGCTAATGGGAATTTTTCAGACTCACCACTAGCGCTTTTTGGCTTTCAGATTACGGAAACTAGATTAATAGCGGCGAAATGATTTACGATTTCCAAAATCTCCACCACGATCGGAGCGGAAACCACCTTCGCGCTTGTTTTCCATCGGACGGGCCCAATCAATCATCAGATTACGCTCTTGAAAGGGCTGGCCTTTGAGTGCATCCAATGCCTTCTGAGCATCCTCGGGAGTGTTCATCTCCACAAATCCAAAACCACGGGCTCGGCCCGTTGCGTTGTCACGCACCAAAGTCACTTGAGCAACTTCTCCGTAAGCTCCAAAAAGCTCTCGAAGATCATCCTCAGTGGCTTTGAAGTTTAGATTTCCAACATACAGTTTCTTATTCATTGTTTCTCCTTTATTTGAGTTGAAGCCTATCTTTGCTGTCTCGGACACTAACTCGGCTTTCTCAAATAAAGAAGCGGCTAGGCGGACGATGCACGAACGGCTTTACAAGGCGCACAATTTAATGATTTTCATAATTGCTGTCAAACAAAAAGATCTGGAATTTGTCTCTAGATTCTTAGGCGAATCCGATTTGATCGCTAGAGTTTGAAGATATAACTTTATTGATCGAAATAGGTTAAAGATCTAGTTCTTTAACTGTCTTGCAGACTTGTCCAGTTTTTCATCATAGTGCCAATGCCAGGGCTCAAAGCCAATTCCCTCGCCTGCATCGCGTGGATAGGATAAAACATATCCAAATCGGCGTGCATTTTTTTCAAGCCATGAAAACTCAGGTAAACGGGCAAAGTTCTCCGGATTATCTTCACCATTAATTCCTTCTTCATTGATGAAGTCGAGCGCTTGGCGGTGAGGATCACCGTGTTCACTGTACCCGGGAAAGGCATTCCATTTTGCGGTCTCAATAATGGAATAATCATGATTTTTGAGATAAAACATAAAAAGGTAGAGCTGATAAGCTGACGAGCGGTAACCGCTTTCGATATAGAGCCTCTTCCCTAAATCCGTTTTCATCGCCGCCATCATTTTCTCGTAGGTTTCAAAAGGTTTTTTGGGAACAAATTGAGGTGGAATCGTCTCCTCTTTTCCATTTTTCCTGATCTTCTGCCCACTGATAATCACCAAATCCTTGGTCCCTTCGGCAATACCTCGCCAATTGGTTTTAATGCCATGCTTCGTGGGTTTGACTTTAAGAAACTGTTTTACAAAATCCTGTTCCTTTGAATTCAGCGGAGCATAAAGATCTTGAAAAGAAAGCGTCGCTAACTCCGCCTTACTCTCTTTATGTTTGATTGCAGGAGTCAACTTTTTCAAAATCACCTTAACCTGCTGGATATCTTGGGGCGGCAGCTTTTTCAGATCAAGCCCAGCGTAAACAAGATGAGATAGAAGAAAAATCGCCAAGACAGGCGCAAAGAGAAATACTTTACGCATGAGAATTCTCCTTTTTTTGAGGCTTGCGATAAGCAAGAACACAGATAACCACAAAGGTGAAAAATATCATGGTCATAATATTTAAAACCTTGAACGCGATATCAGTAGATGTAAATCCTGCGGGAGCCATGAGCGCGAAACAAATCCAAACACCAACAGCCCAGCTTACGCTGTAATCTTCAGAAGATTTACGTTTGAGGATGCGATAAATAAGAGGAATATTCCAAAGTGGAAGAATAAAAGCACTGATAGCTGCGATCAAAGACCAGATTTTCATGGCAAGAGACGGCCTAAAACGTTCGCGTTCGTCCTAATGAGCGTCGTTTTCTTTCGTTTTCGTCCAAATAGCGTTTACGCAGGCGGACATTTTTGGGTGTAATTTCAACCAACTCATCCGGCTCAATAAAGTCTAAGGCAAACTCTAAGGTCATTTCACGAGGCGGCGTCAATTGGATCGCCTCATCAGCTCCCGCAGATCGCATATTAGTTAACTTCTTTTCGCGGTTTGCATTCACCACAAGATCATGACCTTTGTTATTCACGCCCACAATCATTCCAGTGTAGATCACATCTCCGGGTTTTACAAAAATCTCACCACGCTCCTGAAGTCCCCAAAGTGCGTAGGCAACCGCCACTCCATCATTTTGAGAAATCAAAGTCCCGCTATCTCGTGTCGGCATATCACCTTTATAAGGCTGGTACTCATAAAAATTTTGATACATCATGCCGGTTCCTCGTGTCATCATGAGAAATTCGCTTCGAAAACCAATTAACGCGCGGGAAGCAATAAGG
>CAZOOM010000151.1:0-3444 GCA_964581425.1 uncultured bacterium | reverse complement strand
GGCAATAGATAAAGCTTTGGATCTTACCCGATGGTGTTTGGTGTCTTTCTTCAACGCTTTTAATGAATTGAAATTCATCTCCAAATTCAATTTTGAGTGTATCCGGGCTGTATCGTTTTATTTCAAGACCGCTGCACTTTTCAGGACCATCCAGATTAAAAGTGGCTATCAGCAGATGAGCTCCCGGTTTCAGACTTTTTACGGCCAGCGCACAGTATTTTTTTCTCTGTTCCTCAGAAACTAGAAAATGAAAAACAGCCCGGTCATGCCACAAATCAAAACTGCTTGGGACGAGTTCTGTTTGTGTAATGTCTGCTTCCATCCAGGTAACTTTCTCGGCAAGTTTTCCTAAACGCTTCTTTGATTCCTTCAACGCTTCAACGGACAAATCAACAACCGTTAAATGCTGGAACCCCTGATCTAAAAGGTCATCCACAAGCGTGGATGCGCCACCACCCACATCAAGGATGCTGGATGTTTTAAGTAGTTGCATACCGGCTATGATCTGGATGGATTTCTGTAAATGCGGCTGGAACCAGCTGACCTCATCCGGTTTTTTGGACGCGTACACAGCATTCCAATGATTTCTTTTATCGTCTCCCACGATTGTCCCCTGTCCTTAGTTACTTTTTGTGCACTGAAAAACTTCGACGGTAATATGTGCCAGTCCAAGACCTGACGGGAGGCGCTCTTTATAGTCATCGGGGCCAAACGGATGATTGGTCACGACTGAAATAATCACGCTGTAAATATTAGGCCCCACCGACCACAGATGCAAATCCGTAATGCGGCTGTCTCCGTCACTTTCGATGGCTTCCCGTATTTTTATTTGTATGGTCTGTGGGCCTTCGTGGTCTAATAAAATGCGGCTGGTCTCACGAATCAATCCGAGCGCCCAGCGAGAAACTAAAATAGCTCCAATAATTCCCATGAGAGGATCCATCCATTGCAATCCTAAATACTTGGCTGCCAGAAGAGCAAAAATAGCAAAGACGGAAGTCAGTGCATCGGCAAGGACATGAAGATAAGCCGAGCGTAAATTATGATCATGAGAGTGATGATGCGAGTGACCCTCCCCTTCATGGGAGTGCTCCTCGTGGGGAGTATCCAGTACCAGTACAGAGATTCCATTCACAATCAATCCCACCACAGCCACTACGAGGGCCTGATTGAAAACAATTTCAACCGGAGAAATCAGTCTTTTCAAGCTTTCCCAGACCATAAATAAAGCAAAAAAGCCAAGCAGTACGGCGCCTGTAAATCCACCCAGTGCATTGACTTTCCCTACTCCAAAACTAAAACTCCGGTCGTCAAAATGCTTCCGGGCATAAACATAGGCAAAAACATTGATGCACAAAGCAGTCGCATGAGAAGCCATGTGCAGCCCATCGGCAAGTAATGCCATCGAACCAAATATGATTCCGGCCGCAATTTCCACAATCATCATGAGGGCAGTCAACCCCGTAACAATTATGGCTTTACGTTCCGCAATGTTTTCCCGGTTTTGTCCAAACGTGTGATCATGCTGCCAAGGTTGAATATTTTTTTGATGACTCAAGCAAAAATCTCCGCTAGAAAGTTCATGTTAAATAAGCTTGATTGTTTCCACAATTTAAATTCCCACTGGTGGCATCTGAGTGAAAGGCCACGCGAACAATGTAGTTATCCTGCTTAATCGTAGAAAATCGTATATTAAACGCAGATTGTCGCGAGCCTTTCTGCCGAATAATGGCAGGAACATACCTGCGATTAGCCATGGCCAAAATTTTCCTATTTGCATCCAAAATCGCAACATCCACATGCCCATGAGTGACTCCAAGGCCCACTCGTTTAACATATCCCGAAATCTCTAATTCGGGCATTTGGAGTTTGGTGTATTTCTCGCGGACAGTTACCCCGGTAAGCTTCACAGCGGATTTTGTCGGCATGACTTCTAAAACGACCTTCCCTTCTTTTATTAAGTTTGTGTAGCGAGCGCATGCTGATAGAAAAAGGATTGTTGCTAAAATTGATAAAGTTATCCTTATTTGTGCCATTTCCATTGACTCCTAATTTGCTTTATTTAGCGTATCGCAACGAACCGTAGCTGCTTATGAATCACTACAAACAGAACTACAGGCGGCTTCCGCATCCGTTGTGCTCATTTGATCGGATTGTTGGCGTTGCTCCGCAAAGTTTCGAGGATTGTCTTTAAACTGCTGCAAACATCCTGAGCAGCAAAACTCATACTTCGCGCCCTGATGTTCAAGCGTCGATTTACCATCCACCTTCTTACCATCATTTAATGAACAGTAAACTTCAGCAGCTTGAACGCCCGAAACGCCCAGAATTAATCCGCAAATAATCATTTGAACCATTATGCGCCAACACTTCATAATCATTCCTCCTTATAAGGCACTTCCCCACATCTTTTCCTATTTAACGAAGTAGTCGTAATCCATTTGCAACAGCTAGAAGCTCAGAGGATTCGTGGACAAGGACAGCAAGGGCGACAGTCATTACGCCAACCAGAGACGAGGGAACAAGAACCGCAAGAAGAACTAATGAGAAAACGATATTTTGACGACTAATTTTTTTTGTCTTTTTTCCAAGTGCTATTGCAAAAACAAGCTTCTTTAAATCGTCTGCCATCAAAGCAACATCCGCCGCTTCAATGGCGGCATCGGTTCCTGCGGTTCCCATAGCAATGCCCACCGTTGCTTTGGCCAGAGCCGGTGCGTCATTAACGCCATCTCCGACCATCGCCACTTCTCCGTGTTCAGCCTGAAGCTCTTCGATCGCACTAATCTTGTCTTCAGGTTTTAAATCAGCTTTGACTTTATCAATCTTAAGGTGTTCAGCAATCGCCTTTGCAGTAACAGCATTGTCGCCTGTGAGCATTGCGATTTTAATTCCCATTTTCCTAAGTTCTTTGATCGCATTCTCCGCTTCCGATCTTATTTCATCACGAATAGCGATGAGGCCGGCAATAACTTCCTCGGTCCCGACAAGGATCACGGTATTCCCCTGATTTCTTAACCTTTGGATATCTGGTATCTTCTCAAGATTATGACCGAGTTCTTTGAAGAGCTCCGCCTTGCCAACATAAACCGTTTGATCTTGCACTCTCGCCTTGGCACCCGCTCCGATGAGCGCCTTGAAATCGCTCGCTTCAGAATAGCGGGTTTTTGATGCGACCGCCTTTTGGACAACCGCTTGCGCCAACGGGTGTTCTGAAAACCGCTCTATGCTGTGTGCAAGCTCCAGCACAATACTTTCCGGTTCCTTAACCGCAACAATTTCCGTGACAATAGGCTTGCCTTTCGTGAGCGTGCCTGTTTTATCAAAGGCAATAGCTTTTATCTTGCCCAAGTTCTCAAGGTGCATTCCTCCTTTGATCAAGATGCCAAACTTTCCCGCTCTTCCTATACCTGCCGCTATTGCAACAGGCGTGGACATAATAAG
>CAZOOM010000150.1:0-3478 GCA_964581425.1 uncultured bacterium | reverse complement strand
GATGATCCTGCGCGTGGTTTGCGCACAACTCATCGTCATGATCTTCATGCGTTAATTGGGTCTGACGTAATCGGAAAAAATCGGATCGATTCCCATCACGGGCACTAAAACGTTTTGTTCGCCACCAAGGGCACTCGCTTCCCGAATGCTCATCGTTCCCACAGGGACTTTTCCATTAATCCAGTACTGACCTACATCCCCGTATCTGCCGTGACTTTTTACAACAAGATAATAGGTCCCAGGCTCAAGCTGCACATTGATGGTTTCCGGTGCTGCCATTGTCGCATCCACCGTTTTGATCACACGGTCTTGCGCATCACGGATTTCAATCAGCGCATCCAGCATTCCAAACTCCGGATCAAATTTTCCTCCAAACCTAGGCGTAGATACGGTGAAAGAGACCTCCCCTGCTTTTGTTGTGGTAAAATCAAAATAATCTGCATCTTCCATTTTGTTGATGATTCCGTAGCCAGTAATATTCTCTCCCAAGACATGAAGCGCCGACGCTGCATTCACGAAATTTCCATGATCATCCGGCCGGTACCCAAATCCGTTTTCCTTACTCGCGATGATCGCCATCTCATCCACATGCATACTCTCCGGCATATTCCCTTCCCCATTCCACCAAGTATTGCGATGATATGAGGCGCCTCCCATAATAGGTGACCAGGCACAATCTGATGTTGGGGTCCATTCACACAAATCACGTCCCCATGTATACTCATCCACAAACTTGCCATTTTCATCATAGTAGCTCTGATGACCCAATCCAAAAGAATGCCCTATTTCGTGGGGCACCACTCTATGAGAATCAGAGAAGCGTGACAAAATCATATCGAAAACAACATTAATATCATGCTCCTCCCCTTCTTTAGCATAGCTTCCCATACCCGCTATCCCCGCTTGACGGCCCCCATTTGTTAAATCAGGCAGGGTGCTTCCAATAGCCACTTGCAGAATCTTGTTTTTTTCATAAAAATCATAGCGGTTCTTGGACTCATCATCTTTATCTTTATATTGGCCGTTTGAAATAAAACGGTCAAACAACGTCACTCCGATATTAAAAATGGAAAAATTCTCAGCTACAGCCAACAAAAGTTCGCCAGCAGCTTGAATTTCTCGCATAGTAAAGCTATTCGGAATTCCATCAAGATCAATGGGCGAAGTTTCTCGTGCTGCACCGCCCCATGTATATGCATAATTTCCATTCAAATCCAGAAAAATAGTCGGGACATTATTGGATGCCCAACTCCCTTTCAAAGCTTCAGTGGTCATTGTGCTTTCCTTCCACTGAACACCATCGTAATATCTGAGAATCCATTCATAGTCCCCTTCTGGCATCGAGGCATAATCGATCAATATCGAGGTTTTAATATCTCTTCCTGATCGGTATAAAATCTCGGGCATTCCATTCAACTTGTAAGACCAACTCCAATCTCGTGGCCCCGTTGATGAATTTGAAATCTGCGCTGTATAAGTCAGCGTTGAGTACGGAGACTGAGTAAAAACCTGAAATCCCTCCCGGGTATAATCTGCGTCAAACTGATTGACACCAATTTCTAGCGGAGCTGTTCGAATGGTGAAATCTCTGGTTTGACTGAAATTACCCACTTCATCTTGGGCAACAATCCGATAGTGATATATCGTATCTGGCAATAAATCCAACATTGCGACAAACCCCTTGTAGTTATTAAAAACGCCATCTTTCCCTGCCATGTTCCCATAATTTGAGTTGATACCATACTCCAGCCACGAATAGGTATTTTCGTTAGTCCGCCATTCAATAAAAGCTTGATGTGAAAATTCAGTTTCTACATTTGATGCTGCTGAGGTTAACTGAATCACAGGAGGTTCGTTGTCCCGAGGTGACGTTTTAAATGCATAATCCTTCGAGAATTCCTTATTTCCGAATTTATCTTCTGATATCACCCGATAATGATAAGTGGTATTAGGCTGAAGGTCTGTTAACTCAATTTTATGCTCACTCACAAACTTCGATGATAGGGTAGATAGGCTACCATAACTAGTTGTTAGACCGTATTCAACTTGAGAATTTGAATTAGTATTAGTAGCCCATTGAATCACGTTGCGAGTACTCAGCACATCGGTAGACATTACATTCGTAATATCAAATGAAGCGACCGCGGGTGTTTCAAAATCTCCGTAATCAACAGCAAGATTTCCATTCTTGTCCTTAGAACGAATCTGATAGAAGTAATAGGTGCCGGGTTGGAGTTCTGATAGCGTCATCGAATGACTTGTCACCATCGCAGAATCAAGTGGAGTCCTTCTTTCGTTTACAAAAGAAACTCCATCAAAGTCGAGCCCATAAACTATTTGTGAATCACTGGGTTCATCGGTGGTCCATGAAATAGCGGCAGAGTGAATTTTAACAACGGTTTTTCTACTGGGCAATATTACTGGCGGAGTGACATCTGTTTGTTTTAAAGTGACAAAAGTAAACCCCTCAGAATAGTTCTTGTTGCCATTTAAGTCGGTCGCAAGAATGCGATAGTAGTATTTTGAGCCAGGTTTTAAATTACTAAGTTGAATTTGATAATTCATCGTGGGCGAAGAAGCCCCCTGCATTTTCGATGAATAATCCGTATTTTCACCGTATTCAATCACAAAAGTTGCCAGTTCATTCGTCGTAAACCGAATGGTGGCTGTTGAATCACTCAAGTCCGAAACATTAACGCTCGATATCTGAGGCGGTTCTTTATCAAGGGATGGTTCTACTTTTACTTTGATCTCAATCGGTTTTGATAAAAGCACTCCGTCACTAACTGCAAACTTAAGTGTGTAATCTCCTGCCACGCTCGGTTTCCACTCACATGCTCCCGTTACCTTATCATAAATAAATCCCTGAGGAAGAACCCCTGTTTCCTGAAAACTCAAAGCGTTGCTGTCAATATCAGAAGCCACAAGTTTAAATTGAAGCACCTCACCCGCTCGACCTGTCAATGGCTCAATAGCCTTGAGCACAGGCGCATCATTCACGGCTTTAATCGTGATATAAACCCGTTTCACCAGCGCGCTGTCATCCTTCCCGTCATTGGCCTTAAACGTAAAAACATCCTCTCCGTTTTGATTCTCAAACGGCTTGTACTCATAACTACCGTCCGCATTTACAACCACACTGCCTTTTGCAGGGCCTTGAATCAATCGATACGTCAACTTGTCTCCATCAGCATCCATACCCGTTAATTGACCTCGTATCACCTCATCTTCATTGCCATTTATAACCTGAGTCAAGGCCATTGGTTTGTGGTTAATCACTGGATTTGCTATCACCTCAATTGCGAGCCTTTGTTCGGTGATCTTCTGGCCATCGCTCACCCTCAAAATCAACTCACAGTTCCCTATTTTGCTTGTCGCATCAAATTCCGCGCTCTGCACACTTCCTTTTCCGGATTTGATGCGTTTTTCACCTTCATTCCCAATTTTATAAAACCATTCCCAGCTCAGTGCATCATAG
>CAZOOM010000149.1:0-3558 GCA_964581425.1 uncultured bacterium | reverse complement strand
ATCTGAAATATATTCGAAAAGTTTACTCACAGGGAAAAAGATGATTCCAGGAATCCCTCGAACATTCAGTCGAACACTCATATTCATACGATCTTCGAGATAAAAAATATCACCAGATCCAATCATCGTGAAGGCGGCGCTTTGAATAGAAAGATTTTTGGTATTGATTGCACCTTTCTCCACTGTGAAATCAGCTGTGGCGCGATTTGCCGCCTGATACCCTAAACCAGGAACAACGTCGTTCATCAATATCGAGAGCGGTCCAAAAATGGGCATCGCATAGACACTCCCATCTTTAATTAACATATGACCGTTTCCTTTCATGGCATAATCATCGCCAGTAATGGTTGTGAAATGGTAATCACCACTCAATTTTCCTTGCGATTCAGTATAATCAAAATAAAGTTTTGTCAGATTGTTAAAGTCCACACTATCTAGCTTCACAGCGGCCTCATAGCGACCATCTCCAGGAACGATTGAAACAGTCGCATTAATCGCAGCCTTGCCTCCAAAGAGCGAAGCCTCTGGAATATCAACAAGCAGTTCTTGCTTCTTAATGAAGACATTTCCTTCGACCTGTTGAAAAGTAAGATTTTTTTTGAGGAGCGTATAGTCGAGTCCTTCTGGTGCTCGCAACTGGACCTTAAAATTATTTTTCTGAGGATCTTTTAATCCTAGAATTCCAGTAACCTCAGTTACTGGAGGCTGATGAAAGCGATAGGCCAAAAGTGATTCGGCAATGTGAGGGTCAATCCACATCAAGATTGGTACTGGATCTAAATTTGCATGAATGCTAGGAAATCTCACTTCTTGGTTTTTAACATCATAGATGCAACTTCCTTCTGCTTTCGTCTCGCCAATTTTGGTGAAGATATTTTGAAATAAAAAGGCGCCTTCCTGGAGTTGAAAATCAGCAGTCAAACTATCAATCCAAGCATTTCGCATCGAAGAGAGGCCTAGTCGTAATGTTCCAGAGCCTTCCCATGAAAAGGGAGTTCCCTCAGAAGATCTTCCTTCGAAAGTGAAGTTTAAAGGATCTTTAAAGTTCATTACGGCAAGCGCTTTTTGAAGACCTCCTCGTGCTGCTGGTTCCAATAGTTGAGGAAGAAGTGTTAGATTGATTCTGGCGCGTTGATCATGAGGAGCCAGCATGCAATCTAGATGAAGCGAACCTGGAGCTCCTGCGACATCAAAATCTCTCATAAGAAAAGTTCCGTGATCATAAATCGCACCCGCGCTAAAATGATCCATTGACACTCCTCGATAAGAAAAAGCACCCGATTGCATATGGATTTCTCCATGCACTAATGGAGTCCCTTCTTTCCAATCAGCGCCTACACTTCCCTCTAAGTGTGGCGGCTCTTTCCAATTCCAATCAGCAGCAGGAAAATCTTTTTTTAAAACAAGACCTGCCATGCTCACGAAATCAGAACTTCCAGAGAAATTCAGCATCGCTTCTTTTTTTCTAAAATCAACATTTCCCCAGCTATGCAGCTCTCCTAACCGATCCTCGAGACAGAATTGCTGGAGTCTTAAGATCTGATGTCCATATTCCATATCAGCAGCAATATTGTTGAAAGCCCATCCTTCATAATGACAGGGGCCTCCACGCAGGGTAATACGATCAGCGCGAAGGCTCTCTAGACGTGTTAAATCACCACTGACTTCCATTTCCAAGACAGGAGGAGCCTCTTCCCAATGCAATTTTTTTAAATTTTCCTGAATCATGACAATCGTTTGGGCGATTTTACCAGGACCTTCGCTTGGAATGGGGTTAGGGGCGAATGTCTTTGGATTCAAAAAATTACCGCGTATGCGAACGTGAATTCCACAAAGATGAAACTGTGCATTACTTAGCGTGATTTGCCCTGGAGGAGAAACAATTGTCGCTTCGACATGATTGAGTTGCAATCGAGGTTCTTGCTCCCGACCGAGAGGAATATCAATATTGGCATGATGCAATTGAAACGATTCTACTTCGATTTTTCCGTGGGCGAGAGCTGCTAATTGAGGTAAAATCGTCACACGATTAGCATGCACCAAGAGGCGGTGTGTTTCATTTCGTTCCAAGATGCGAAGATTAGTTGCCTTTAATCCTGCGCCTAAAGTGAAAGAAAGTCTTTCCACCTTTACCTCATAAAATTGTCCTGAAAGAGTCTTCTCCATACTTTGACGAATCCGATTTCCAAGCCCATGAAAATGAGCAATGAGCAGCAAAGAAGGAATTCCAAGGACAATAAAAATAGCGAAACCTTGGAGCAATTTTGCAATAACATGACGCAAAATTGCTTCAGTATGATGGAGCCAAGATTTTTTATTCATGAAATATAACCAACATTAAAAAGGAACTCATTACAAAGAACACAAAAAAAATTTTAAGTGTTAAAAAACCCTCCCCTATTTTCAAGTCATCTTTAATTGCAACTCTATAGAGAATTTTAAATTGCTTAAAAAACAAAAACCTATACAACAAGATTTATTGCTGATTTTGAATTGATAATAAGAACAACAAACTAAAAACAACCCCTAAAAATATGGCAACCTTTTATTATAGTCCAAACCAAACTCCTCCAGCCCCTCCAGCTTATATTCAGCCTGCAGCAGCCTCTGTAGGCGCTAGCAAATGGTACGATTCAAACAGAAGTTGGGGTGAATATTTACAAGAATTGCTTGGATATGGGAAAAAGCCAAACGCAGGAGATAACTCAAATCAGCCAAAGCCTTCAACATTAGATCCACAACAGCCGGCACTTTCAGCGGTAGATAATTTCTATGACCATGCGTTTCCATTTGGTACAGATCCTAATGATTCTTCCAAGCCATATGCTCCGCATGGATTTTATTGTGATGCTAATGGTAATCCAACAACTCCAAATGTTGATTTAGAAAAACAAGTTCTTGAGCGTGAACTTCTATTTCATCCTGATCCAACAGATCCTAAGTCGCCCTTGAATCCTTATAATATTGAGAGTCCAATGGATCCTAATAACATGCAGCAATTTTTTTATGCTGATAAGCCAGGGATAGCATGGTCTCAGTATACAAGGACTCCAGATCAAGAGGCTCCTTGGTATGTCGAATTGAAGCCTGTTCCGGAGATGGGCTATTACGCCATGGAATATCCAGGGTACCAAATAGGTTCTCTAGGAGACTATGTTAAATATCCAAATCAAGATATTTTATTTAAAAAGACATCGGAAAATTTTCCATGGTCTTATGATCAAGATCCATCACATCACTTTAGAATTGATACCTCTCATGGTATTAAAAACTCTACTGGATCTACTGCCTTCTTTACAGGTCCTGCTATTGATTTTAATGATCCAAATTGGAATCAAGATAAGCAAGTAGCAATACCATCTCCGTTCAGAGCAGATCAAAAAATAGAAAAAATCTACCTCGACTCTCCATTTGCTCCTGCAGGCTGGACAGCAGTTGGAAGTGATACTACTTCGGCAGGTAACAGTGCTGCTGAGTAAAATACTTAAGAAAATTAATGGCCGTGAAAGACTCCTTAGTGGATGTCTTTCACGGTTTTTTTTGCATACGAGTTATAAC
>CAZOOM010000148.1:0-3688 GCA_964581425.1 uncultured bacterium | reverse complement strand
TTAGAGCACACGCTTCACATGCGTGGGGTCAGAGGTTCAAGTCCTCTATTGCCCACCAGTTATTTTGATTTGAAATAAAACGCTTCACATACGTGGGGTCAGCACTCGCTAACATTATCTTGCTAATAATAAGGAAGCGAGTGCAGTCCTCGCCCTCCTATAATATTTTTATGAGAAGGCGAGGGCAGAGGTTCAAGTCCTCTATTGCCCACCAGTTCTATTTGTGAAGAGTGAAAAGTGATAGGTGAAGAGTTTGGAACAAGCTTAATCACTCGCTTCACTTTTAACTTCTCCCTCTTCACGCTTTTTTGCGGCTATGGCGAAATTGGCAGACGCACTAGATTCAGGGTCACACCTGTGCAGGTTCAAGTCCTGCTAGCCGCACTTTTACCTTTGTAAAAGTACTGCACCGGGTCGGCTTGTGAGTGCCGACTCCGTCGCGGGCTAAGGAAGCCCTGGTACGGCGATCGCACCAAATCTTGTGATTTGGTATGACAGCGGGACGGTCTAAGGAAGACCGTCTACGCTGATCGCACTTTTGATGATCGCGTAGCGAAACATCAAGTTTCGCACGAGAAGTCCTTGCGCAGAGGCGCAAGGGCAAGTCCTGCTAGCCGCATTTTTTCTGATGGAAAAATACGACGCCGTCGCGAGCTAAGGAAGCCCTGGTACGGCGATCGCACTAAATCTTACGCTTTGGTACTGCACCGGGTCGGCTTGTGACTGCCGACTCCGTTGCTGCACTTTTTTCTCATGAAAAATACGGCACCTGGACGTTCCAAGGAAGAACGTCTACGCTGGCCGCACTGAATCCGATGATTCAGTACTGCGCCCCACTGCGCGCCTTTTGCGCGAGCACTTTTCGGCTCCGCAAGATGAGGCGGAGTCCGAAAGTGTGCAGGTCTAAGGAAGACCGTCTACGACGCTCGCCTTTTCAGGGACGGTTCTTTGAGAAGAACCGTCCCTGAAGCCTGCTTTTTTGAATCTGCAGAAATTCCCTCACTTTTAAGTTATAATCCCTCCTCCTAGACAGGAATTTTATGAGCCAAGACAAAAACACCAATCGAAATATTGCTGAAAACCGTAAAGCGCGCTTTGATTATTTTATCGGCGAGCGCTTTGAGGCTGGGATCCAGCTTAAGGGTTGCGAAGTCAAATCCATTCGCGAGGGGAAGGTCAACCTTAAGGATAGTTTTGTGCGCGTGATTCGAGGCGAAGCCTTTCTCATGAATTGTCACATTAATCCCTATAGCCATCTGCAGGGTTATACCGAGATTGATCCGCGGGTGACGAGAAAACTTTTGCTTAAAAAAGCTGAAATCTACAAACTTGAGGGAATCACTTCGCAAAAAGGTCATGCGATTATTCCGCTTTCCATGTATTTTAAAAAAGGCCTGGTCAAAATTCAGATTGCCGTTGGAAAAGGGAAAAAGCAGTTTGATAAACGAGAAACCATTAAGCGAAGAATTCACGACCGAGAAAGTCAAGCTGCGATCAAAAAATTCACAAGAACATAATAAGGTAAGCACAGAGTGAATGAAAATATAAAGGACTTGTCACCTCGTTTTTTCTGTACTCAGCACTCTCAACTCACAACTATTACAAAGGATTTATTGCTATGAGTCTTAAACATCTTGAATGGCGTTACGCAACCAAAGTTTTCGATCCAGCTAAAAAAATCCCGGAAGCGGAAGTTGCGGAACTTTTGGAAACGCTTCGGCTTGCGCCTTCTTCATTTGGACTTCAGCCCTGGAAATTTCTCAGGGTCACAGATGCCAAACTTCGCACAACTTTGAAGTCTCATGCGTGGAATCAATCACAAATCACAGACGCTTCTGAGCTTTTTGTGCTTTGCGTTAAGCGAACCATGAAGCCCGCGGATATTTCCCGTTTTGTGGAATTTATGGCCACCTCGCGAGGCGGTACAAAAGAAATGCTCAAGGATTACGAGCAAATGATGCTTGGAACCATTCAGGGAAAATCAGATGAGACGCTTGCAAACTGGTCCAAGCGCCAGATCTATATGGCCCTCGGCTTTTTGCTTTCCGAATGTGCGCGTAGAAATATTGATGCCTGTCCCATGGAAGGGTTTGATCCGGCTAAGTTTGATGAACTCTTGGGTTTAGTTGGCACCGATTTTCAGTCATTGGTGCTTTGTACCCTCGGCTACCGTTCTGAGTCAGACAAATACGCGCATCTTGCCAAGGTTAGATTTCCAGCCAGTGAAGTGATCGAAAAGCGCTGACTGTCAAAAATTCCAATTCCCAAGCACCAAATTCCAAAATTTAATCCTTCTGCCTTTGGGATTTGGATTTTGTAATTTGGGATTTTCGGGACGCTACACTCATGCTATACTTTCCGTTATCGGACCTAGACTTTCCTAAAGGTCCTGTTCTTTCTCATGGGGGTGACTAGTTTCGACAGGGGATATTGTTTTAGAAGGAGCATGCAGAGGTTGTCAGGCGGCCTCTCAAAAAACCTGGCAATTGATAAATGCTGATAAAAAACTCAGCTGGGGTGACAGAGCTGCTGGACCGATTTCGGTTCCGAGCTTTGCCGCTCTTCCTATCGCTGCTTAACCGCTAGCGACGTCAACCGGCCCACACCTGCTTAGCCGGACCTGGCGACATTTAGCAGGCTGGAATTTGAAAGCGCCATCCTTTCAGGTTCGAGACAATAGGTGGATCGTTTCGGAATATCCAGATCAGGGGAGCTTCCGGAATTAAATAAATCCGTGATCTGAGCATGGAGATCCTGCTAAGGCAAGTTTCTTGGACGGGGGTGCAATTCCCCCCACCTCCAGTCTTCCTATAAAATAAAGTTTCGTGATCAATCCGAGACTGGAGGAGTCCCGAGCGCTTTATGCGAGGGGGCACCTCCAAAATTTTATGAAATTAAATTGTGGTGCTAGCCGCGGAGTCGTTGGGCATCAGCGCAGTAGCACAGCCACCCAAATTTATATTTTGGTGAGGCGCCGGAGGCTGCACTTAGTTTCCTCAAGTTTACAAAATGAAGAAGAAGATTTCGAGATTGAGCGAGTTCGGTAGTAAAATTCACCACTGGTCTTGATGGAGAAAAATGATTTGATATGAATAAGGACGAAGCGATTCTGATTGGCTACTTTCCAAAAAAAACGTCGCGTGATACGGGCTGGCTGAAAAATCCCACTATCAAAGAAATTTGCAGTGTCAGTGATTGTCAACAAAAAGGTCCTTCGGATTGGATCGATCAGTGGAAACACAATACCTCATGGTGGCTGTTTGATACCGAGCAAGCTGCATTATCTGTCATTGAAAAACAGAACGAGACCTACACCTTATTTGCCTACAAGCTTTATCCATTTAGATTTGACGGACATAAACAAGAAACCTTTGTCATCGAAAACTCTGTTTCTCAGGTATTGTGCGAGTATGAGTTTTTAGGTTTTGATATTGTCAGTAGGTCCGGCGATGCTAGCTTTGAATGTTCAGCTTTATCATGCAGCGGTTGCACCTATGCTTCCGTCAATCAATATTGTCTCATTCAGGATTATCAGGACGCATTGAGTTGTTGCAAGAGGATCGCTGGAGAAATTGATGGAGAGAAAATAGTGGACGGACTGTGGAAGGGGAAATGGGAACCAGGGCCGTATTATCTCGTTGAAGTTTATCGAAAGCTAAAAAAGTAATGGGTGCTAGTTTGCGGATTG
>CAZOOM010000147.1:0-3823 GCA_964581425.1 uncultured bacterium | reverse complement strand
CCAATTATCAGCGCAGAGATTTTGATAATAATCCTCCGGGACCTCGTGGCGGTGCCGGAACCAACTGGGAAAATAAGCCCGGTCCTCAAGGTGGGCCAGGTGCCAGTCCCAATCAAAATGGTAATCGCGGATTCCGGGCTTTTAAAGAACGGGCCGATCAAAATCATGACGGCACCGTGGATCAAACCGAACGCAATCAGGCTAAAGAAAAGTTTCTTGAGTCGCGTCCCGGGATGATGAAAAAAATGGATGCCAATCAGGATGGTACGATTGATGACACGGAAAAGGCTCAGGCTCGCGAAAAATTTCTTGAGTCTCATCCCAAAATGCAGCAAGTAGCAGACCAGAATCAAGATGGAACCGTGGATGCTACCGAGATCCAGCAAATGAAGGAGCGGATGGAAGCGAAGCGCGCAGAGCGTCTCAAACAATTTGATGCCAATGGGGATGGTCAATTGGATCAGACTGAAAAAGCACAAGCGCAAGCTCAGTTTTTTCAAAACCATCCCAAGATTGCGGAAAAAGCAGATCAGAATCAAGATGGAAGTGTGGATGCTGCCGAATTCCGTCAAGTTCGAAAGATGATGGAAGAAAGACGCCGTCACGAAAAAGGTCATGGTCAGCATGGGCAGGGATCAGGCGAGACCAGTACTTCCACAGATACCAGCTCAGGAGCGGATGTTCAATAAACTATCGATGAATGAGATTGAAAACAGGCAGACCGGGGCAACTCGGTCTGCGTTGTTCGTTTGACGATGAGATCAGATAGAGCACTTTTTAGGAGAACGTCTGCTTAGAATTTCTCGACATCCTAGGCGCGCTCCGAAGGTCGATTGGGCACGGTGCCCCTGAGGTCTTAACTCCGGCACCGCAGGTTCTCGAGTCCAGCGACTCTCGACCTGCTGCGGTCTCATCCCGCATATTCCTCTACAAAAAGGAAACCATGCTATGCGGGACTCCGACAGTCCCTCGACGTTGCTCGGGATGGTGAGCCTGTCGAACCACTGCCTGCATCAAGACCTCAGGGGCGAAGGAGACCTGAGGTGCGAGTGAGTTTTTTCTCGCTGGGAAAAAACGAACGGCGAAGAAGGATGTTCGAGAAATTCTACGATGCCTTAATGGCGGAAATAATCAAAAAAAGTCATGTTAAACCTTTTCCGTATCTCCTGAGTCTAAAGAGTATGAAAAATCTAAAGCGTATGAGTGCTAACTTCCTCGGACCGATATTTCTCCTTTTATTTTTATTTTCAATTACCTCTCCGTGCGCATTTTCGGAAACCCTTCCCATGGAAGACTCTGCGTACCAGGAAGTGGTCAGGCTTCGCAGCTTAAAAGTGAGTGATCCTGAAAAGTACCGCGTAGAAATTGAGGCCAAGCGCGAAAAAATCAAATCCCAAATTCAGGATTGGAAATCAAACCAACCGGAAAAATATCAATCGTTTTTGAAACAGGACCAAAATTTACGCAGAAATAAAATCGAGCAATTTCGCAAGCGCCACCCTGAAGAATTTCGCCAGTTTGCAAAAAACCGAATGAAGAGATTTGAGAATTTGCGAGAAAAAAATCCTGAAAAATTCAAACAAGTGATGGCAGCGCACCCTGGTTTTGAAAGAAGATTTGAGCGCTTATCAGGAGATTCGCCGCCTAGGTCTGGAGAGCAACGGTTTGAGAATAACCCTCAAGTCAAGATGGGACAAAATCCGGAAAAGACCAGAACTCCTGAGAGGTCTAGAATCAGAGAGCCTATCAATCGCCGAGACTTTGAAAAAAGAAGATTGGAAAATCAAAAGGGCATTCAGAGATCTCGCGAAAAGAGAATGGGGGTTGGAAATTTAGCCGGAGTCAATGGAGGAACTCAGATGGCTCCGGAGGGCAGGCCTTTAATAAAAGACCGCAAGCCTGGAAATCCTGAGGGACAGGTTCGAGGCAATCCGGGCGGCTCTGCGAACAAACCTTTGGCGAGAAAAGGCCGCAGGGAGAGGGCATGAGTCTGAGTGAAAATCTTGAACCCTCAGACCGCGAGCTTGTCCTTGATTTTAAAAAGGGCAACGAGGACGCCTTTCGCAAGTTGATGTTGAGGTATAAGGAGAAGGCCATGCACATTGCTTGGATCACAACCGGGAATTTGGAGGATGCTAAAGACGCGGCCCAAGAGGCGTTTTTGAAGGCTCACCGAAATCTCTCCAAATTTGAGCTGAGGTCCGAATTTTCAACCTGGTTTTACCGGGTTTTAACCAATGCGGCGCATGATGTTGTCCGCAAACAGAAATGGTCGCGTTTTCTCAAGTGGCAAAAAAATGAGGACAAGGAATCGTTTTTTGAAACCCTGAAGTCCGAGGGGGCTTCTCCGGAAAAAGACCTTTTAAATTCTGAGCTTGGGCTGCGCATGAGTGAAGCGATTAAACATCTTCCTTTTCAGCAGCGTTGGATGTTCACGCTCCGCTACATCAAAGGTTTTTCCATTCAGCAAATTGCGGAAGTGGCTGAGGTCTCAGAAGGCACGGTCAAGGCAACGCTCCATTTTGCGGGAGATAAATTTAAAAAAGAAATCGTCCCGTATCTCAAGGAAGGTCAGGTGGGCCATGAATGAATCTTCGCAAGATGACTTGATTGAAAAAATTTTTCAAAATCAAAAACTAAAAAAAATTCCTGATAAGATGCTTAAAGATTTTGAGCTTGAGGTGTATCAAAGGATCTGGGCGCCAGCGCCGCCTTTTCCTTGGATGAAACTTGGCTTGGGCATGATTTTCATCCTTGGATGCGCTTTGATGATCAGTCAATTGCACTTAGCGGATCAGAAAAAATCATCTTCGTCCAATACTGCACAAGTCTCAGGAAAAACGGTTTTAAGACCTGATGTTATCCAAGAGCAATCGTTTAAAAAATCCCAGCCTCTTGCCATTATTTCTGTGCCTGAAATTGAGAATCATCAGCCTGGTACGAGCGCTTCTTTGCAAAGCTCTGTCCCAAGTGTTACTGCTTCTGTAGCGTCAGATCAGAAGATTTTTTCTCAGGTTTCTCAAGATTTGTGGGTGCTAGAGATGCTGGATGAAGACCAGGATTTTCTCCAAGACCAGGATCTAATCAAACCTGAAATCCAAGTTTTAAATCAAATCCAATGAGGAGTGGTTTTTTAGTCCAATGAAGCGCCACCAAGACTCTGAACTAGATCTGGGTAAAACTTTTTGTTCTCTTCCGAAATCATTCGCCCCGCGGGGATCAACTCCGGTTTGAGCGGGCCTCGTTCGGCTCTCGCGCGTTCCGCCCATTCCATCGCCGGAACGGCTCGAGACGTTTCGTCAGAGATCAAAAAGTTTTAGCTTTTCTAATGCAGAGAACCAAATAAATCTTTAGTGAGACTTTGCAAAAAACAAATTTGAGATTTCTATGACAAAAAAGCCAATTCTTAATGAGGTATTCATTCGCGAAAAATTTGTTTGTCAGAAGACGGGAGCGTGCTGCCGTCAGCCAGGATTTGTTTATGTGAAAGAGGAAGAAGCGGATGCCATGGCTGCATTTTTAAGTCTCGACGTGCGTGATTTTGTGAATCAGTTTTGTGATCTTCAGGACAGATCGCGTTTGGTGCTCAAAAAAAATGGCGACGAATCCTGCGTTTTTCTTTCGCATTCGCTTTGTCAAATTCATTCCGTGCGTCCGGCGCAATGCCGGGATTTTCCGTTTACTTGGAGAACGGAAGCGAGTTTAAAATATTGCGAAGGTCTCAAGCGTCTTCAGTAATTACTTCCTCAAGTCAAGTTTGATAGGGGGCTGACCATTCCCACTTTTTCTTTTTAAAATAGCACAGAATTTCCCAGGATTCTGA
>CAZOOM010000146.1:0-3968 GCA_964581425.1 uncultured bacterium | reverse complement strand
GGCAATCATCACATCACGATCCGTCACCATACCCAAATCGCCGTGAAGAGCTTCGGCAGGATGAAGAAATAAACTTGGCGTTCCGGTCGAAGCCAGCGTTGCTGAAATTTTGCGCGCAATAAATCCTGGCTTTCCCATCCCAGTCACAATAATGCGGCCTTCGCAGCCATACATTAAATCCACAGCCTGAAGAAATTCTTTTCCTAGACCGCGTGTCATAGCAAGAATGGCCTCAGCCTCGATCTGTAAAATTTGACGTGCTGTTTTAAGAATGCTTTTTGTCATACCAGAATCTCGCTTCGAGTTGCCATGACTTTTTTCAGGTCCAAGAGCATTGCCAAAAGATCTTTGAGCTTTGACAAAGGAAGATTATTAGGCCCATCCGAAAGCGCCTCAGCAGGATTTTCATGAACTTCCATAAAAATGCCGTCAGCTCCGGATACAATACCGCATCTTGAAAGCACAGGAATAAATTCAGCCATGCCACCTGAGGAAGTTCCTTGCCCGCCCGGAAGTTGAACTGAATGCGTGGCATCAAAAACCACAGGTACGCCAAATCCGCGCATGATCGGAATGCCGCGAAAATCATTGACCAAATTTCGGTATCCAAAAGAAGTCCCGCGCTCCGTAAGGAGGATTTTCTCCGTTCCTGCTTCACGTAATTTCGAAACAATATTTTCAGCTTCCCACGGAGAAAGAAACTGACCTTTTTTAACATTCACAATTTTTCCAGTTGCAGCAGCAGCGAGAAGAAGATCCGTTTGCCGGCAAAGAAATGCAGGGATCTGAATCACATCCAGCACTTCGCCTGCTTTTTTTGCTTCCTCTTCGGAATGCACATCGCTCAGAATCGGCACTCCAATGTCTTTGCGGATCTTGGAAAGAACTGCGAGACCTTTTTCAATCCCAAGCCCCCGAAAAGATTTATGTGAGGAGCGATTGGCTTTGTCGTAGCTGGCTTTAAATACATAAGGAATTTTTAGTTCTTGAGTGATCTTTGAAATTTTTTCAGCATGACGCAAAGCGCTTGCTTCATTTTCAATGACGCACGGCCCAGCAATCAGAACAAACTTCTCAAGATCTCCAAAGACAATACCGGGGCGAACCGAAACTTTTTGAATTTCCATCGCGATTATTCTTCTTTCTCTTTGTCATGATCGGCATCCCCGTTTTCATGATTTTCTTCTTTGGGCGGGACAAACGCAGCAGGACCTTGAAAGGCAAGTGCTGCGGAAACAAATTCGCGGAAAAGAGGATGCGCACGATCTGGCTTTGATTTAAATTCCGGATGGAACTGGCAGGCCACAAACCAAGGATGGTCTTCGATTTCAACCATTTCCACTAATTTCCCATTAGGAGAAAGGCCGGAAAACTTCATTCCTTTTTCTTGAAATTCTTCTCGGTATTTATTATTAAATTCGTAGCGGTGACGATGGCGTTCGCTGATCTCTGAAGTTTTGTAAGCCTCGGCTGCTTTAGTATTCTTCTTCAAAGTACACGGATAAGCTCCAAGCCGCATGGTACCGCCAAGATTTTCAACATTCTCCTGTTCTTCCAAAAGACTAATCACAGGATACGGCGTCTTTTTATTAAATTCTGAAGAGTTAGCACCCTTCCAACCTAAAACATTCCGTGCAAATTCAATCGCCGCACACTGCATGCCAAGACAAATTCCAAAAAATGGAATTTTTTTATCACGCGCAAATTGAATCGCTTCAAGCTTACCTTCGATCCCGCGCATCCCGAAACCGCCGGGAACCAAAATTCCGGATACGCCCTTGAAGATTTTCTCCAGATTTGCTTTGGTCACATGTTCGGAATTTATTTTTTTGAAATAAACCGCAGAATCATTGGCAATGCCGCCGTGTTTCAGCGCTTCATAAATAGATTTGTATGCATCTTGAAGATCAATATATTTTCCGACCACAGCAACGCGCACAGATTTTTTTGGATTCAGCGCTCGATCCACCACTTCCTTGCGCCACTGATGAAGACCTCCTGCCTTGGTTCCAATTTTAAGATAGCGGCAGATCACTTCATCGATTTTTTGCTCTTTAAATCTAAGAGGAACTTCGTAAATCGTTTTTACATCGCGCGCTTCAATCACCGCGTGTTCTTCAACGTTGCAAAAAAGAGCGATTTTTTGTTTAAGACCACGCCCAAGTTTTTTCTCAGTGCGGCAAATTAAAATATCGGGTTGGATACCAATTTCGCGAAGCGTCCCAACGCTATGCTGCGTGGGTTTGCTTTTAAGCTCCCCTGCAGCGCGAATGTAAGGAACTAAGGTGAGATGAACAAACAAGCAATTCTCCCGGCCCACTTCATGGCGAAACTGACGAGCGGCTTCAAGAAAAGGCAGCGACTCAATATCTCCCACCGTCCCACCGATTTCCGAAAGTACCACATCGACACGCTTTCCGCGCGAGACCGCACGAATACGTTCTTTAATCGCATCGGTGATGTGAGGCACCACCTGAACCGTGCTTCCGAGAAATTCGCCTTTGCGCTCCTTGGAAATTACTTCGTTGTAAATTTGTCCGGTCGTCACATTGTTGACACGCGCGGTCACTGTTTGAGTGAATCGCTCATAATGTCCCAAGTCTAAATCTGTTTCCGCACCATCATCTGTGACATAAACTTCCCCGTGCTGATAAGGGTTCATGGTGCCCGGGTCCACGTTGATGTAAGGATCTAATTTTTGAATGGTCACTTTGAGGCCAATGGATTCTAAAATGCGGCCAATGGATGCGCAGGCAATTCCTTTACCTAAAGATGAAACCACTCCACCGGTAATAAAAATATATTTCGGCATTTCAACCTCAATTCATTGCGGAAGATAAATGTTTGATTTTTTCTTCAACCGTTGAAAGATCCTGAGCCGTATCCACACTCCAAGAATCAAATGGAGTTTCGATCACGCGCATCGAAATACCATTTTCCAGAATGCGTAACTGTTCAAGCTTTTCAAGCTGCTCGAGCTTTCCTAATGGCCAAGTCACATAATCTAAAAGAAATTTTTTCTGATAACCGTAAATTCCCAAATGCTTGAGATAACTGGCACGTCCACCGTCTCGGACATAGGGAATGGGAGAACGCGAAAAATAAAGGGCATTTCCTTTTCCATCGCAGATCACTTTCACAACATTGGGATTTTGATATTCTTCGGGATCATCACGCCGGATCGCCAGCGTAGCAACCTGAATCGAAGCGTCTTTTCGAAACGCTTGCGCGATCAAATCCACGCTCTCAGGACGAATCGTGGGCTCATCTCCTTGAATATTAATAAAAACATCTCCTGGAAAGCGCGTAGCAATTTCTGCAACACGGGAACTTCCGTTAGGATGATCCACACGTGTTAATACCGCTTTACCGCCGGCCGTCTCAATGCATTTTATGATGCGCTCATCATCACAAGCCACCATGACTTCATCGAGATTTTTCGCGCGCATGACTCGCTGCCAAACGTGCTCAATCATGGGTTTTCCGGCAATCGGAGCCAACACCTTTTCATGAAGACGGGTCGATCCAATTCTGGCCGGAATCACACCAATAATTTTCATTCCGCTTCCCGCGCCGTTCGAATGGCGATTGCAAGCTCTTCAGGAGAGACCGTAGCAGTCCCAAGTTTTGCCACCACAACCCCGGCAGCTAAATTGGATAAAATAGCGGCATCTTTCATCGAAGCGCCCACAGCAAGTGCCAAAGCCAACACCGAAATCACGGTGTCGCCGGCTCCGGACACATCGTAGACTTCACGTGCTGCTGTAGGAATCTGAGTCACACGTCCATTTTTCTCAAAAAGTGCCATGCCATCTTCCCCAAGAGTAATCAAAACAGAATCACAATGAAGCTTGCGCACCAAGGCCTTTCCGGTTTTTTGAATATCTTGCCCGAAATTCAAACGAAGAGCGTCTGCGCCATTGAGAGCTTCTTTACGATTCGGTGTAATGGCGGTCACTCCAGTATAG
>CAZOOM010000145.1:0-4024 GCA_964581425.1 uncultured bacterium | reverse complement strand
GGGAGCGGACTTCTTCGGGAGGAAGTTTTCGGGTGCTGATTTTGATGTAATCGGTCACGGTTCGGGGAACTATTTTTAAGGCCTCGGCGATATCCCGTCTTCTCATAAAAAGAGACAGAATCAAACACGCCTTTTGTCTGGGAGACAAAGAAACAAAAAGAACGGACCTGCGCGGTTTGATTCTTTCCGGAAACACATACCGGCCGCTGCTGTCCTTTTTCTGTTCCTCGATCAAATCATCCAGCTGACTCATTTAAGGCGACACTTCCTTTCGTGTGAAATTTGAAAGGAAGATAACCGCTCAAAAAGAGCCTGTCAAATCAGGCGCTGGTAAATTGAAGGACCTCGCGTAACATCAAACGAAGCCATTGGCCACGAATCTAAAAAAAACCACCCAAAAGTGTTACATGCCAGCCATGAAATGTAACAGAGAGTGTTACATAAAAATAAATCTAAAATATGTGGTGCCTCAGGCGCTCCTGCAGATTCTTTCACTGGAATTTATCTAACGTAAAATTAATTTCTGATTAATGGTTTTTTGATTTTTTCTCGACTCGTTTTTTGATCATCTCGGCTGTTTTATGCGGCGTAATATACAGTTCATTTAAAAGAAGCCACGTGAATTCTCTGATTTGCCTGGCATCTTCTCGTTCAACTTCATTCAAACCATCATTTTGAAAATGCGCACCATAGTTTCCCATGTAACGGATCTCATGTGCTGTGATCCTCAAATTTTCGGTGATAAGCCCCCCAGCTTTGAGAATATCTATCAAACTCCAGAGCTTAACATCCTTTTCATGCACAATTTGATCATGCGCTTTATCATGACAAATTGCTTCTATCACGCGTCTGCACAGGGCAACCGCCCCCTTATAAGCACCTATGCCCAAGCACTTTGTCGCTTCTGCATAATCTTTACGGATACTTAAGGGGATTGATTCGTGATAATTACTCTCTTCATAAATTGGGACGGGATATCGGTCAGAAATACAATCATTAAGCGCTTGGTAAATTGTAAAGAATGGCTTGCAATAACGGCCGTAATTTTTATGGTTGGGACAGCGCGCAACAAAATATGAATCATCATTGTATTCATTGACAGGATCGGAGACAGGTTCGGCAATGATATCCGAATGACAATGCGGGCATACGACCGATAAATTTCTTTTCTTTAGCTCTTCTTTACTGATTGGAGCTGTTTCGCGCATATTGCCTCCTGTTTAGCAAATAAAATGATCCGCCACATCATGTGAAGTAGTATTCTAAAGCAGCTTACAACGTCGAACAAACGGCACACCACCTACCGTGAACACCGCGCTCTTTTCGTTGTTATTCTAGATTCTTCAGATTGCAATAGCTATCACATTTACCAATGCTTATATCTATACATCCAATGACATACAAACATGCTCACCCTCTTTAAAAGTCGTATATCATGTGTTAGCTTTGGTAGAAATAACCATGACCAACATTTTAATCGTCGATGATGACGAGAAGGTGCTCAAAACTACTGGCGAGGCGTTGCGATCGAGTGATTACGATGTGACTTTGACCGAGTCGCCTGAAACTGGGCTCAAACTTATCCGTAGCAATCCGGACCAGTTTGATCTAATCCTTCTCGACTGGAAACTCCGTTGTCCTCTTGACGGAGACATGGTGCTCAAGCTGATCAAACACATTTATCCGAATTTCAAAATTCCGATTATTTTCATAACTGCACATACCAAGATCTCGTCCAAATATTTGATGCGGCTTGGGGCCTTTGATACTCTATCAAAACCGCTTACTCGGGAAGATTTGCTTGCTGCCGTCGAACGTGCCCTTGGAAAAAAATCCGAAAATCCACATCGACATGCTCCTGCCGAGTTAAACTCCCAAGAACTCAAGCGTCATGAAATGATCCAGAGCATCATCGAAGCGGTTACAACGTCCTCTTCTCTAAAAAACGCAGCGATCAAGCTTGGATGTTCGCGCATGACCCTTTACCGGTGGCTCCGTATGACAAACCTTCACGAACTACTTCTTGCGGATCATCAACACCGCCAAGAACAGGAGGCCGCATAGTGGCGATCCTGGGCCATTATCTGTTTCTTTCCTCATTTGGCTTTTTCACCGGCGCGCTTTGCCTGATTCTCGCCATCCTCGTTTTGCTTGCGAACCCCAAATCAAAAAGCTGCTTGGCCGCATTTGGCTTTAATATAAGTGTAGCAATCTGGAGTATTTTTTACGCTTTGATGTATCTCTCAGATAAGGATCCGGCATCTCTTCTTGCAAACCAGATACTCACACTTGGGACGATTCTTCTGAGCGTCTTTTTTACACATCTCGTATTGATTGTTGTAAAAAAGGACACTGCATCAGGCCGGTTCCTTCGATTGGACTATATAGTGGCTGGTGTTTTAATTTTTTTATTATTCACAACCAGATCCCTTGTGGCGGGTCATTCCCCTAAAATGGGATTCATTTCATTCACAGACGCAGGTCCGCTTTATTGCCTTGTCCCTCTATTTCTTTTTTCAAATCTTGTTTTCAGCACGGTCCATCTGATTCAAGGCATAAAGATATCGAAGGGGCATGAAAAAAGCAGACTGTCCCTGTTTCTAATTGCTTCTCTGATTGGCTACATCGCCGGAACACCCGCCTTTCTGCTCGTCATGGATATTTCCATTAAACCGGTAACGACTCCGCTCGTTGTGCTTTACCCCATTATTTTAAGTTACGCCATTATCAAACACCGGTTTCTTGATATTCAGAAGCTGGTTAAAAATACCCTTATCTTCACATTACTCTTCGTTCTGCTGCTCGGATGTGTATCCGTGGCTCTATTGATCGTAAAAGAAGTTTTCAGCCGATGGATTGGGATATCCGAGACTCTGGCCCAGGCCATTGCCGTCTCCATGGCTATTGTCTTATACGGCCCTCTTAAAGCTGGGCTATCCCGGATGACAAATCCGCTTCTCTTTCAGCACTCCGAAAATCCAGAAGTCCTATTCCGAAAGCTGTCTGAGGATATTCTGAGATACCTCGATCTGCGCGAACTCGCCGTTGAGGCCACCAGTCGTCTTACTGCGATCCTAGCACTGGAGCGTTTTGGTTTTTATATGAGATCAATGATGGTCCCACACTTTTTTGAGCTCCAGGCTTCAACGGGGCATTTCAGAAAAAAGAAAATTCCGCAGAGCAGAAAGTTGATTCAATATCTGGCCAAAACGGGAGAAACGCTTGTTACTCCTATCGAACAAGTCCTCCTGCCTCGGAAGCAGTCATTTGCCTTGACAAATCTTAAGGACCTCAAAAATAGCGCGGCACTGGAGTTAGAATCCCTGGGTGGCATCGCTGCATTTCCTATTATGATTCGAAACAATCTGCGAGCGATTCTGGTTGTTGGTCAAAAAAAATCAGACGCGCCCTGGCAGGATAAAGAATTCAGAATATTAAAGAGCTTTGCTGATCATCTGTCTTTAGCACTGGCCAACGCGGAATACGCGGAAGGTATCAAAAGATCTCAAGAGGAAATTTCAAGACGCGAGAGAGACGCCTCCTCCGGCATCTTGATATCAGGCGTCGATCACGAGGTGAAAAATCCCCTGCATTCGATGTCCCTGGGACTGAGTACACTTCGGGCAAATCTGAACGAGCCCAGATTTCTCACGGAGTCTCGCAATGTCGTTGATCAGCGAATTGCTAAAACCATGGAAAGCGTGCTCCAGGATATTACGGAAGCTAACAGCGTGATTCAGCATCTTTCGGACCTAGCTGAACGCAAATCACTTCATATTGAAGAAAACATCCGGCCTTCACTCATTGCAGATAAGGTAATTAAAAAGTTAAACCGAACCAACGACAAAATTCTCATCCAGTCAAAAATTCCAGCGGATCTGGTGCTTTCCTGTGATCCCAATGCTTTCGATGAAATCCTCTCGAACCTTATCCGGAACGCCCAGCAAGCCATTATGGATCATGGTCAGATTACGCTAGAGGGATGGCAAACCAAAACGGCAGTTGTCATTCAAGTCCGGGATAC
>CAZOOM010000144.1:0-4052 GCA_964581425.1 uncultured bacterium | reverse complement strand
CGAAAGGTGAGATGGATGCATTTATTCGAGAAGTTGTGGAGGCAAATCTTCAACATCACGTGCGTTGGATGGCAAGTCAAAATCAGGTAAATCCAAAACAATTGGAAGGTCAATGGCGTCCTCAATTTGAGCGAGTCGCACGTCAGGTGGCAAGTAGCCCTAATTTTTCTGAAGATCTAAAAAACGGAAAACAACAAGTAAAGGCAGCGGTGGGGCGAGCTATTTTTGATCTTGTGCATCCGACCGAGCCGCGGAGCGAAGTGAGAAGTCATCCCTCTGAGAAAGAATTAACGATTAAGGAATGGCGCCAAGCGGTGGAGAAAATCAATCCGATTCGCCGTGAAAAAATTGAAAAAAGTTTTCATCATAAAAAATTAGACGAAGATTCGGGTTTTAATCTGGCTAAACGTTGGTTCGAGTTTGTGGGCATTGAACCTTTAGAGTTCTTAGCCATGGCGGACCGTGATCCGGAAATGCTTACCATGGATCCGGAAAAACTCGTGAGAGACTTTTCTCAGATTTTAGGACTTGATGCGGGGCAGCTTCGTTACGGTCTCGTGCATTATCAGTCTTCGATGTTTATCAAGTCTGCAGACGTTTTGGCAAAAAATCATGCGCGGTTTATGCGTGTGGTAAAAGGACTAAAAATTCCGAAAGACCAGCAAGTCGATGCTTTGATGAATCTGGGTCTGAGTCAGGTGAATGCGGAACAAATCGAAGCGCTTTTTGATATTGCTTACATTAACCAAATTCCAATCCGTCATCCTGCTGCTCTTTATTATGCACTTCAAAAAATGCGAGGCCTGGCTTCAGCTCAAAGATTTGCATCGGTTGGCATGCTGTGGCGCAATGATCGTGAAACATTTAATCGTCTGGCTCTTGAGGCTCTTCAGCTTCGTTGGAATGGACAAGTGCATGTGCAGCGCGCACTTTCCACATTGAGTTGGATTCGAATGATTACGTCCCAGCCTCGCTCAGAAGGACGTTGGGATGGTGGGAACTTTGAAGAGGTTCGCCGTGAATCTCGAAATGAAACCGAAGCCTCTCAGCAAAGGCTGGCGCTATGGACTCAAACGTTGCAAGTCCCCGTGAAAATGGATTCGAATTTAAACAGCATGACGGTGAAAACAAAAGTTGAGGAGCTAAGGCGGAAATTTCAAAATCAAAAGCATCCTTTAAAACGAGAACATTTTAATAATCTCAATTTTCAGGGAGCCTGGAAGGCGGCGTCTACGGTCTCGTTGCCATCTAAAATCCAGCTTGTAGCAATTCCTTATGCTCAGACCCATCAAGGGTTGGTGATTTTGATGCGAGGGGACGAGGTCGTGGCTTATGGCTTTTATGATTTTAAACCCACATCCGAATTTTTGTGGCCTTCTTTCCGAATCCTGAATCATTCCGATCAAACTCTTTCTTCTAAAACAATCTATGAATTTTATTTGTCTGCACTTTATCAAAAATTTCATCCGATTATGTTTTTGGTGGATTCTTCTCAAGTTCAAATGACAAAGCTGAATAAAAAAGTAAAACTTCGAAACATGGTTTTTTATCTCAAAAGAGGATTCAAGCCCGATCGCCTTTCTCCTCCAATCTCCGACGAAATGGATGCTGCTTTTCTCAGGCTTGTAAAAGGACGCAGGCTGTCTTCGGACTCGTTGGAAATTTTATTTCAACATTTTCGAGACGCGCATCCTAATATGTTCTGGTCATCACCGGATCTTTCAAAAATTTCATTACCTCGATCTGCGGTAAGAAGGCGAAGCGAACTGCGAACTGCAAACTGGCAAGAGCTTTTTCAGTCGGCAAAAACATGGTCAGACAATTACCCGGAAGAGGCGGGAATTCTAAAATATGCAGGAAATGCCATGGTGAAATTTGCAGCCATCGAAAACGCCGTTCGCGGCAATCCGAAAATGAGTTCTGATGCCATGGACGCGTATCGTAAAGCAGCGTATGAGGCGATGGGACAACACACGTTTCCTTTACGGGGGGATTTTGGGAGGGAAGGCAAAGCCATGTGGGTCATGCGGACCTTAGGATTTTTGTTAGTCCAAAATTCTGTTCCTGCAAATCCTTTGCAGATCGCATATGAAATGACAGCGCCCCATTTACCTGAGGTTCCGAAATTAGATCGTGAAAAATTTTCCAACAATGTGCGAAACGAAAATTTGAGGGTTCTCTTATCGCGACAAAAGTTTTTAAGGGCGTGGATTTCTCCAGTGCAGGCTCAGGAATTAGGAATCTCGAGGCTGGAAAGTGCGCCTCGCTATCCCAGGTATACGATTCCTTTAAAAAGAGATTCGGACACTGGTATCCCTCTTTGTCTCTTTGGTAAAAAGACAGCCTTATGGGGTGATGCGATTTTGCAATGGATTTTAGCAGAAGAACTTTTAGTTCAGTATCAAGCAGGACTTTTTAACACTTCATTTCCTAGTAAGGAACTGCAAGCACTTCTTCGATCTGAGTTTTTGAGCCGCGTCTTGATTCAATTAAGCCTCGGAGAGAGAGTCGAGAAATTTCAAGGTAAGGATTTCGGTGACACGATTGAATCCATGATTGCCATGATTTATGTGACTCATGGAGGGCTTGAGGGCAAGGGGCTTGAAAAAGCGCGTCATTTTATTTTTTCACAGTTTTATCAAACACTTCAGATGCGCGAAAATCAAGCGCGCATTGATCCGGAAATGATTCGTTTTGTGAATCGGGCTGCAAAAAAAATGGGGATTCAATCCCGCACTGAAGTCCGCGATAGAAGTTTAGAAAAGAGTAGAAACGATGCTCAAAATATTATCGAGCAACTTGGGGCAAACGATCAGACAAAAACTTTGGATTCGAGTCGATCCAATCGTCCGTGGATTTTTGGAATTTCAACTCTTAGAACATCTTTGATTACCGTAATGTCTGCTTTCACAAGCTTCATGTCTTCTTTCAAGACAGAAACATCTTCTGCCAGATCTCCGACCCGTTCGGCAATGACCTGGACATCCCCGCGAAACGATTCAATGAGGTTTCCAACTTCAATGGGGCTAAATGTTTTATCTCGCATAAGATCAACTCAATTTCGAGATTCAACGGAATGGATCCTCACTCCGAGTTCACGGATGTCATTTTTTATATCGTCTCGAACATGGTCGATTTTTTTATCTAAATGGTCAACTTTGACTTCGAGCTTATCGAATCGAATCTCTAGGTGGTCAACTTTAGTTTCCAGGTTATCAACTTTTATTCCAAGGCTATTTACTTTTGTTTCGAGACTATTGACTGCTGATCCAAGACTGTCGACCTTGGTTTCTAGACTGCCCACTTGGTTGCGTGTGGCAAGCATGGCAATTTCAAGTGAATCGATGCGTTTCGAATTGTCTTGGACAGCATCTCCCAAGTTATCAAGTTTGCGATCAAGGCCGATGTGGCCTTCGGCAATGGCCTTGATTTCAAAGTGGAGCGATTCAAGCATCGTTCCCACTTCAGTTGCGGTGTACGTTTCTTTATTATTTGCGGCTTCTTTTTTCATCATCACTTTGCTCCCCTTTGAGGGAATTTTCTTACGAGGGGGCGTCATCTTACTGCTCATAGCGTTTGTTGTCAATATATATTTTAATAATATTAATATGCTTTATCTACATATCAATAAATCTGTTCAAAATAACTCTACAAATTCACGTTCAGAGTTGCGAACCATACCGGTTCAACTTCAAGGAAATGAATTTTTGCCAGGTCTTTCGTGGCATTCCTTATTTCCCATGCTGACTCAGGTCGGTCGAATCTTAAAAGCAAGTGGATATGATGCAGATCCGTTCTTTGTTCGCGAGAAAAATCAGGCATTGCTTCATGGATCTATGGAAATTGGAATGGCAGTTACTGTTCCAATAACCTGGGCAGTTTGGGCAGGAGGAAAATTAATCCTCTTAAGTCAGATGAGTCTTAATTACTTGATGGAAACTCGGGGCCTAGGCGGCGTTGCCCATATGGATCAGCATGAATGGAATCGTATGAGATCCGTACGCCGGGAAATACTTTCAGCCAATATTTTCAAACCTGACGGATCTCCGATC
>CAZOOM010000143.1:0-4236 GCA_964581425.1 uncultured bacterium | reverse complement strand
CTCACACATTATGGATTTTAAAAAGTTTTCTGTTCCGTACCCGATCGATGATCGTTATTCAAAAAAAGCAGCATATTTCTCAATGGAATTTGCTACGCACCAACCTTTAAAAATTTACAGTGGCGGTTTAGGTTTTTTGGCAGGTGATCCAACAAAGGATGGCCTACAAATTCACACGGAACTCCAGCTTTGTCATAAAGGGTTTTTTCAAACGGAAGAATGGTCAGCATTTTAGACACAGTTTTTTTGATTACTCCCATGCGTCTCATGCCCCAGGCCCAAATCTGAGGAGCGATGTAGTAAATCAAGGGAAAACGTTTTTTGATTTTCTTTGCAAATCTTAAATTAAAAGCAGGGGAATCGATCACAAGAATCGCATCAGGCTTGTATTGATCAACTTGTGCAAGCGCTTTATAAAAAATCGCGCGGTAACGGAAATAAAGCCTCAATACATCGCCAAGCCCAAGCGCTGAAAGCGTTGTCATGTCGTGCAGAAGTTCGACGCCTTCCGTTGCCATTTTGGGACCACCCAAACCTTGAAATAGGAGATCAGAATCCTGCGCCCTCATTTCGCGCACAAGCGCTGCGCCGTGAGCGTCTGCCGAAGGTTCACAGGCAATGATGAAAATTTTTTTTGTCATTGAAATCACTTGCTTTGGCGCGAGGTGCAGAAACGGATCAGACCGTAGTCGTTTGCTGGTTTTTCTTGATGGTTTCAACAATATCTACTGCAAAACGGAGCGCGTCACGGGCCGCTTCATCAGGTTTTCCAAGACCTTCCCCAGTTTCGATCTGGCGAAGAAAATATTGAAGTTCTTCTTTCAAAGGTTCCGCCTTTTGAATGTCGGCGGTTTCCGAAGTGATTTGAAAACCAATCTTGCGAAAAATTTTCGCGCTCTGTTCGCCGTAATCGAGCGAGATGTAAGCGTCTTCTTGGAAAATGCGGATCTTGCGCTGTTTCTCCGGACTCAATCGGGAAGCGGTGAGATCTACCACAGCTCCATTTTTAAATTTAATGCGGACATTGGCAATGTCTTCGAAGGGAGTCAGCACATTAACGCCAATGGCGTCATAACTTTGAATTTCTGACTTTACGAGTCCGAATACAATATCGATATCATGAATCATGAGATCAAGGACAACCCCGCAATCATTGATGCGGCCGGTAAAAGGACCAAGACGATGAATTTCCATGAAGCGGATATTTTTGGCAATTTCTCCAATGCGTTTGAATCCGGGGTTGTGGCGCTCAATGTGACCTACTTGGAGATAAAGATGTTTTTTGCGGGCAAGAGCAATCAGTTCGTCGGCTTCTTCAACTTTTAAAGTGATCGGTTTTTCAATCAGGGTATGGATTCCGTGACTCAAAAACTCACGGGCAATTTGATAATGCTCACTGGTCGGAGCGGCAATGCTCACCGCATCGACCTCGCCCAGCAGTTTTTTAGGATCACTATAGAAAGGGACTCCCAAAGCATCTGCGCGCTCTTTTTTTGAGGCATCCTTGTCGCAAATACCTACCAGTTTGCATTCAGGAAGGGCGGCGTAGATACGGGCATGTTCTTTTCCCAGGTGGCCGATTCCTATGACTCCAACGCGTAGCATGGTATGATCTAAACCTTTGTCGTAAATAAGGTTATGGTGATTTTAAGGAGAACGCATCGTAGCAAAGAAGCTTGTGAGGTGTCAATGAATATGTTACCATGCGCACTTAACCAATCAATGAGTGAACATTGCCGGTTTAAGGCTTAAGACCTCACATAGACTTTGATGTAACTCATTGTCGATATTTGAGATAAAGCCTAAATTACCAGACCAACCTAAGATCAATATGGATATCTATAAACGCCTTATCGGATTTATTCGGCCGTACCGCATGCGGCTTGTTTCTGCTATTTTAGCCTCCCAGGGTGAGGCTTTCTTTACAGCGCTGATTTCTGCGACTCTGTACGTGATTATCAACGGACTGGCCAACAAACACGAAGTTATTATTTCAAAAATTCCCCATCTTTCCTTTATTCCGGAAATCCGTTTTCCTGCGTTCTGGATTCCTTTTATTTTGGTCTTTGTTTTTACCTTGCGCGGAATTTTTCGCTACATCTCCGAGTACATGATGGCAAGTATCGGTATCCGTGCTATCCGCCAAATTCGCGATGATTTGTATGACCATCTTGTTTATTGCTCCAATGATTACTATTCGCGCGGTCGAACCGGAGATTTTTTAAGCCGCATCATGAATGACGTGGGACAAATTCAGGGTTCGATCACTGACGTGATTGCGGATCTTGTAAAACAGCCTTTCGTGATTCTTTACAATATCCCAATGGTTTTTCTCTGGGGAGGAAAGTACGCTTTTTTTGCTATCGCGATTTTTCCAGTAGTGGCCGTTCCCATTACTTTTTTAGGAAAAAATATTCGGCGCACGACAAAAAAAATGCAGGAAAAGACGGCAGATATCACAGCTTTTATCGGAGAGACCCTGGCCGGGATTAATATCGTCAAGTCCTTTAACTGCGAAGAAAAAGAGATCGCCCGTTTTCATCAAACCAACCGAAGTGTTTTTGATTATTTCAAAAAAACGATTCGGCTGACCATGATTCAGCGTCCGCTCATCGAAATTATGGGGGCGATCGGCGCTGCAGCTGCGGTTTGGTTTGCTATTTCCAATTTACCTCCTGATCGGTTTGGTGCTTTTGTCATTTCTCTTTTTATTTTTTATGAGCCCATCAAAAAACTAAGTAAAGTCAATAGCACAGTGCAGCAATCCATTGCTGCGGGAGCGCGTATTTTTGAAGTATTGGATACGAAGCCCACGGTTCTTGATCAGCCTGGGGCTCTTGCATTTCAAGAAACGATTCAAAACGTGGCCTATGAGAATGTCTCCTTTGCTTACGAAAAAAATAACCCTGTGCTGCGAAATATTAATTTTCAGGTCAAGCGGGGAGAGGTGGTTGCGCTTGTAGGTGCCAGTGGTTCTGGGAAATCAACGCTCGCTAATCTTTTGCTGCGTTTTTATGATCCTATTGAGGGGAAAATTCTGATCAATGGGAAAGATGTCCGGAGTTTTTCGCTCAAGTCTTTGCGTGATCAAATTGGAATTGTGACTCAGGATACGATTCTTTTTAACTCTACGGTCCGTGGGAATATTGCTTATGGGAAAGATACCGCAAGCATGGAGGAAGTGAAGCGTGCTGCTGCGGTTGCTTTTGCGGACCATTTTATCGAAGAGCTTCCCAATGCTTATGACACGAATCTTGGTGAGCGCGGATTAAAACTTTCAGGTGGACAGCGCCAACGGATTGCGATCGCGCGAGCGCTTTTAAAAAATCCACCCATCCTGATTTTGGATGAAGCTACTTCTCATTTGGATACCGAAAGTGAACGTGAAGTTCAAAGAGCTCTTGAAAATGCAATGAAGGGGCGAACTGTTTTTGTGATTGCGCACCGGCTTTCTACGATTCAAAATGCGGACCGGATTTTTGTCATGCAGGAAGGACGCATTGTCCAGCAGGGAACCAACGACTCACTGCTTAAAGAGGGTGGAATCTACCGCAAACTTTACGATCTTCAGTTTAGCTCTTAAAATTGAGAACTCTGGCTTACCAATTAATTTTGATTTTTCCGGTATCGTTTTTCCCTGATTCCGGCTCTTCAACTTGATATTGGTTGACTTCGCCGTAACCAAGAGTAGCAACTTTTGCGGCGCCTTTCACTGCATGATCCAGGGCGGTTCCACTTCCTTCACGAGCACCTTCAATCGTTCCTAAAACAGGAGCGCCTTTAGATCCTTCTGCGGTTTCTCCGAGAAAACTTTTAGTGCTATCCACGGTGGCTTCTTTGATTCCGCCAACAAATCTTTTAGCAGCTTCGCCCGGTGATGGGGCATCGTAGCGTGCAGGTTTAGGCGCAGATTTTTCTGCAGCACGCGCTTCTTCATCGTATTGTGCTCTGCGAGCCATGGCTAAGGAGCTGAATGCAATGGATGCGAATAAAAGTCCTAAAATTATCTTTTTCATAGTAGGCCCTTTCCTTGAGAGCAGAATGGATGAGAAGAATTCGATGGCAATTAGTATAAACCATCCAGCAATAGGGATGAAGAAAATTTTAAAGAGCTTTGAATTTTTGCTAAATAAATCCAATTCAAACATTGCATAATTCAGACTTGGGAATCCTCTTCGTCGCCGTTCAAAAATCCCCAGCGAGGATTTTTTCACTGGCCTTCCGGCGTCGTTCGGT
>CAZOOM010000142.1:0-4390 GCA_964581425.1 uncultured bacterium | reverse complement strand
CCGGAGAAGCGGCGGTCTCTCTGTCTGCTACGCTTCATCTTAAAAAAGCGATTGAGCTTGATCGGCTTCCGGAAAAAATCGTTTGTTTTGATGTTTCCAATCTTTTTGGGGAAGAAGCCGTGGCGTCGCGCGTGGCTTTTTTTCGTGAGCTTCCGGACAAAATGGGTTATCGGCGTTACAAGATTCGCAGCGTGAAGGGGATCAATGATTATGCCATGATTCGTGAAGCACTTACGCGAATGATTGCCGGAATTCGGGAAGGGCGTGAGGAGTTTATTCCAGATTTGATTTTGATTGATGGGGGAAAAGGGCATCTGGCCGCAGCGCGCGAGGTTCTCCAAAAGGAACAATTTGAAAGTACGGGACTCATTTCCATTGCGAAGCAATTTGAAACTATTTATGGCGGGCTAGAGACAAAAGAAATTGCTTTTCCCAAAGACTCTCCAGCACTTCATTTGCTTCAAAAAATCAGGGATGAAGCCCACCGGTTTGCAATTACTTATCATCGAGCACTCAAAGAGAAAACTATGAATCGATCTGAGTTGGATCAAATTGAAGGAGTTGGTGAGGCTCGCAAATTGATCTTGCTCAAGCAGTTTGAATCCATTGAGGAATTAAGTCGAGCAGGTTTAGAACAGCTCGCGGGTCTTCCCGGAATGACCCGGCAAGCAGCTGAGAAAATCTGGAACTACTTTCACCCTTGAGTCAGCTGGCGGATTCACAATCGATAGCACTTGCAATCATCAATCTTCAAAATAAAACTTTGCAGTATTTTAAGAGGCATTCCCCAGTTTTTGCGATCGAAATCAACGATGCGCCAGCCCGCCTCAACATTTCTTGATTTTCTTCGCTTGAAACCTTGAAAATTGTATTCGAGCTGTTACACTTTGGCATCTCAAATTCCTTTCGAGGTTGTGGCGACTATCGAATCGAAGTGGTTACTGATTCTTTAGCAAGAAAATATGGCTCATCAAAAATCGGCTTTTCAATTATCAAGGCCCGGACTTTGTTCGGTCACGGCTGCGATCCTATCTTTTTTGATGGTCTGGACCTCGATTATTCCACCATCGTATGCTTATTCTATATTTCAAACCCAATCAACTCGGGATGGAATCATGGCTCCGAATGGAGCCTCGGTCACTCAAGCATCTTCCGCCACAACCCTGCTTGAGTCGATTCAGATTCCTCCTGAGCTGGGTTTGATTCAAGTAAAACATCAGGGTTCCAAGAATCGTCTTGTGATTCATCTTGAAGATGCACACTCAATTCCTGACGCTCAAATAAATCTCTTAGCACTCACAAAAAGAATCACTCAAGATCACACCATTCCGCTGGTTGTGCTTGAAGGGGCAGATGGGGAACTTGATCCTCTTCTTCTAAAATCCTTTCCGGATCAGAAGAAAGTTGAAAACCTCATGATTGATTATTTGAATAGGGGAGAGCTTTCGGGCGCGGCCGTCGCTAGCGTCTTCACGCACAACACAAAATTTATCGGGATCGAAGATTGGCCTCTTTACGAGGAGGGCATTCGCGCTTATCAAAAAGCGTTACACGAACAAAATGCGACGCTCGCCAAATGGAAAATCAGTTATCAGACGGAGGTTGGCCGAAAAATAGATCAGTGTTCAAACGCGGTTCAAGACCTCATTAGAAATCTAGAGGTTTGGAACGAAAAGAAACATTTCGAGAAGGTCCTCACATATCTGGCAGATCATTTTTCGCCCAAGCAAAAACAAAACTATTCAACGCTTTTGGTGGCCATCGAGGGGATGAGTTCTGAAACCAAGAGCAATGACGAAGTGCAACCAGAAATCCGGAATTGGATCCAGAAACTGAGCAAGATCAAGATGAATTCGGAAGACTACAAGACCTGGCGTTACGATCTTCAGTTGTGGAATACCAGTGAACTTGATGTTCTTGCGATGGCGGCGCGTCTCGATGATCTCGCTCATAAATATCTTCAGAATCAGGTAAAGAACTTTCCAGCGGTGCTTTCGAATCAAAGCCTCCTCCATCAAAAGTTATCAAAGTTAAAGGGAGAGAAATTAGATCAGGAAATCCAAGCGGCCTTCGGTGAATTCATTCGAGAAGGTAAACAAAGTGAGCTCGAGAGAAAAGTTTTGAGTGAGACTCAGCGCCTCCTGCAAATTAAAAAATTAATCCAATTGCAACTATCTTTCAAGGAATGGAATGCTTACAAGTCGTCACAGGATGATGTGGATCCCAAGACGAATTCTTTTCGAAAATTTTATGAAATTGCTGAAAAAAGAAGCAGGGTGTTGTCTAAACGTGCGGCGCATGAAATGGATCGAAATCAATGCAGCGTTGCCATTTTGGTTAGCGGGGGATTCCATTCGCAAGGAATTCTCGAGGAGCTCAAGCGAAATAAAGTTTCTTATTTAGATATTCTGCCCGTGATCAAAAATGTTCCCGATCATTCGAGTTACGAGAGTCAAATGCAAGGAGAGGTTTCTTGGAAATCTTATTTTTCATCGAAGTCCGGGAAGATCGCTTTGTTTGATGCTTTTATGCAGGGCGCAGTGGATGAGCTGATTCAATCTTTGCAATTTTCGGAACTGGTCCCGACGGTGCGTTTGTGGCGCGACCGAGTTCTTCTCGGATTGTCCATGCGAAATCAGCTCAGCGATGCAAAGAATTGGACACAGTTTATTGATCGCGCCATGGAATATTGGAGCGCCGAAATTCGAGATGCGTTTCTGCCTGAGTGGAAATCCAAGCTTGAACGATTTGTCGAACGGGCGAGTCAGTTGATGGCACACCATTCTTTCACGGAAGCTGAAGTGCTCAAGCTTCTTCCCAAGTCGTCGACCACGGTGCCTTTTCCAGCCGTTGCCTCCTTTGTTCGAACAAATCGAATTTCTCAAACACTCGTTCATGCCGCTCCGGATAAACGAGCCGAACTTAGAGAAGGTGATACGGCTGAAGTGACAAATTTAGCTGCAACGAAAGGAGAGTTCGAACGTTTTATTGATGATTCCATTGCTGTCGAAGATCAATTTCTGGAAAATTTTGAAGCACGAGTTAAAGCGGGCGAAACTATTTCTTTTGAGCCACTTTATCCCGTGCTCCGACAACTTATTCAAGCCATCCAAACTACGCCAAACGTTCCCGATCCTAAAAAAGACGAAGAAAATCCTGCGCTTGCGCAGCTTCCCATTGATGATCAAGTGCGAGTCATTCTCCTAAGAGTATTTGCAGGAAACTATATCCATTTGCTCCTCAATGCTGAAAATTATATGAGGACCAATCATGAACCTATTGATGACGCCCACCCTATCTGGTGGCTTTTTCATTTTGTCAATTCAGCTAAGTTTTATTTTGAGGCTATTCGGGCCAGAGATCAAAGATCAGAAATGATTTCTATTGCGCCGATTCGAGAGAATCCAGACCATGTGGCGTTTGCTCAGAAGGCGATCCAAAATAAGAATGCTGATTTTCATCGTGCCATGACCATGCGCCAAACGATAGGATTTGACAGAAGTCATGAGCCCGATTGGGATTGGAGGCGATTAAATAATCCGCTGCGCTATGCGGATATTCCTCCCGATAGTGTGGATGCGATGATCAATGTTCATCAAGGAATGGAAGCATCTTTACGCCCTGACGTTGAGTTAGCTCGTCTTCTTTCACAAAATCGTGTTACCAAAGTGGTGGTAAAGCCCTCTCAAAATGGGAGCTATCCCGTTTTAGAAATTCATTTTAAAGATTCATTTATCGATCCCATAGCTGGTCGATTTAGAGCACATCTTTTTCCAGCTGGCAAAACACCTAAAGATGAAGATTTGCGGGTAAAAAAAATAGAGGTGATGCTTCTCGAACAACCCTTTGCAAAACAAGGGGAAGATGCCGGATATCCTCGAGCAATAACAACAGTGAGCGAATTCGCCCAACTTGCGTTTGACGAAAAAACGGATTGGATGGTGATGGAGCACAAGCTTCGGCTTTTGCTCCAATTAGCGCTAGAAAAGAAAGTGCTTCCATTAAGTGCTTTTATTTTAACGGAAGATGGGTTATCTCGACAGGCGAGTACTTATGCTTTATCTCCTGAAGAAAAGGAAGCCTTTGAGCGAATTTATCGAGTTTGGCTAAGATCGTTTCGATTAGCCGGAGTTTTTTCCTATCGCGATCAGGAATTCGATAAAAAAGAAAGCGAGCGGCTTCTTGATGAGTGGATCCAATTTCGGCGCTTTGGCTTTCTCCAAGCAGGGCTTGATCCGGAAAGCATTACGCGCAGAGATCTTTTTCGGAGGCTTTGGACTGAGAGGAGGCTGATGCCGTTTGCTTCCATTCTTCTTGCCAATGCTCAAGGTGGAGGATGGCGGGTCGAGACGGCTACTAGAAAGGCTTGCAATTCTTGGTTTGTAGAGAT
>CAZOOM010000141.1:0-4437 GCA_964581425.1 uncultured bacterium | reverse complement strand
CCAAAATGGCAATTTTTTCGCATCGGTCGCCCTGAAAAATCATATTGAACCTGGCAATAGGTATCTTCAATAAAGGTCAGCCTATCGGTTGGTTCCATTTTCATGCTGACAAGCAACTCTGCGCTTTCAAAATTCATGGCATATGATGTTTGTCCTGTACTGCAAACAACAAAACCCTGCTGATCAATTTTACAACCAGCCATTTTCAATATCCCTTTGATAGTCCTAATGATTAATTTCCCAAGAACTCTTGTGTCCTCAATCCATCGCAGATGCACCATGCGTGCGACTGATTTTTGTCTAATGGCTCGATCCACTGCGCTCATACCATTGGTACTTGCCCACGAAACAGGTGGATTGTTCCACTCTGCGGCTCCGGACATTCCAGAGAAAACAAAGAGTTGAATAAGAATAGCGAATACCATCCATATCTTCCGGCCCCTTGAAACCCCACCTGCTGGAAGCTGTTTGATTAATTTCGTATTTAATTTCTTAGAATTTGTTTTCATACAAAAAGCATAACGGCTTGGTTAGCAATTTCCAATTGTACCACGAAGAAAAAATGAGAGAAGTTTGCTATAGATTGCTATAGATCGCAAAGAGGCCGCATTGAGATATCAAACCATAACATGATAGAAGAAGTTATTTGCGCTATCTCTAGCCAAAATAAACCTATAAGAAGAGCTGGACTGCTAATCTAGAGTTCGCGGGTTCACCCCTTGCTTCATACTGAGCAGGTCCTAGGAGCGAAGTGAGGAAAGATGCTCTTGATTCGTTCGAAGCAAATTTTTTGCATCCAATAGTTTCGACTTTTCAGCTTCAACCACTTCAGCTGGAGCGTTTTTTACAAAGTTCTCATTAGCGAGCTTCTTATTAATAGAGGTGATCCAACCTTCGATTTCAGCAATCTTTTTGGCAATCCTTTTGCGCTCTTCTTCATAATCAATCAGCCCTTGGATTTTGATAAAAACTTCAAACTCAGGAAATGCGTTTCCTAAATAGGCATTGGATTTCTGAAATTGCGCCTCTAGCTTCAGGTCTTCTAGTCGTCCCAAAACCTTTAACTGAGCCGTGAACGCCCGAAAGATTTCCAAGATTTTTGGATGGCTGCTTGAAACCACGGCGGAAACTTGCTGCGAAGGCGGCAGATTGACTCGCAACCGAAGATCGCGAATACCACTCACTGCATTTTGAAGCCACTCGACGGACTGAAGCGCTTCTGTATCAGAGTTGAGAGCCTCTTTAATCGGCCAATCCGCAAGCATGATACTTTCCGGCCAATAGGCTTTGTCAGTAACCACTGCTTTAAGATGCTGCCACAATTCCTCGGTCACAAAGGGCATGAAGGGGTGCAATAATTTCAGGATTTTTTCGAGCGTGTAAAAAAGAACCGCTCGAGTCTCTTCTTTTTCCTGATCTGAGCCTGATTCAAACACAGGCTTTGTCAATTCGATATACCAGTCACAAAAATCACCCCATACAAAATGATAAAGTTCACTTGCTGCTTGAGCGAGCGAAAAGCTATTCAAATAATTCTCAACTGCAAGAGTGACTGCAGAAAGCCGTGAAAGAATCCAGCGATTAGGAAGCAACAATGAGTCCACAGTCCATAGTCCACAGTCCACGGTATTGATTTTGTCTGTGGACTCTAAATTTTTTCCTGTTGACTGTGGTCCGTGGTCCGTTGACTGAATTCGCATCATCACAAAGCGCGAAGCATTCCAAAGTTTGTTGGTGAAATTACGCCCGACCTCAAATTTTTCGCGGGAAAGATAAACGTCCTGCGCGGAAAGCATGATCATGCTGAAGCGGAGCGCATCCGCACCCATTTCATCAATCACTTCGAGCGGATCAATCGAGTTGCCAAGCGATTTTGACATTTTAAGTCCGCCCTCAGCACGAACAGTTCCGTGAATTAAAATACGATGGAACGGAACTTCACCCATAAACTCAAGGCCTGCCATGATCATGCGCGCCACCCAGAAGAAGATGATCTCGGCAGCTGTCACCAGATCCGACGTCGGATAAAAGTGAGCAAGATCAGGCGTTTTTTCAGGCCATCCTAAAGTTGAAAAAGGCCAGAGCCACGACGAGAACCAGGTATCCAAAACGTCAGGGTCTTGCTTGAGATCTGTCCCTCCACATGTTGGACATTTCGTTGGAGTTTCGCGAGATACAATAATCCCCACTTTGTCCACAGTCAGCGGTCCACGGTCCACAGAATGCTCTTCTGCTTTTATCCGTGGACTATGGTCTGTGGACTGTCGACAGTTTTTACAATACCACACAGGCACTTGATGGCCCCACCAAATCTGGCGAGAGATACACCAGTCGCGAATGCCTTCAAGCCAGTTCGTGTAAACCTTAGTCCATCGGTCTGGATAAAATTTTGTTTTTCCTTCAGAATGAGCCTTCAAAGCTTTTTCTGCGAGTGGCTTCATTTTCACAAACCACTGTTTGGAGAGATAAGGTTCAACAACTGTGTGACAACGGTAACAATGTCCCACCGCATGCTTATGCTTTTCTTTTTTGATAAAGAACCCTTGAGCTTCAAGATCCTCGATGATTTTTTTACGCGCTACAAAACGCTCAAGACCTTTGTAAACACCTCCTTTTTCATTAATATGCCCGTCCGGAGTCAGAACATTGATCCGTTCAAGAGCATGGCGATTTCCCATTTCAAAATCGTTTGGATCATGGGCCGGAGTGACTTTAACCATTCCTGTTCCAAATTGCGGATCCACAAAAGTATCTGTCACCATTGGAATTTCACGATTCATTAAAGGAAGAATAATTTTCTTTCCGTGAAGATGTTTGTAGCGTTCATCCTCAGGATGGATCGCCACACCGGTATCGCCAAGCATGGTTTCAGGACGCGTCGTAGCCACCACAATGAAGTCTTCTGCGGAACCACCCGCTATCGGATACTTAATGTGATAAAGTCCGCCTTCGACCTCACGATGTTCGGCTTCTTCATCCGAAAGCGCGGTCTGACAACGCGGGCACCAATTAATAATCCGGTCCCCTTGATAAATCAGACCTTTTTCATAAAGCCGGACAAAGGCCTCACGAACTGCTTTGGAAAGGCCCTCATCCATGGTAAACCGTTCCCGCGACCAATCACAAGAAGAGCCAAGCCTACGGAGCTGACGAGTGATCGTGCTACCGTACTCATGTTTCCAATCCCATACTTTTTCAAGAAACTTTTCGCGACCAAGCTGCTGGCGCGTAATTTTTTCCTTGGCAAGTTTTTTCTCCACCACATTTTGAGTCGCAATGCCCGCATGATCTACGCCTGGAATCCAAAGCGTATCGATTCCCTTCATTCGGTTCCAGCGGGTCAAAATATCTTGGATTGAATTATTGAGGGCATGGCCCATATGAAGAATCCCCGTCACATTGGGCGGAGGGATCACAATAACGTACTTGTCCACAGTTGACGGTCCACGGTCAACGGATTTTATTTCTACAGACTGTGGTCTGTGGTCTGTGGACCGATCACTTGCAGGCTTAAAATATCCCTTGGATTCCCAAAGCTCGTACCACTTGGCTTCCACTTCTTTGGAATTGTATTGGGGAGAGAGTTCCGCAGGCATGAAATCCTACCCAAGACGGAAAAATAAGGAAGAAAAGGGAAGAAGAAGGAAGAACAGGATAAAAAATTTTTCTTTTGGCCAACGAACTTTCCATTCGTCCTGATTTCTCATTTGAGATAATGAAGTCAAAAGCCGGTCCAAAAGATATTGCGTACGATGACCTAAGTTGTTGAGTTGGGTGTAAACACTTTGATGGATCAGTCCATCTTCAATGCAATCATCAAGATCACCGATGAGTTCAGCCAAAGATCCTCGTGAAATCTGAAGACTGCGCATGTAATTCCCAATCGTATTTTTGCTATATCCTTCTTGAATATTTTGCTTCACCGAACGAGCAGCGTCTCTCATTTGACTTACCCGGCGCATCTCAATCGAATCAAATCCCAGCGTCACCTGGTAAATTAATTTACGTAACTCCACAGCATTCTTCCAAACAATCAATCTGCGATAACCCACCGGCTGATCATCCGAACGATAACTATAGGACTCCTGTGATTCGGAGCATTTCATTGATTGAGCTTCTAAAATTGTCCCCATGTTCTTCCCTTTTATTCCCTCTTCTCCCGTGTTCTTCCTTATCCTTTGAGGAGCTTGTACTCGATGGCTTCAACAAGGGCGTGCCAGCTGGCTTCGATGATATTCTCATTCACGCCGACAGTGGTCCAGGTTTTGTCCTTGTCCTGAAATTCAATGAACACACGCACCTTGGCCGCGGTGCCTTCTTCAGAATTCACCACGCGGACTTTGTAATCCGTAAGATGCGTTTCTTCGATTTTCGGAAAAGTCGCTGCAAGGGCTTTACGAAGCGCACGATCAAGAGCATTGACCGGACCATCGCCCT
>CAZOOM010000140.1:0-4650 GCA_964581425.1 uncultured bacterium | reverse complement strand
TTCCTGTGTTGATTCTTTTTCCGCAATGAAGTGAATATCATCAATGAGCAGAAGATCTAGGTTTCGATATCGATTTCTAAACTGTGTTGTGGTTCGGGTTTGTATCGCTGTAATTAATTGATTGGTGAACTTCTCACTGGAAATATAGAGAATTTTAAAATCAGAAAATCTGCGCGCAACTTCTTGCGCCAAAGATTGCATTAAATGTGTTTTTCCAAGTCCTGTAGAGCCATAAATAAAAAGCGGGTTGTACTGTCGCGCCGGAGCTTCACAAACCGCCACTGCGGCCGCATGGGCAAAACGATTTCCAGCACCAACAACGAAGTTATCAAAAATATATTGAGAGTTTAAATTGTCTAAAGACCGTTGGTGACTAACATGTGATTCGGAAGAGGGTTGTGGAGAATTTGAGGGTAAACTTGGCGGCGGCTGAACCGGCTTCACCTTAACCGAATACACAACTTCAAGGGCCCGTCCAAACACCTCTTCAACGGCGCTTTCAAGCAGGTTTTGATAGTGACTCTTTAGCCATTGTCCAAAATAATCATCAGGCACACTCAATATGGCTTTATTATCCTTAACATCAATCAAATCAACAGGATAGAACCATGTTTTATAGGATTGTTCGCTGAGTTCACGCGCAAGGATGGTCTTGATTCGGTCCCAAAGGTCCGAAAAAGAACCCGAAGATAATACAGAGGATGTGTTTAATTTATCCACAGGTAAGCAACAGGTTGTGTATAAATATTAAAAGTCATTAAGAAAATTCGTTCTTAGATATCCACAACTTATGAACAAATTAAGCATAGGCCACCAAAGACGAATGTGCAGAATTTTACACCCCAAGAGGGAAAAGTCCATCAATTTTTGAGCCTCTGGGAATAAAATTTTTGTTTCAGTCAACTTTTTTGCTATAATCCGAACCCTTCAATTTTCAAAAGGTTCGGGAAACCCAGCCTGCAAGAAGGATTTTAGTAAATACCCTAATCATAGCCGAAAGGAATTATCGTGCGTAGAACCTATCAGCCATCAAAGAGAAAGCGCCGTACCAAACACGGTTTTTTGGCAAGGACGCGCTCCAAAGGCGGACGTAAACTGTTACAGCGCCGCAGAAAAAAAGGGCGTAAGCGTCTTATCGTCATTTGATCGTCTCTTTTATGTCGCAGACTTTTGGTCCAGAAAAACGTGTTCGAAAAAAGAAAGAATACGAAGACATGATCAAAAATGCGCGGCGAAAAAGCGGTAATTGGATGACGCTTTGGATTCAAACAAAGCAAAGCGATATAAGCGCAAAGCTTGGCGTTATTGTAAGCTCAAAGGTTTCAAAGCTTGCTGTAAAAAGAAATTTGTGGAAAAGATTTTTTCGGGAATCCTTCCGGAAGAATGCCTCTAAGATTCAAAAAGGCGCAATGATTGTTGCCCGACCCAAAATTTCAATCAACACACCCAAGCAGAAACAAATCGAAGAAGAATTTGTCCGCCTTTTAAAGCAAGCCGGGATTTGGCAATGAAAATGATCATAAGTCGCAGCTTCAAGATTTATCGAAATCTCATTTCTCCATTTTTAGGGATGAATTGTAGGTTTGAGCCAAGCTGTTCTCGATATAGCGAAACCGCGTTTGAAAAATATGGATTTTTTAAAGGCCTGTTTTTGACCATCAAAAGAATTTTAAAATGTAGTCCCCTACACTCCGGAGGCTGGGATCCCCTTGAATAACGAACCGTCGCTCGAAAAAAATTATTTTATCGCACTGATTCTTTCCATGATGGTGGTTGCTGGTTATTTTTTCTACACTCAAAAAACCCAGGCGAAGACAATGTCTTATCCAAATCATCCGCCGGTATCTGCGGCCGCGAATGATGGAGATGCGTCTTTGCGTGCGGGCGAGAAGGTGCGCGATGCGGCCATTGCTGCACTTGAGGCGCCGAAACTGAGCGAATTCAAAAACGATATTTATGATGCCGAACTCTCTTCTGTTGGTGGGACCATTCAAAGACTTGCGTTTAAGGGAGAAAAGAGAAAAAGCGGAGTATCTCACGTTGATTTTTATCAAGGAGAAGCTTCAAGCCCAGGGATTTTTGGAGTGCGCCTTGCCGGAGAACCCGGAGATCTAGCTCGGTCTCAATTCCAACTCGAACCGCAGCAAGAGAAGCGGGAGCTTTTTCAATACGCTTATGAAAAAGCCGGGGACTACAAAATCACAAAGAAGTATTTTTTTGGAGATAAAGAGCCCATTATCGGTCTTGATGTTGCGCTTCAAAACTTGTCTTCCAACCCGCGAACCTTTTCGCTGATTCTTGATTATGCCATGCTCGCAAAAGGCGATAGCAAGGAAACGATCTCTTTTGAGTCTGTGGTAATGTCCGGTCAAAAGATCAAAGAGACACAGTTACAAAAACTGAAAAAGAAAAACGCCCAAACGCTCGGAGAAATCTCATGGGCCGGTTTGGTGAAAAAATATTTTGCTATTTTGATTAAGCCTGAATCAAAAGCGATGCGCCAGGAATCCTGGGCTAAGGGATCTGAAATGTATGGATCGCTTTATCTCGAGCCTGTTACGGTTCCTGCCGGAGCTTCTTCAAATCAACAGTTTTTTATTTATGCTGGCCCGCAGCGCTACGAAGTTCTTGAGAGTTTTAATTCGGGTTTTGAAGACGTGCTCTCCAAAGGTTTTTTTGGAGCTTTTAAAATTTGGCTCTTAAAAAGTCTCAAATTTTTTGAACACTACACCCACAATTTTGGCTGGGCCATTCTTCTTTTGACTTTAATTTTGAAATTACTTTTTGCTCCGCTTACGCACATGAGCTTTGACTCGATGCGACGGATGCAAGCCATCCAGCCCAAGGTCAAATCTTTGCAGGAAAGATACAAAAAAGATCCGCAGAAAATGAATCAGGAAATGATGGAGCTGTATAAAAAGCACCGGGTCAATCCTCTTGGCGGGTGCCTTCCAATGCTTTTACAAATTCCGATTTTTATCGCGTTTTATCAAATGCTTAATGATGCGATCGAGCTCAAAGGAGCCCCTTTTATTTTTTGGGTCAAAGATCTTGCAGAAGCGGATCGGCTTTTTACACTTCCATTTTCTTTGCCTTTTATCGGAGACGCGGTCAATCTACTGCCGCTTTTAATGGTTGGGTCCATGGTGGCGCAACAAAAAATGACTCCGCAAATGGGAAGCACTCCGGAGCAGGCAAAAATGATGAATATCATGATGCCGGTTGTGTTCGGACTTCTCTTTTACAACATGCCTTCAGGTCTTGTGCTTTATTGGTTTTTGAACAACGTTCTCACCATTCTTCAGCAAGTCGCAGCAAAAAAACTGATCGTGATTCCGACGCACGAAGATTAGCTGACGAGTTTTACTTCGATTTTTTGGAGCCCGCATGATCAGCACCAAAGCCTACGATGCCATTGTGGTTGGCGCCGGACATGCCGGCGTTGAGGCCAGCCTTGCTATTGCCCGCTCGGGTTACCAGGTTTTACTTCTTACCATGTCTGTTGAATCCATCGCAAAAATGTCCTGCAATCCCGCGATTGGTGGAACGGCAAAAGGACAAATGGTGCGCGAAATCGATGCCCTTGGCGGAGAAATGGGGCTTGCGATTGATCACACAGGAATTCAATTTCGCATGTTGAACCGGTCCCGGGGCCCTGCCGTGTGGGCTCCGCGCGCACAGGCAGATAAACAGCAATATCTGAATTATATGAAGGAGAAAATTTTTTCAGAATCAAGAATTGATGTCAAAGAAAGTCAGGTTGCGGCGCTGATCGTCAATCATGGAAAGGCTTGTGGTATTCGAACGCAGCAAGAAGAAGAATTTTTTTCCAAGACGGTTGTGATTTCAACGGGAACTTTTCTTCAGGGATTGATTCATGTGGGTGATGAGAATTTCCCCGGCGGTCGCGGCGGAGAAAAGCCGGCCATCGGACTTTCTGCATCGTTGGCTGCAAATGGTATTGAACTTGTGCGTTACAAGACCGGGACACCGCCAAGGCTGCGTCATCAAAGTATTCAATGGGATAGTTTAGAAGAGCAAAAGGGAGATGAGCCGCCGCAACCGTTTTCTTATCGCACTCAAAAATTGCAGCTGGATCAGCTCTCCTGTTTCATGACATACACAAATCTAGAAACGCATAAAATTATTCGTGAGCATCTTCACCTCTCCCCTCTTTATGCCGGGCGCATTATTGGAACAGGGCCGCGCTACTGCCCTTCGATAGAAGACAAGGTTGTTAAGTTTGCGGACAAAGAACGTCATCAGATTTATCTCGAACCCGAAGGACGTACGACAGATGAAGTGTATGTGAATGGACTTTCCATGAGTTTACCCAAGGAAGTCCAAGAAAAAATCATTCATTCCATGAAAGGATTAGAACAAGCTGAAATTGTTCGCTATGCCTACGCGATTGAATATGACTGCTCTCCCCCTACGCAACTCAAGCATTCGCTTGAATCAAAAATCGTAGAAAATTTATTTCTGGCTGGACAGATTAACTGCACCTCGGGGTATGAAGAAGCCGCGAGCCAGGGCCTGATGGCAGGAATTAATGTTGTCCGCAAACTTCGCGGACAAGACCCTCTCATCTTGGATCGATCCGAAGCCTATATTGGTGTCATGATTGATGATCTCGTGACCATTGGAACC
>CAZOOM010000139.1:0-4921 GCA_964581425.1 uncultured bacterium | reverse complement strand
ATAAGTGTTTTTCTCAGCAATGGCCTGAGCATTGATACCATAAACCATGTTGAGGTGCCATTCTTTGGCAAGACGATCGCGGTACTGGATCATTTCAGGAATTTTGTAAGTGGTATCGATGTGCACCAAAGGAAATGGGACATGCCCGAGAAAGGCCTTTCGCGCCAGCCACAAAAGCACGGTGCTGTCTTTACCAATCGACCAAAGCATGGCAAGATTTTTAAAATTCGCATAAGCTTCACGAAAAATATAAACCGATTGGTCTTCTAATTTTTTTAGCTGATCACTCATCGGGATCGCCTTGACTTAGGGACAGGTCTGCTTCGCTTTCTTAGACCTGTCCCTGTCGTTTCTAAAACATATTGGAAAATCAGCGGCGCTACAATACTTGCGTCGGATTCAATCATAAATCGCGGCGTTTTGACATCGAGTTTCCCCCATGTGATTTTTTCATTCGGAACCGCACCACTGTAGGAACCATAAGAAGTCGTACTATCAGAGATCTGGGCAAAATATCCCCAAAGCTTAGTTTTTGTAAGTCTCATATCCTGAATCAGCATCGGCACCACACAAATGGGAAAATCCCCTGCAATCCCTCCGGCAATCTGAAAAAAACCAATCGAGTCTTTTTGATTCACTTGATACCAAACCGCAAGCTTTGCCATTTGCTCAAGCCCCGAGCGAATCACATCAAAGCGTCTGATTTCTCCCTTGAGAACATTGGAGACAAAAATATTTCCCAGCGTGGAATCTTCCCAGCCAGGAGTAAAGATCGGCAAGTTTTTCGCGCGGGCAGCAAGGACCCAGGAATTTTTGGGATCTGTTTCATAACAGGATTTAAGTTCCCCGGAATCAATCAGCTGATACATGAGTTCGTAAGGAAAATAACTTTTATTTTCTTGATCTGCTTTTTTCCAAAGCTTTAAGATTTTGCGCTCGATCTTACGCATGGCTTCTTCTTCCGGAATGCAGGTATCGGTCACGCGATTCCAACCTTTTTTTCGAAGATTCAATTCTTCAGCTTCAGTCAGATTCCGGTAATTGGGTATTCTTCGGTAATGACTGTGGGCCACAAGGTTAAAAATATCTTCTTCTAAATTGGCCCCTGTGGTGCTGATCGCGTGAATTTTCTCCTGGCGAATCATCTCGGCAAGTGAGATCCCAATCTCAGCTGTACTCATAGCGCCACCCATGGCAAGAAGCATCTTTCCACCCTTATCAAGGTGACGAACCCAACCCTGGGCAGCTTCCTGAACCACGGCCGCATTAAAGTGCCGGTAATGGGCGCCTATAAAGCTTTGAATAGGTTTAAAACGCATTTTTCTACTCTTCAAATTAAATAACCTCAAGTCTATGGATTAAAAGGGCTTGCATTTTCTCAAATAACGCACGGATCGTCAATGATACCAAAAGAGCTCACTAAAAATAAAAAGGGCGGACCCCGTGAAGGATCCGCCCCCGTCAAGAGGAAGGCGCACCTCAATTAAGAGACGACAACCTCACCTCTTTCCCCCGTTCTTATGCGAACAGCTTCTTCAATCGGCGAGATAAAAATCTTTCCATCACCGATTTTATTGGTTGATGCAGCTTTTGAAATTGCTTCAACGATTGCCTTGACCTTTGAATCTTGGGCAATGATTTCAAGCTTCGTTTTAGGAAGCAGATCCACCCGAAATTCTCGGCCGCGAAATTGTTCAGTCACACCCTGCTGCTTTCCGTGACCTACAATTTCCCAGACCATCATGCCTGGGCAACCCACGGCGTCGAGCGCCACTTTGACCTCCGGAAGTTTCTCCCTCCGGATTATTGCATGAATCATTTTCATAAAAGTTTCCTTTCTTTCCAATTTATCGAGACATCGGCGTTTCGGAATATTTGTCCATCTTAATTCCCAAGTAACCTGGAGCACCCATCTCAGGAACATCAAGTCCTTCGATTTCGTCTTCTGGTTTCACGCGATGACCAACGGTCACGTCAATCACCTTCAAGACAATCCATCCAATGATACCAACGTAAACAATGTTGGCAGTCACACCGATCAACTGAGCCACGAACTGACTGGGATCTCCATAGAAAAGCCCCTTCACGGTTCCGGCTACGCCGTTCCAACCATCACCATACGTTCCATCTGCAAAAAGTCCCAGAGCCAAGCAGCCCCAAGCACCGTTCACACCGTGAACTGCTACAGCACCGACTGGATCATCGATTTTGAGCACGCCTTCAACAAAGTATGCAGCTTCAATAACAAGTACACCTGAGATCAGCCCGATGACGCAAGCCATAACAGGATTTACAAAAGCGCAAGGTGCTGTAATAGCAACAAGTCCTGCAAGCATACCATTGCACATCATACTAGGATCTGGTTTTTTCGTTCGAACCGTCCACATCCAAATCATCGAGGCAAAAGCTCCAGTGGCGCTGGCAAGCATCGTGTTCACTGCAGCAACCGACAAACGAAGATCGGTTCCAGCAAGTGTCGACCCAGGATTAAATCCAAACCAACCAAAGGCGAGAATAAATGTTCCAATGACGGCCATCGGAATATTGTGACCCGGTATCGCGTTCGGAGTTCCATCTTTGTTGTATTTTCCGATACGCGGACCAATGATTTTAGCACCGATCAAAGCAAGCACACCACCGGTCAAGTGAACCACTGAGGAACCGGCAAAATCAACATGCCCGTGACCAATTCCAAAATACTTACCAAGCGTTGCAAGCCATCCACCGCCCCAGACCCATGCACCATAAATTGGGTAGATAATGGTACCGACTGCAAGACCATAAAGCACGAATGGCAAAAATTTCCAACGTTCAGCCATGGATCCTGTCGGGATCGTAGCTGTGGTATCCATGAACACCATTTGGAAAAGAAAGAGTGAGAACACAGAAACGTCGTAAGCCTCTCCAGTAAGGAAGAAGCCTTTTGTTCCGAAAAGACCAAAGGGATGTCCGAAAAGATCAATGGAAAACATTCCATTGAGTCCATCATAACCACCCAAGGTCCCAATCGCGCCAAAACCTCCGAACATGAATGCAAATCCGCAGACATAAAAACCAAGCATTCCAAGCGGATAAATCATCATGTTCATGGCCATGGTATGCGCCGCATTTTTTGCACGAGTCAGACCTGACTCCACCATCGCAAATCCTGCTTGCATAAACATGACAAGAAAGCCGGTAATCATAACCCAAACAAAGTTAATTGATACTTTGTTGTGGCCAACCGCGGTTGCTAATTCTTCAACTGTGGGAGAGCCGGCGATTGCTGCCGTGACGTCTGAAGCTTTTCCTGTATTTGCTCCACTCGGGTCTGGAGTTGCCGCAAAAGCAGCAATCGCAGGCGTGAGGAGAGCCAGGAGAAGACTCCAGGCAAATACTTTACGAGACTTTTCAAGCATAATATCCTCCAAGTTTGATTTGACACGCTTGAGTGCAAGGTTTGTGCCAAATTGTTTTTGCTCTAGGTTCTTTTACCCCAAAAATGGAATTCGACTTTTTTGTAGAAAAGAAATGCTTTTTTGTCTATCATTTGCGCCTTGGAGTTTTGCAACTAGCCCATTCCCCCTAAAGCCAGTTGGCATTGTGATTGCAGATACCATCAAAAGATATTTTTGAAAGGTTTCCCTTGCAGATCGTCAAAAAAGTTCATCGCCCCCGCATTCTGACTTGGTATCAAGCTGGTGCCATTCTTTATGGTGACTGGGGATCAAGTAAAGCCTACATCCTAGGTATCGCCTTTGCCCTTACGGGACACGCCTCGTGGTTTTTTCTTGGATTGATGTCTCTTTTGAATGCAGTTGTAGGTTACTGCTATATGGTTGTCTGCAGAGTTTCAAAAGAAGGCGGTGGCGCTTATTCTGCACTCAAGGCACGCTCAAAATCTCTGGGCGTGATTTCAGCGCTTCTGTTATTTGCAGATTATGTGATCACGGCATCTCTCAGTGCCTACGTTGCTTTTCATTATTTTAATGTCTCCAATCCTCTCTTGTGGTCCTTTGGAGCTATCCTCGCCCTAGGTTGTTTGAATTATATCGGCCCTTTTAAAATCAGTACCTGGATCGCCGGCATCTCAGGACTTGCTTCCCTAGCCGCACTTTTCCTATTTATCAAAACCCTTTTTCATCTTCCGGATATTCATATCGATATGCCTCATGGTTCCTTTTCGGATTCATGGGGAAATTTTTCTCTGCTCGTGCTCGCTCTTTCAGGCGTCGAAACCATCGCGAATATGACAGCGCTTATGAAAGAGCCTGTGGAAGAAACATCGCGCAAAGCTATTTTACCTGTTCTGCTTGAAGTTTCGATTCTCACTTTTCTTCTGGGCCTTGCCATGAATGCCCTGCCAGCGCCCCAGGCCCATATCGAAGACATGCTTCGTGCTTTGGGGAATTATTATGTAGCACCATGGTACGGCACTTTGATCAGCGCCCTGTTCGGAGTGCTTCTCCTTTATCAAATCAATATGGCTTTCAGCGGCATGATCAGCATGCAGTTTCTTCTATCTGCAGATTATGAATTTCCAGCAGGCTTTAAAAAACTCAATCGCTTTGGCGTTCCTCTTACAGCGCTCGCTTTTGCAACCCTGATCCCCATTATTGTTTTATTTTTTGATCATTCCCTCACAGGACTTGCTTCACTTTATGCCGTGGGTGTGGTTGGAGCGATTTTGCTCAATCTCGGAAGTGCGGCAACCAATCAATCGCTTGATTTGAAATTACACGAAAGATTTATTCTTGGATTTGTGTCTCTTTTTCTCATTGCCATTGAAATCACTATTTGCGTCAAAAAACCCCATGCCTTTTATTATGTGCTCAGCATTTTAGCGCTAGGATTTATTCTGAGAGCCGCGGCTCAAAAAGCCAGGCGCGAAAAACTTGAGCGTTCTCATTCTTCCGCCGATTCGGAAAGCAATGTCCTCACC
>CAZOOM010000138.1:0-4923 GCA_964581425.1 uncultured bacterium | reverse complement strand
GCGTTCGGGTCATATTTTACCTTCCGCCCTATCATCCGGCCGCATATCCCATTTTAACCGAACGCGAGGACACTAAAAAAATTCTCGACAGTGAAGTTTTTTTTCGGAAAATGGGGGAACGTTATCAAATCCCGATCATTGGTTCTTACGAATCTGAAAAGAGCGGCGTTTCTGAAGATGATTTTGCAGATTGGCTTCACTTAAAAGAGGATGCCACAACCCGTATTTTTAAAAATCATCCTGCTATCGAAAATCAATCAAAAAAGGAACCGCCGCTTTGATTTTTTCAAACATGAAGAAAAAAACCTGGTTTGTCATTGCGTTGCTCATTATTTTCACTGTCATTACCGGACTGGTTTCTGCTCGCCGTGCGCACAAAGGCTCTAATGACTTTGACACCTTTTATCTTGCTGGAAAGGCCGTTCTCCAGGAAGAGGGGATTTACTATTCAGGAGAGTACTATCAAGATAATGGAAAGACCTCTCCTTTTTTATACCCACCCGCAGCGGCTTGTTTTTTTGCACTTTTAGCGTGGCTCCCGATCAAATTCGCAGCTTTTCTTTGGAATGCATTTAATATCATCCTCTTCATTTATTTGCTGAAGATGATGACTTTGTACTTCTCACCCAAAGCAACTTCTCTTCGAGACTGCTGGAAGCAAACCCCTCTGTTGATCAAACTCATAGTCCTTGGATTCTCGACGGTATCACTCCTGGATAATTTGACCATGGCTCAGATGAATCTCTGGGTTTTTTTTCTTACTCTTTCAAGCTTTGCTGTTTGGAAAAACGGGAACTCGGCCCGTGCGGGAACTCTTTTGAGTTTCGCCGTAATGATGAAAGTCACTCCGCTGATTTTCCTACCTTACTTCGTTCTAAAAAAACAATGGCGATTTCTCGGCGGTTTTTTATCGGGAATACTGGTTCTTACTCTGATCTTGCCAACTCTTATCTTTGGTGTTAACCAAAATCGAATTTTTCATCGCCAATTCTTAGGACGAACCGTGAAGCCTGCAGTCATTCAAATTCTGGCAAAATTCCACCGTGACCCGGCTCATCCACTTAAGAAATCTGCGGAAGACTTTGCCTATAACCGACTGGACAATTGTCTTACCGAAAAAAATCAATCGCTTGAAGCTTCTCTAACGCGTCTTCTTTTAAAGGATCGCAACAAATACGAAGAACAGCCTTATGTGCTATCTTCCGTGAAACGTTATCACGCACTCCCTATTCTTTTCGGAGGAATGTCCGAAGAAACTCTTTTAATCCTGATTCGAATCCTCCAACTATTATTTTTTTCATCCCTTCTATTACTTTGGATGCGAAATAAATCAGATTCACCCAACTCTTTGAATCTTGATCTTGCCGTTGGTTTTCTCACGCTGACGCTCCTTTCACCTGCGCTTCGAAGCCAACAATACGTTGTTTGGATTTTTGTTTACTTTGCTTTGTTTTTGCTAAGTTTCCAAATGCCTAAACTAGAAGCTCAAATGAATTGGAAAATACACACCGCCATTTTGATCTCGTGCCTTCTTTACTTTGCACAAAGCCTCATTTATGGAAGAGCCTGCGGAGCGGGAACGTGGGCAAATCTCGTACTTTGGCTTCTCGTAGCCTATATAATTTTAAATGCAAACAAGGTCCATCTTCTCAATGACAAGTGAAGAATCCGTTCGTATCGTGATCCTGAATTACAATGGAGAAGAGCTTCTCCCTCAATGCCTGCCCAGTATTTTGCATTCGGCACGGTCCTCTCAATTTAACGTCAAGGTAGCCATTTTGGATAACGGCAGCACGGATCAAGGACTCGATTATGTTCGGTCTCAGTTTCCTGAGATTGAAATAACTCTATCACCAAACAATTTTTTTCTGTGTTCCTACAATGATTACTTGAAAAATATTTCTGATCCCTATGTGATTCTTTTAAATAACGATATCCGCGCCGATGATAACTTTATAGATCCTCTCATTCAGAAACTGAAATCCTGCCCGGAAAATTTTCTTGCGGCTCCCCAAGTGCTTGAATTTTCAGGAAGCTCGATTTCCATTGGGCGAAGCAAGGCAGGTATCAGCTTTGGGCTTTTTTGGTGTTCGGGAAAATTCCCCGGATACGAAAAAGAGGTGAATACTCCTTCAGACACTTATTCCTCAGGATTTGGAGCTTTTAATCGCAATTTATTTTGTAAACTTGGAGGCTATGACCCTCGATTTCTCCCTGGCATTCAAGAGGATGTTGATTTATGCTATCGGGCACATAAAATGGGTTTTCATCTATACTATGAGCCCAAAAGCAAGGTTTTCCACGTGGGGCAGGCGACTTTCAAAAAAGCTTTTGGGGTTCAAAAATTATCAATCCTTGCGCATCGAAATAATTTTCTCTTTATGTGGAAAAACTTCAAATCACTTGGTTTTTGGATCTCACATCTCTTTTGGATGCCCTTTCGACTGATCTTTGCAGCGTTGACCGGCCGCTGGAATTTTCTGGCAGGTTTCTTTGAGGCTCTTAAACTTCACTCTAAACCAGCCGCATCATCCCGCTTATCATGATTATTTCTAAACCAGAATTTAAAAATCTTGAAACTTGGCTAGCCTTCAGCCTTTGTGTGTTTTGGATTGGACTTTCCTTTTCTTTAGCAATTTGTTCCATTTCACTGGGATTTGCCTTGGGTTTTTATATGTTAATCCAATTTAAAAATAGATCCTGGAATTTCACTCTTACAAGTCATCGTTTGATGGTTTCCTTTACTTTGTATTTAGTCTTTGTGGTCATTTCGCTCGTTACCTCAGAGGTTCCAGCTCAAAGTTTGCGCGGACTCTTCAATGTCTTGATGTTTGCGTTTCTTTTTCTAGTCACTGCCGAGGCTTTTAAAAACCCTAAGTATCAAAATTGGCTTGAGATTATTTTTGTCATCTGGCTTGTTTTTTTAATTTTCGACAGCATCTATCAATTCACAGAGGGAAAAGACTTGATTCGTCACTATAAATTTATTGATTCCAGTGCCGGAGTGCGGCTTCGCGCTTGCTTTAAAACTTATGGTCACTTTGCCTCTTACCTTGTCTTAAGCATCCCTTTATTTTTTTCGATTGGCCTCAAATACCGAAATTCAAAGCAGATGCACAAATGGTATCTTCATTTCAGCGCCTTTCTTTTTCTATTGATTGCCCTTTGGTATACGAGAACGCGCGGCGCTGCAGTTGCCATAGCATGCTCATCTTTCCTCATGTGTTTTTTATACCGAAAATGGAAGATATTACTCGCCGCAGCAGCATTTGCGATTACAGTTCTTTGTTTCATGCCACGAGACATGCTCATCCATTTAGATGAAAAACGCCAAGAGCAGTCTTTAGTCGAGCGCAAGTTCCTGTGGGACCGTGCCATTAAAGTGATTCAGGCAAAACCCTTGTCGGGAACGGGGATTAATACTTACGCAGTGGCACACCAAAAATACGACAAAACTCAAAATTGGCGAGTCAGAAATTATTATGCCCATAACGGTTACCTGCAAATGGCCGCAGAAATTGGTATTCCAGGTCTTGTGGCATTTCTATTTTTTATGCTCACTTATTTACGATTTCTTCTTAAATCTATTCGTTTAAACGGTCCTTCACAGAAGAAACTTTTGGGGATTCTTGCGGGCATTCTAGGTTTTTTAGTTCTTATGTTGGTGGATACCGTTTTTCATAATTTACCCTGTGTCATGACTTTTTGGTTTTTGATGGGGCTTGGCCTAGCCTATCATAACTCAGACACAGAAGCCCTAATAAGGAAAGATCTCTCATGAAAAAAAATCTTCTTAATTTGCTGATCGCCTTCTTTACTCCCATTCTCATCCTGAGTATTTTAGAGTTAAGTTTTAGGACCTTTGGCCTGTCTCACATCAAAACCTATTACGACGACCAAACCGAAAAGTTTCTTGGAAAGCCCGTTCCCAGAAAGCAACCAGGAGAATTTCGCATCTTTTTATTTGGGGGATCTTCTGCGTTTGGAACCCCGTTTGCGGATAAATACACTATTACCTCCTGGCTCAATAAAAGTTTTCCCCATTTGCTCCATGGAAAAAAAATCACGGTTATCAATACTGCTTGGCCTGGACATGCAAGCCATCATGAACTGGAAGGCGCAAGGCAAAGCCTCAAATATTCTCCAGACCTCTGGATTCTTTATACGGGACACAACGAGCCGTTTAGCTGCAATCGCCTTTTTGTTGATTTTCCGATTTATAAATGGGATTTGATCTTGACCTACCGAAGTGCTTTCTATCGCTACTTGTTAAAAAACATCAATAAGATCCGCAAAAGTCTCACTTACGGTCATGCCGGACAAGTTGAGAAACACTATCGGGAGGAAATCCTTGCCGGAAAACTCTATAAAGATATTACGGTCGACGATGCCGAGTACCAAAAGATTCTAAATTCCTTTTCTTCCAACATCGAGGAGATTATCAAGCTCGGTGAAAAGCATCACGTCCATATCGTATTAACCAACTTGCCTTCCAATATCCGCACGATCCTACCCGGAACCTCGACGCACCGAAAAGACATGCCTGTAAAGGACCTCGAAGAATGGAATCAACTTTATGAAAAAGGTCTCGAAATGAAAAAACAAAAAGAATGGCAGAAAGCAGCTGATCTTTTTACTGAAGCTTTAGCCCTTGATGCCTCGTATGCAGACCTTCACTATCATCTTGGACAATGCTACGAATCACTTGGGAATTATGAAGAAGCAAAAAGATTTTATATCGCCGCAAAAGATCTTAGCCGGTTTCCTTCACGCGCTAAGAGCATCATGATTGAACGAATTCAAACGCTTTCACAAAAACACAAAATCCCTTTGGCTGATTTAACGAACGCTATGGAACATGCGTCTGATTTTGGAATTATCTCGAACGAAATGATTATGGATGATGTTCATCCCACAATTTTG
>CAZOOM010000137.1:0-4971 GCA_964581425.1 uncultured bacterium | reverse complement strand
GCTCAGCAGGATCTCCTTTTTCCGAGAGCCTCTTCAGGGCCTCACCTGCCAAATCAAAACGATAACCAGCTTCCCCATTCGGAATCAAAAACTGACGGGAAAAATAATCTTCAAACTCTTTGCCTACAGTGTAGCAGCAGCGCTTAATGCACGGACCAAGAAAAACCTTCAGTGCATTGGACCGAACTCCATAATCACGCCAAAAAAGATCAATGACACGCTCCAAGATTTTTTTCTGAAGACTGCGCCAGCCGCAATGGACGAGCGCAATCGCCACCGGATCTTCGCTTGCTAAAAAAACAGGCAAACAATCTGCAGTTCTTATTCCGAGGGCAACTCCAGGAATATTGGTCATCAGCGCATCTGCTTGAAGCTCTCTTGTTTCTAAATTAGGATCCCTCACAGCCACAATGTCTGCTCCGTGGACTTGAGATACAAATTTGACCCGAGATTCAGGAATGTCCAAACCCTCCACAAAATCAGTGAAATTTTTTCGACTGACCGAACGGCCAGAAAAAGCTGCACGGACGGAACCACCTAGCTGCGTGATCAGATAAAGATTCTGGTAATGGTTTGACGATTGGGATTTTGAAGTCATACTTCCTTAAACATCAGGCTTGTTTTTGATTTTCCACTGCGGGAGATGGCTTAGAAAAAAATTTTTCTTCACTTAAAATATTTTCCGCTACTTTCATTTGCGGGTCTGCATGAAACCGTTTGCGAATCGCTCCGTCATTTAAATAATTGTTGATAGCAATCAAACTCATGCCCTGATCCAGTGCCAAGTATTTTCGCGCGACAAGCCCGGTCTTCACGGTAACGGCATCATAAAATCCGTACTCTCCGTAGATATCATAAAGTTCCGCAAGCTTGCGCAGATTGGCAATCACAGCCTCAGGAGCAAAATCCAGAGCCAAGATGCTGGCATGAGGAGTCACTACTCCGGTTTTATATCCTTTGGTACCCATGATCGGAACCCCAAACTCAGAATACCCCCCTTCAGGTACCGAGGATGGACTCATACCCCACACCGGATATTTCAGTTCTTGAAGCGCATACTCAATCTGACCAAGCACATGATTTTTGTCATTCAAACCCAATCCTTCAGGCGCCAAATCTTTTTCGTTCAAAACCAGGCCCGGCATCAGGGCCTCAAAAGCACCTCCTCCCCAACTCGGAACATAGGAAAGATCCTTCCACTGATAGTAACCGCCGAAATAATGGTGGCCCAGAGTTTCTTTTTCTTCACGATCCACAGGTTTCAGCTGCTGCCAAATCGCGGATGACGGAAAAGTACGCGTCAGACCTTCAAACCAATGTTCTTCAGGGACTTCTTTACGGGCAATGGCCATGTAACTTCCCATCCGGTGTTCGGCATAAAAAATTCCGTAATGATAATTGGAGTAGGCCTCAAGGTGACCGTAGTAGCCATGAAACATTTGGCGCTCCACAGCGTCATAAAAAAACCCGAGCTTTCCCTTATTAATCAGAATTTGAACACGATCTGAAAGTTCTTCCGAAAAGGCTTGCCGCACAATGTAAAGCCCTGCCAAGTACCAGCTGCTATCGACAAAGGAAACAAGGTAATCTGTTTTTTCAAGCGTGGTCGTATCATAATAATTGTAAGGAAATCCGCTTGAATGATAATCCAGTTTTTCCAAAGTGCTCAAAGTTTTCTCAACTCGCTTGACCGCTTCCTCGCGAGTAAGAAATCCAAGATCATAGGCAGAGACCAGGCACATAAAATAAATTCCAATATTGGTGACATTCGTGTAATCGCCAATCACTGTTCCCTCAGCCATGGCTTTGTCTCCTTGCGGAGCCAAGGTAATCGTATCTAAAGGAAGCGCGTGCTCTTGGTCCACCATTTCATCAAAAAAGCGCCAGGTATCTTTAGCAATTTCTTTAAGAAACGCCTTATCTTCCTTGGGAAATTCTTTTTTGATCACTGTCTTTTCAGGAAAAGATTTCAAGCGTTTGACTAAAAACTGGGCGTACGGAAGCCCTTCCATCCAAACCGGAGTTTTGGGGATTTTCCGCTGGGGTTTGTCAATGGCACGAGGCCCAGGATTTCCGGTTTTGACAAAACGAATGTTATCAAAATAAACCGTTCCGGATTTAGTAGCCGCCTGACGATCACGAAACACAATGGTCAGCTGATCCAAACCGCGCAAGGCAACGGAACTGTCTTTCCAAGATTCCGGATTCATAAAATCAATGATTCCCGTGATTTTATTCAACGGAATCATCACCGTCTCCCACTCATCCGTAACAGGTACCATCACAGAACCCACCACCACATCATCCTGTTTATCATCTCCTGTGCAGTGGCCGCTTTTACATTTTTTGATTTCAAGTTTAAAACGTTCGGAAAATCCCTTCGCCTCATCTCCTTTTACATCGAAAACTAAATGGTCATAAGGACGCGCATCAAAGTCCTGCAGCTTTGTCCAAAAACCGTTTTGTGAAGGTTTTTCAGAATCCACACTGTAATTCAATCGAAGAGCATGACCCATTTCACCGCTTTTTCCTGGAACTTCCACCACCGATTCATCACAAAAAGAATTATTAATATCTGAGGGATCCATATTCCATGACCCGCTTGTTCCGCCAAGATCATTTAAAATCGAAGCCGAAGTTGCATGCTCAAAATCGAGAACCATGCGCTCCGTGGAAAGGTTGGCGATTTGCTTTTTAGAAACGCTGGAAGCATTTTGTGCTGAGCAGGAGGATGAAAAGAAAAGAAAAAACATGAAAAATGAACGCAAAATAGAAAGAAATTTCATCTGTACGGGGTTTGAAGTCATGCTCAAATCGTGCGTTTAAATCGATCGTTAAACATCGAAACGACGTTCATCTAAAGGTGGCGAAGGTTAAAAATACGGCTGCAGAGCTTGTAAAGTTTTTGGTCCCAGCCGTCCTGTGGCTCGTATTTTTTTGGATTTTTGAAATTTTCTAATGGCTTTGCGAGACTTGGAATCCATAATGCCGTGAAACGGACCGGAATAAAAACCCAGCTCTTTCAGGGCTTTTTGGGCTTTAATCGCAACTGCCTTGCCGTTTGGCCGTGATTTTTTAGATGCTATCTTTGAAGCCGCAGACCCTCCGCGTAAAAAATCACGCATGCGCGTGAGATCTTTCCAGATTTTTCTGCTTCCCATCATCGAGACAAAAACATCGCGACCTGCTACGTGAATAATGCCGACAAAACAATGCCTTGCAGACTGTGTCCACCCTGTTTTTCCAAGAACGCTCCGACCGCTCCGCCATAGCATCTTGTTATGATTTTTGAGACAGATGGGTCTTCCATCCATACTTCGTATCATCATGGTTTTGATTTTCATGGTTTCTACAATAAAAGGATTTCTCTGGGCTTCACGCATCACAAGCGCCATATCGTAAGCTGTGGAATATTGATCCACCGCAGGAAGTCCGCTGGCTCGCACAAAATGAGAATTTTGCCCGCCCAAAGCGCGCACTTTTGCATTCATTTTATTGGCAAAAATCTGGCGAGAACCGTTTCCTGCGTGATAGGCCAAGGTTTCAGCCGCGTCATTGGCAGAACTAATCAAAGTGGCTCGAAGAAGATCCTGAACCCGGTAACGCTCCCCAGGCTGCAGATGCGCCTTGGATGGCTCGATTGAATTTACAAAATCAGGAATGGTCACCACTTGGTCCAGACTAAGTGTATCCATGACGACAAGTGAAGTTAAAATTTTTGTGGTGCTTGCTGGAGCACGTTTCAAATTTGGTGTTTTCGAATACAAGATTTGATTGGTAGAGTAGTCCATCAAAATCGCAGAGGGAGCTGTGATGGGAAGAAAGATAGCTGCCTGCGCCGAAGGAATCGGCACACCCACGAAAATCTGACCTAGGATTAATAGAAAGGCTGCTGTTTTTTTCATATAAAGTCGGCAAGTAATTTATCGGCCCATAAGAGGAATCCTTAAAATCCGCTGCCTGAACTCTTTGGATGAGGCTGGATTATATCAAGAACTCTGATTCTATCTAAGTACAATTTAAGCTCAAAATCGGGTTCAATCCAGGAACCTGAGCAGCCCACCATTATGAAAAATGCAAACTGCATAACGGCCCATTAAATCACCTTGATTTCATGGGGCATTATGCCTTATCTTATCTGCCTTCTTGAGGATGGCTTGTCCTTCCTTAGTTATCATTCTTCATGACAGATACTCGCTAAGTGAGTATCAACAAAGTTCGTGGTGGGCATAGCTCAGTTGGTTAGAGCACAAGATTGTGGATCTTGGGGTCGCGGGTTCAACTCCCGTTGCCCACCCCAGTTTTCTGACTTTAGACCCTGGATAATAATATCAAAGGGTTTTCTATAGATCGGGTAAAGTTTCCCATCTGTAAGTTTGCAGTTCGATAGCAGGGCTTTTATGATCTCACCCCTTGTGAGACGATTTTCGACCTGAGGCCAATACTCATAAAGTTTCTTTGTAATATCTAGAAACTTTACACCTACATCGTAATAATTGGTCTCTGCTTTTCTTAAAGCAGTCAATTGCTCTTCAATTCCTCGTAGCTCACTCTCCCACTCATGGCGTTTTGAATCATAAGTATCCTTACTAATAACCTCATCAATTTTATCCAGGTATAGCTTTTCAAGCCTGTTCCGTAAAACCTTCTGACGATCATTAAATATGGAAATCTGGCTATCAACGTAAGCCCTCTGGTCAGCCTTGCTTTGCTTTAACCCTTCACGAATCAAAGAAAGCCTCTCTTCGTCGATATAGCAATCGTGTATAAGTTCTGTGAATAGATGATCTATAACTTCTTCTCTGTAATATTTTTTTGCTTGAGGGCATTTGCCATAATAGTTTGTGCAATGGTAATAGACGGGTTGGCTTTTTTTCTTTTTCTTCATCTCGCCAGTTATTGCACAGCCACAATCGCCACATACAAGAATTGAAGTAAAAGCGAGGCTCCGTTTTTGAAGCCCCTTAGAAT
>CAZOOM010000136.1:0-5252 GCA_964581425.1 uncultured bacterium | reverse complement strand
GCTTGATTTAGCCGCACTGCCTCCTGCCGTGCTTCCGCCGCTAAAAACCGGCGCAACTCCACTCACTGCTTTGAACACGTTTTGAGCTCCTCCCAGTGGCGCAGCGCCCGATGAAGTCGTAGATCCATTTGGCAATGTTCCAGTAATCCAGTACTGCCCAAGATCGCCGTAACGACCATGGCTTTTGACCACGAGATAATAGGTTCCGCTCGCTAGGGTCGTTGAAAGCGTCTCACCAAGACTGGCTGTATCCACAGTCATCAAGAGAGCGTCGTTTGTATCATGCAATTCCAGCTTTAAATTCAGCATCGTCGCTAAAGTTGATACAGACGCCGTAAAATTAACAGCACCGGCCTGACTGAGCGTAAACTTGAAGTAGTCTGCATCCGTGAGCTGTGAAATGATCCCGTAATCCTTCACAGTGGTTCCGCTCATTGTCGCAAAGGCTGACGCCGAAGCCATCGTATTTCCGTGATCATCAGGACGAAATCCAAAACCATTGGTACTGCTCGCAATCGTAGCAACCTCATCCGTTCTCATACTTGCAGGCTCATTTCCTTCGCCTGTCCACCAAGTCGATTGGGCTGAGTAATAGGAATTCCCCATGATCGGCGCCCACGCACTTGTTCCCTGATAATACTCCGTTACAAAATTACCATTGGCATCATACAAAGACTCGTGTCCCAATCCAAATGCATGCCCCGCTTCATGTGAGGCAGCTTGAGCGATATACTTCGCCGTGCTCGACAGGTTGTCTTCAAAAACGTACACCACGTTCGAGTAGGCCGCTGAGGCATAGCTTCCAATATACGCATACCCGCCGTAATTGCCTCCCACCCAGGTGCTGTTTCCGCCGATAGCTACCTGCTGGATTTTATTTTGTTCGTAAAATGCGTATCGATCCACGGACTCTTCTGCCTGAGTTGCATAAGTTTTACTGGGAACAAAATAATCAAACAAACTCACTCCAATATTGAACGGTGAAAATTTTTCAGCCACACCGAGTAAAACTTGCCCTGCGGCAACGATTTCATTCCAGCTAAATCCGCCCGTGTAGCCGTCTTGATCAAATCGAGGGGTAGTAATATTGGAGTAGCTGCCCCATTGCGAAGTGTAGTTGCCATCAAAATCGAGGAAAATCGTGGGCGTAATTGATGAAGCCCACGTTCCTGGAATCACCTGCGTGACAAATCTCTTTTCCGTTGTGTGCGCCGCATCGTTCAAACGTAAAATCCATTCATATAACCCAGTCAATCGTCCCTTGTAATCAATCGTGGCCGTAGGCAAAAGTCCCGATCCTTGGCTGTAAAGCACTTCCGCTCCTCCATCCAAACGATAGGACCAACTCCAATTCACCGCATCGCCTTCCATATCCGAAACTTTAGAAGAATACGTGATATTCGTCCATGGTGAACTTGTAAAAACCTGGTAACCATCCACTGTGTAATCCGCATCCATCTGACTTAAACTGATTTCGCCCGTAGGAGCTTGATTCACTAAAGTTCGAACCAAATAATCTTGTGAAACAGATAGATTTCCAAATTCATCCTTGGAACGAATCCGGAAGTGATATTCCGTATCAGCTGTCAATCCCGTAATCGTCTGGGAGTGCGATGTCACCAGTGAGGTATTTAATGTCGTCAGTTTTCCATAAGAAGTCGTTGTCCCATATTCAATCTGAGTGTCAGAAACTTCGTTCGTTGTCCATGCGACAGAAAATTGTACGGAAGTGATGCTCGAAGTCGTAGGTGCTGATAAAACTGGCGCCGTTATATCCGCAGTCAGGGTCGTTAAAGTGTAGTCTTGAGAAACGGTCAGATTTCCTGCCGCGTCTTTCGATAAAACACGAAAATGATACAGCGTTCCTGGCGAAAGACCGGTGATCACCTGGCTATGGCTTGTCGACAAAGCGGTGTTCAAAGTTGTCAGACTGCCGTAGGAAGTCGTTGCGCCAAATTCAATTTGGGTGGTCGCAGATTCATTCGTGGTCCATTGAATGGTCGCATCAATACTTCGAACCGAAGAAACTGTGACTGCAGAAACCAGAGGAGGCGTGGTGTCCGGCGTGAGAGTCTGAAAAGTATAATCTTGAGACACAACACGATTTCCTGATGCATCCTTTGAAATAATCCTGTAGTGGTAAAGCACACTTGATTCGAGATTGCTCAAATTAACTGCATGACTTGTGACCATTCTTGAGTCCAAAGTGGTGAGACTGCCATAGGAAGTTGTCTTACCAAATTCAATCTGTGAATCCGCGGCTTCGTTCGTAGTCCAATTCACAGTGGCTGAAGTGTAACTCACATTTGTCGATGTAACCGCGCTGATTGATGGAGGAATCGTATCTTGGGTCAAGGTTTTAAAAGAAGAGATCGATGAGATTTTGATATTTCCAGAGGCGTCGCGCGTACGAATCTGATAATAATAAGTCGTACCCGCAGACAACCCAGTCAGGTTCACAGAATGATTCAGAACCATATTGCTATCTAAAGAAGACAGCTGCCCAAGAGCACTAGTAGTGCCATAAGTGATCTGAGAATCGCTGACTTCATCGGTTGTCCAAGTAATGGTTGCAGAGGTTGCCGCTAAATTTACGGCTGTGATTTTTGTAATTCTTGGAGCTCTGGTATCTCGTGAGGTTGAGGCTCCAGCTGCAAGTATGAGGTTTGATCCAGTTTGACTTGAATCGGATAAATTAGCTCCCCCCATTGCATTGCTTTCTTCAGAGCTTTCCTCATCAGAAGCATCGGGTAGACTCAGAGGATTTGATTTTAATTCTTCATACACGGATCCACTGGGAATCTCTGCGGAAGAATGCTGCGAAACCTCAGCCGATTCCGCAGAAATTTCTGGATTTAAATTTTTCTCCTTAACGGAATCGACTGCCGTAACATCCGCATGAAGCAAAGGAGGCAGAGAATAAAAAACCATCAAGAAAGAAAGCATAGCGCTGCCTACTCTAAAGGATCGTGATATTGAAATCTGGCGTTCCTTGCGGATTTCTTGGTTCACTGTAGTAGTTTTCATATATAGTTTTATGCTGAAACCTCTTTTCTCTCAAATTTGCTTTGTAAGTAGTTTTTAAATAACTTTAGTACTCCAGAGATCATTGTTATATAGTGCAAATGTATAACTAATTAATAGGTACATGAGCAGGCAATCAGTGTCAAACAGCATCAATACTATCTTTTCTAACATTTCTAACAATTCTGCTAGTTAAAGATAGAAATCGCTAGTTGGATAGATCACCCGTGAACAAAAATATTCCCAGGAGGCGTGAGGCTTTTTTTAGGCATGCGAGAACTTTTTTAGAAAAAAACACACTCAAGAAGAGCTAGGACAGAAGGCTTTTCTTTAAATCTGCTGAAGACAAAATCGGAAGATCACAAGTGCGGTTACGACAAAGATAAACAACAAGAGAATTCTCTTTCGGTCTGCGCTCACGAATTAAATCCGTCAACTTTTCTGCACGCTTCCATTCACTTTGATCATCTGGAGCATAGACAATGATTTTTCCTGGAATCCAAGCGGCATAAATCTCTTCAAGATATGTTCGAAAATCCATCTGCTGACGCGAACCAGAGATAACGATTTCAACTCCAGAACTCGATAAAAAATCGAAAGCCATCAGCCACTGAGCAAAAGCCGTGGGATGATGCTGAATCAAGCCAGAAAAAGCCGTTATCAATGATGCCCCGTGATGCGTCCAATTATTTTGACCGCTCATTCTCCCAAGCCTGAGCCACACAAGAGCAGCCACAGCATTCCCAGAAGGAATGGCCCCATCTTGAGAATCTCGACTGGGATCAACACCGCAAGCAAGATCCGTCCGGGAGTTTAAATATCCGTGTTTTGATGTCCCAAAATGTTTCTCCATTTGATGCGCAAGCTCGAGCGCCTCTTCCCAAAATTGAATTTCCCCTGAGGTTTCGTAAAGATCCAAAAGCGCCTGAGCAAAAAAAGCATAATCATCCAAAAATCCTGGAATCGCCGCATTCCCCTCACGCCACCGGTGCAAAAGCGATCCGTCTTTTTGCTTCATTTGGCACAATAGAAATTTAGCTGCTTTTTTTGCAGAAGCTAAATATCTGGGTTCTTTGAGAACCCGGGAAGCGAGAGCAACACTTGAGATCATGAGTCCGTTCCAGTCGGTCAAAATTTTATCATCTAAATGGGGCCTGAGACGTTTTCCGCGATAAATCAAAAGTTTTTTCTTGGCTTGCTTTAATAACTCGCAAGTTTCTTCCGGGGATTTCTTGATATGCTCGGAAGTCTCTTCAAGAGACTTCCTTTGGTGAAAAATATTTTTCCCTGTCATCTCTCCGTGCGGATCGTACTGGATATTTCCATCAGGAAGAATCTGGTAACAATAATAAAGCGCAGACTTTTCCTCTGCACTCAGAAGTGAAACCAGCTCAGCTTCGGACCACAAATAAAACGAACCTTCTTTTTTTTCAGCAGGATGCGCAGGATCAGAAGCGCTGTCCGCATCTTCAGCAGAATAAAATCCCCCTTCTGGATGCACCATATCACGAAGCACATAATCTACGATTTCACGAGCAACCTCAGCATACTTCTCCTTTTTTGTTGCCTGAAAAGCCTCGAGATAGGCCTTTAAAATAGTCGCTTGGTCATAAAGCATTTTTTCAAAATGAGGCACCTGCCACTCTGGGTCCGTAGAGTAACGGTGAAATCCCCCGCCTAAATGATCGCGAATGCCCCCGCGAGCCATGGCACAAAGGGTATCCTCTGCCATCTGGAGCGCCTGAGGATGCTTTGTCCGTGACCAAATTCTCAGCAGCAAAGAAAGCACATGGGCCATGGGAAATTTTGGAGCTTTGCCAAATCCCCCATCTTGCAGATCAAACTGCGACTGAAAATCTTCCAATGCGTCATCCAAAACGGATGCACTTAATTCTGATTTATTTTGCAAGGAGACAGACTCGCGCTCTTTCAGAGCTGTTGCTATTGAATTCGCATCTTCAAGAAGTCTCTCCTGCTTCGATTTCCAAATCAGCTGAATCGACTGAAGAATCGATGAAAAACCGGGCCTCCCCCAACGGTCTTCAGGAGGGAAATAAGTTCCGCCCCAGAACGGTTTTCCGTCAGGTGTTAAAAAAACGCTCATGGGCCACCCGCCAGAACCGGTCAAAGCAAGGACTGCCTTCATATAATAGGCATCAATGTCGGGACGCTCTTCGCGGTCCACTTTGATAGAGACAAATGATTCATTCAAAAGCTGAGCAATGGCT
>CAZOOM010000135.1:0-5297 GCA_964581425.1 uncultured bacterium | reverse complement strand
GTTTCAGTGATTCCGGGAGATTCGCGGCCAGTGATTGAAGTCGCGGCCAGCCGGAAGCCTGCGAAGAAATCCTCGAAATCAAAAGCCTAAACAGTTTCAAAAGGCTGAACCCTCACATCCCCGGAGGATTCCGGGCGAGCGGTCTTGCCTCAAATAAGGAGAAGTTATGGCCAAAATGTTTTATGAAAAAGACGCAGATTTAAGCGTGCTCAAAAATAAAAAAGTTGCGATCGTTGGCTACGGCATTCAAGGTCGCGGTCAGGGACTGAATCTGCGCGATTCAGGAATTGAGGTCTTGGTTGCGCAGCGTCCGGGCGGCAAAAATTATGATATCGCGATTGAAGATGGTTTTACGCCGATCACTGCTGAAGAAGCTGCAAAAAAAGCGGATGTGATTCAGATTTTAGCACAGGATCATCTCCAGGCTGAAATTTATGAAAAGAGCATTGCCCCTTATCTCAAAAAAGGACAGGCGCTTCTTTTTTCGCATGGATTCAATATCCATTTTGGATACATCAAGCCGCCTAAAGATGTCGATGTGATTATGGTGGCACCTAAAGGACCCGGTGCACTAGTCCGCACGCAGTACTTAGCAGGTGGCGGCGTTCCGTGTTTGGTAGCGGTTCATCAAGACGCTTCGGGGAACGCTCTGAAGCTGGCTTTGGCGCATGCAAAAGCCATTGGCGGTGCGCGCGCTGGAGTGATCCAAACAAATTTTAAAGAAGAAACCGAGACTGATTTGTTCGGTGAGCAGTCAGTGCTTTGCGGCGGACTTAGCGAGCTTATTCGCGCAGGGTTTGATACGCTCGTCGAGGCAGGTTATCAGCCTGAGATGGCGTATTTCGAATGCCTGCATGAGGTGAAACTCATTACGGATGCGATTTTTGCAGAAGGCATCAGCGGAATGCATCGCCGCGTGTCAGACACAGCCGAGTATGGTGATTACAGCCGCGGCAAACGCGTGGTGACACAAGCCTCTCGCGATGAAATGAAAAAAATCTTAAAAGAAATCCAATCTGGAGCCTTTGCTAAGGAATGGATTTCAGAAAATAAAAACGGACGACCCAACTTCAACAAAATGCGCGCGGAAGCAGATCAGCACCCGATTGAAAAAGTCGGAGCCGAGCTTCGCGGCATGATGCAATGGATCAAGGGCGGACAAAGTTTGAATGAAAATCCAAATTCAAAAAAGAAAGGGACCTGTAAAGTCTAAAGGACAGCCATGAGCGAAACTAAACGATACATCCATATTTTTGATACGACGCTGCGCGACGGGGAACAATCTCCAGGTGCTTCATTGACACCTGAAGAAAAGCTTGAGATTGCCAAACAGCTCGCGCGCCTTCGCGTGGATGTGATCGAAGCAGGATTTCCTGCGTCTTCTCCGGGCGAGATGAAAGCGGTGGACCGCATTGCTCGCGAAGTTACGGGCCCGATTATTTGCGGTTTGTCGCGTATGCTGCCGGGCGATATCGATGCCTGCCGACGAGCATTGGAGCATGCTAAGAAAAAACGCTTGCACGTTTTTTTGGCAACTTCGCAGATCCACCGTCAGTACAAATTGAAAAAAGGGAAAGGCGAAATCTTGAAAATGGTTTCGGAAAATATCCGTTCCGCTCGCAAAGATTTCAAACAAATCGAGTTTTCTCCTGAAGACGCGTCACGTACTGAACCCACTTTTTTATCCGCAGTGGTTCGGGCCGCGATTGATGCAGGGGCTACTTCGATCAATATTCCTGACACTGTGGGCTACACCGTGCCCAAAGAGTTTTATGACCTGATCCGGTTCTTGATTAAAAAGAATCCAGAGCTTGGAAAACGCGTGGTGTTATCCGTTCACTGCCACAATGATTTGGGACTTGCGGTTGCTAATTCCTTGTCTGCGGTTTTGGCAGGAGCGAATCAAGTTGAGTGTACCATTAATGGAATCGGCGAACGCGCGGGCAATGCCTCGATGGAAGAAATCGTAATGGCTATTGATACGCGAAAAGATTTTATGAATTGCCGCACGGGGATTCAGATGAAAGAAATCATGAAATCTTCCCGATTGGTCTCGTCGCTTACAGGAATGGTGGTTCAGCCCAACAAGGCCATTGTGGGGCGCAATGCGTTTTCTCACGAATCCGGAATTCATCAGGACGGTGTTTTGAAGAAACGCCAGACTTATGAAATTATGGACCCCAAACGCATTGGATGGATCGGAAGCCAGCTTCTCCTTGGGAAATTATCCGGCCGTCACGCTTTTACCGAGCGTGTCAAAAAGCTTGGATTTGCTTTGACGGCTCAAGAAATTGACCGAGCGTTTGTCCGCTTCAAAGAGTTGGCTGATAAGAAAAAATATGTTTTTGATGAAGATATTGAGTCTCTTGTGGAAAGTGACATTGTCAATTTTCCAGAAGGATGGAAACTCGAGTTTATGAAAGTGAGGACCGAGACAGGAGAAAAGCCTGAAGCGGAACTCCGGCTTTCTTACGAGAACAAAAACTTTGATGCTTCCAGCGAAGGCGACGGACCGGTGGATGCTTGCTACAAAGCGGTAGAAAAAGTCGTCCGATCCGGAGCGCGCTTGGTGCATTACGGAATTCAATCAGTCACAAGCGGCATTGATGCTCAAGGTGAAGTCATTGTAAAACTTCAGTTGGGTGGATACGAAGTGACAGGACGTGGTTCAAGTACGGATATTTTAGAAGCCAGCGTCAAAGCGTATCTTTTTGCTCTCAATAAAATCGCTGCTCGCTCTCGAGGTGGTGAACCTATGAATCCTCAGGCTTCTTTATAGAAGCCTGGGAGCTCATAGGGAGAAAGTTTTTTCGATCGATTCCATCTGATTGAAAAAAGCTTGATTCGGTTTCCAATTTGCAGGGTATTAGGAGTGTCATGGTGCATCGATTAAAAAAGCCGGGAAATCCCGATTTTCGGCTTTATGGAATTTTTGGATCACCTCTCAAACATACCCTTTCCCCTCGAATGCAAGAAGCTGGATTTCAAGCTCTTGGAATTCCTGCATTTTATCTCCCTCTGGATTTTTCCTTGAAAGCGTTTCATGAGCTTTGGAAATCAAAACGTGATTTCGTGTCTGAAGGTTTTAATATCACGGTTCCTTATAAAGAAGAAGTGATGAGGCATTTGGATAAGATAAGTCCCGAGGCCTTAGCCATTGGCGCTGTGAACACGGTTTTTCGCAAAGGTCGTTTATGGTACGGAACCAATACCGATGCCTTTGGTTTCTTATCCGCACTTAAAGCAGAAATCGGTGTTCATCCGCGGGGAAAAAGATGGCTGGTGCTTGGTGCTGGAGGCAGTGCGCGCGCAGTGGTGTATGCTTTGGCTTCAAAGGGTGCAAAATCCATTACACTAGTCAATCGCAATGTTCCTCGTGCGCAAGCATTAGCTATGCGTTTTGCGGGGCAGTTTCCTCGAACAGAATTTTTTGTCAGAGATTTAAAAAAAGTGCATTTTAAAGATGAGCTTAGTCGTGTGGAAGGTGTGATTCAAACCACATCCGTTGGTTTAAAAGCAGGAGATCCTTCTTTGATTCCGAATCAGGCGTTTGGCCGCGCGGTTTCTGGCCAAAAAAAACTTTTTGTGGATTTGATTTATAATCCAAAAGAAACACGTTTTCTAAAACAGGCTCGTCTTAAAGGACATCGCACCCTTAATGGTTTGAGCATGCTGCTTTATCAGGGATGCAAAAGCTTTGAAATCTGGACCAGCCGAAAGGCGCCGGTTCATGTGATGAAGAAAGCGCTGGTGAATGCATGATGTTTGATATTGTGACGCAGATATTTGTTTTTCTTTTTGGAATCTGTATTGGAAGTTTTTTGAACGTCTTAATTTACCGGCTTCCTCGTGATGAGAATGTAGTGCGTGGCCGCTCGCACTGTGTGTCGTGCGGCACTATGATTCCCTGGTACGATAATATTCCACTGGTGAGTTACTGGCTTTTGCGCGGAAAGTGCCGGTTTTGTAAGGCTTCATTTTCTTTTCGGTATTTTTTAGTTGAGTTGTTAACGGGCCTGGTCTGGCTTTTTTTATGGCGATACTACGGCTTTACAGGTTATTGGATCTCGACCGTGATTTTGTTTTCTCTTTTAATTGCTGTGACTTTTACGGACCTAGAAACCGGATATATTCCTGATCTGCTTAATTTTCCGGGGATGATTTTGGGATTACTGTTGAGTGCTATTTTCCCTTTTTTATTTGCACGCGATATTTGGTATCTGAGTTTATGGAAATCATTTTTGGGACTTTTAATGGGCGGAGGAACCTTGCTTTCGCTGGGGGTTTTAGGGCAGTGGATCTTTAAAAAAGAAGCAATGGGCGGAGGAGATATCAAGCTTTTAGCATTTTTAGGAGCATTTTTGGGAATCAAAAAAGTGATGCTGGTTATTTTCATCGCGCCTTTTTTTGCGTTGCCATTCGCAGTTTATACGCGCTTTATCAAAAAATCAGAAACTTTTCCTTTTGGTCCTTTTATTGTGATGGCAGCTGTGTGGACTTATTTTTGCGGAGATGTCTTTTTACAGCGAACGTTTTACCTATAATTCGAGAAGGAGAATTTATGCTACAAATGATCACAGCCGGAGAATCCCACGGGAAATGTCTTACGGCGATCTTGGAAGGGTTTCCGAGCGGACTTAAAATTAATTTAGAAGCCATGAATCGTGAGCTTGCACGCCGCCAAAAAGGTTACGGGCGTGGCGGACGTCAAAAAATTGAAACAGATCATGCGGATATTGTGGCCGGAGTGGTGCGAGGACTGACGACTGGCGCTCCGATTTCCTTTATTGTCCCCAATAAGGATTTCAAAATTGATCAAATGCCTGAGTTGCGCAGGCCCCGTCCTGGGCATGCCGATCTTGCCGGCGCGCTCAAGTATCATCAGGAAATTCGAGCTGTGTTGGAACGTGCCAGTGCCCGCGAAACTGCGGTGCGTGTAGCTGTAGGATCTGTTTGCCGGCAACTTTTGCAGGAATTTGATATTGAGATTGTTGGACATGTGACGCAAGTGGGGCGCGCGGTTCTGCTCAAGGATAAGGAATTATCATTTGAAGAGATTTCAAAAAAAGCTGCAGGCTCTGAAATGCGCTGTGTTTGTCCTGAAACTGAAGACCGGATGAAAAAGGAAATTGATGAAGCCCGGCGCAGGAAAGATACACTGGGAGGACAATTTGAAATTCGAGTCACTGGCATTCCAGCGGGTCTTGGATCTTATGTGCACTACGAGCGCAAGCTGGACGGCCGTTTAGCACAGATTTTAATGAGTATGCAATCAGTCAAGGCAGTTGAAATTGGAC
>CAZOOM010000134.1:0-5308 GCA_964581425.1 uncultured bacterium | reverse complement strand
CTCTATGACGCACATAAACAAATTGTGGTCTCAAGCGACCGCCCCCCTAAAGAAATACCTGGTCTAGAAGAGCGTTTGGTTTCTCGTTTTGGCTGGGGGCTTGTCACAGATATCCAACCTCCGGACTTTGAAACGCGCGTAGCTATCCTTAAGAAAAAAATGGAAAAAATGCCCGCTGATGTTCCGGATGATGTTCTCTATTTCTTAGCTCATAGAATTAAATCAAACATTCGAGAGCTTGAGGGCGCTTTAGTGAGAGTGGTGGCTTTTTCTTCCCTTGTGAACCAGCCTTTAACGGTTAAATCTGCCCAAGACATCCTGAAGGACTCTCTTAAAGAGGAGGAAGGTCGGATTTCTATTGATAAAATTCAAAAAATTTCAGCCGATTATTTTGGAATTAAAATCTCCGATTTGAGGGCAAAAAACCGAAGTAAATCCGTTGCGGAACCGCGGCAAATTGCTATGTATCTGATTCGTACTCTGACAACGCATTCATTGCCTGAAATTGGAGAATACTTTGGTGGTAGAGACCATACCACTGTGCTCCATGCGTTTAATAAAATTAAAAAAGAGCTAATCGATGATCTGCGAATTCAGCGGATTATTCGTGAACTTGAAGAACTGTTAAGAAAGTGATATTTGCCCACAGTTATTACTTCGTGGAAGCGCTGATAACAAAATGAGTTGGGTGGTTTATCCACAAATAAACAGGGACTATTATTAAGACGGCTATTTTGATAAAATAAATAACTAATAGGAGAAGAATTATTATGGAGTTGCGTGTTGATAAAGCATTGTTGTTGAAAGCAATGAGTTTTGTTAGTGGGGTAACAGCGCAAAAACCAGGCGCGATTCCAATCCTAAGCAATGTCCTTTTAGATGCAAAAGAAAAAGATGCTGTCTCTTTAGTTGGGACGGACCTTGAAGTTGGAGTAATTACGCGAGTACAAGCAGAGGTGGCTAAAGAGGGGAATATAACGATCCCATCGAAGAAACTACAAGAAATTATTCGCGAACTACCGTCCGGAGAAATTGAAATATCGGTTGCAAAAAATAACGCGGTAAGTATCAGGGGAGGAAAATCTCATTTTAAAATCATGGGACTTAGTAAAGAGGACTACCCGAAACTCCCAGAGTGGCAGCCGAAAGAGGCTTTGGTTTTAGATCAAGCGCTTTTAAAAGAATGTCTTCTTTTAACCTCATTTGCCATCTCGCATGATGAAACAAGATATGTTTTAAACGGGGTTTTGGTTTCTGTTCGCGGGGAAACAATCAAATTTGTAGCAACAGATGGACGAAGGCTTGCATGTGCAGAAAAAAATATTGAGAATAAGAAAAATAAAGAATTTGACGTTATTGTTCCCATTAAAGCGATCGCGGAGTTAACAAAAATCTTAGATTGGGAAGGAACGCTCCAAATTATTCAAACGCAAAACCAAGTGGTTTTTGATTTAGGACACACCCAACTAACTTCACGATTAATCGAGGGAAAATTTCCAGATTACGAACAAGTGATTCCAAAAGAAACAACGATTACAAGTCAGGCAAACCGGGAAGAGTTGTTGCAGGCGATCAGGCGCGCAGAGCTTTTAACTTCTCCAGAATCGCCGGCAGTGAAAATGGATTTCATGAAGGGAAAAATTTTGGTTTCTTCACGCTCCCAGAATCTTGGAGAAGCAAAAGAAGAATTAATGGCAGACACCAAAGGCGGAGAAATCACTCTCGGCTTTAACCCGCATTATTTTATGGATGTTTTAAAAAATCTTGATAGTGAAAATATCGCGGTTCACCTCACAAACCCCGATCGCCCAGGACTTCTCAAAGGAAAAGAAGGTTATAAATACGTAATTATGCCGATGCAGCTTAGCTGATGGATAAATTAAAAGATATCCTTCCGACTGTTTTTAGTCAGTTAAAAAATCCTGAAATTGCCAAGAGGCAAAAACTGACTTTAGAATGGCCGAGCATCGTTGGAAAAGAATGGAGTGGAAAAACAAGACCGAGACTTAGCGAAGACGGAAAGCTGGTGATTTGGGTGGAGCAATCTGCGCTAGCTTTTGAAATCCAGCAAAAATACTGCCGGTCGATTTTAAAAAGAGCGCAAGCGGTTTTGGGGGAAAAAGAAGTAACAGATGTTCGTGTTCGAGTTGGACAATTTCGTTAATCATAAAAGATAGAAGTCAATGGAGTTCCAATGAGTAAGACAAAACAAGGAAAAGCGGATCAGGACGAAGCGTCAACAAAGTATGACGCAACAAAAATCCAAGTACTCGAAGGTATCGAGGCTGTTCGAAAACGGCCGGGCATGTACATCGGCGACACCACAGTTCGCGGCTTGCATCATTTAGTTTATGAAGTTGTCGACAACTCGATCGATGAAGCGCTTGCGGGGCACGCCACAAAAGTGGACGTTGTCATTCAGGAAGATGGCTCGGTTGCGGTGACGGACGATGGTCGCGGAATTCCTGTTGATCTCCACAAGACCCAGAAAAAATCTGCGCTTGAAGTCGTTATGACGACGCTTCATGCGGGCGGAAAATTTGATAATAAGGCCTACCGCGTTTCCGGAGGTCTTCACGGCGTCGGTGTTTCGGTCACAAACGCACTTTCCGAATGGTGCGAAGCCGTAGTTCGGCGCGACGGAAAAATTCACAGGCAAAAATATGAACGAGGGAAGCCGGCTTCGAAAGTCGAGATTATCGGAAACACGAAAGAACGAGGCACTACAGTTTCGTTTCTCGCGGATAAAACCATTTTTGATACTGTCAAATTCAGCTACGACACACTTTCCAACCGCCTTCGAGAACTCGCATTTCTCAATAAAGGAATCAAAATTTCCATTCGCGATGAACGCGATAAAAAAGATATCAAAGAGCACACGTTCTGCTACAAGGGCGGCATCGAAGAATTTATTTCTTATTTGAACCGGAACAAACAGCCACTTCACCGAGAAATTTTTTACGCGGATAAATCTAAAGACGGCGTTGAAGTAGAAGTGGCGCTTCAGTACAACGATTCCTATACCGAAGAAGTTTTTTCCTTTGCTAATAACATCAACACCATCGAAGGCGGAACGCATCTTAGCGGGTTTCGAACCGCGCTGACGCGAGCAAGCAATCAATACGCAAAATCCAAAGATCTTCTCAAGGGAATCGAAGGTACGCTTTCTGGACAAGATTTGATGGAAGGTCTTGCGGCGGTGATCAGCGTCAAAGTTCCACAGCCTCAATTTGAAGGACAGACGAAAACCAAGCTTGGAAATGGGGAAGTCGAAGGCATTGTTTCTTCCGTGGTTTACGAAGGGCTTACAAGATTTTTTGAACAAAAGCCAAGCGTGGCCAATAAAATTATTGATAAAGCGGTGCTCGCGCTTCGTGCGCGTGAAGCTGCGCGAAAAGCCCGAGAACTGACACGGCGAAAAGGAGCGCTTGATTCTGCCTCGCTTCCAGGAAAATTAGCAGACTGCTCTGATCGCGATCCTAAAAGCTGCGAAGTTTATTTGGTGGAAGGAGATTCGGCCGGCGGTTCCGCGAAACAGGGAAGAGATCGCCGCTTTCAAGCCATTCTTCCGCTTCGTGGAAAAATCATTAACGTCGAAAAAGCGCGTCTCGACAAAATGCTTTCTAACGAGGAAATTCGCACAATCATTGCGGCGCTTGGCGCGGGGATTGAAAGCGAATTCAATTACGAGAAATTGCGCTATCACAAAATTATTATCATGTGCGATGCTGACGTCGACGGAAGCCACATTCGTACACTGCTCCTGACTTTCTTTTACCGTCAGATGAAGATGCTGATCGAAAAAGGTCATATCTACATCGCTCAACCACCGCTTTATAAAGTGAAAAAAGGCAAACAGGAAGAGTACGTTCAAACCGAAGAACAAATGAACGAGATGCTGCTCCAGTTTGGCTGCGATAACGCCTCCATCAAAACACAAAAAAGTAAAAGTGAAATTGGCGCCTCAGAACTGAAAGATCTCTTGAAATTAATTCAGGCGGCGGATGACCTTACGGCTTCGCTGGCAAGAAAAGGCATCAACGAAGATCATTATTTGAAAGCGTACGACAAGAAAAAGGGATTTCCGACTTTCCATTTTCGTGTTCCGGTTGAAAATTTTGAGACATATCTTTTTTCAGATGCGGAATGCAAAGAATTCCAAAAACGATTTGAAGCAAAAAAACCCGAAGCCGAAGAAAAGGGCGTTGAAAAAGATGAAAAAACCGGCGAAGAAACCCCTGCGGTGATCGAAGAAATTTTCGAGTGTGTTGAGGTTCCGGAAGCCGCCGAATTTGAAAAAATCCAAAAACGTTTTGCGAAATACGGCCTCGACATCGAAGACTTTCTCGGGTCGGATGAAGTTAAGTTTCAAGTGATCAGCAAAGGAAAGAAAGCCTCCGAAATTCAGGATGCAAAATCGCTCCGCACGGTTCTTCATTCCGTCAAAAAACACGGAAAAGACGGCATCAACGTGCAGCGCTACAAAGGTCTTGGGGAAATGAATCCGACGCAGCTTTGGGAAACCACCATGGATCCCGCTCGCCGAACGCTTCTTCGAGTGACTTTAGATGACGCGGTTGAGGCAGATGAAATTTTCACGGTTTTGATGGGCGACCAAGTGGAGCCAAGGCGTAAATTTATCGAACGCCATGCTAAAGCTGTCCGCAATTTAGATATTTAAAGTAACCAGTTGCCAGTAACCAAAAATTTAAAACCCTAAACGGTAGGAACTAACTGGTTACGGGTTTCTGGTTACTTAGAAAAAGAGGAAAAAATGGCTGATGAAATTAATTTGTACGCGATGAACGAAAAAATTCTTCCGGCGCCAATCGAAGAAGAAATGAAACACTCTTACATCGATTACGCGATGTCGGTGATCGTCGGCCGCGCACTTCCGGACGTCCGAGATGGTTTGAAGCCGGTACACCGGCGCGTGCTTTACGCGATGAATGAACTGGGTCTTGCTCACAACCGGCCATATAAGAAATCCGCACGTATTGTTGGAGAAGTGCTCGGTAAATATCACCCGCACGGCGACGTGGCGGTTTATGAAACCCTGGTTCGCATGGTTCAGGATTTTTCTCTTCGTTATCCGCTCGTGGACGGCCAAGGAAACTTTGGATCGATTGACGGCGATAGCGCGGCCGCGATGCGTTACACCGAAGCCCGCCTAGCCTCTGTCTCAAATGAGCTGCTTTCCGATATTGATAAACGCACGGTCGAGTTTGTTCCGAATTTTGACGAGTCCCTCGAAGAACCTTCTCTTTTACCAGCCCGTTTACCGAATCTGCTTTGCAATGGATCGAGC
>CAZOOM010000133.1:0-5309 GCA_964581425.1 uncultured bacterium | reverse complement strand
CTTCCAGATATCGCCAGCGGCTAATCCTATTTCAGTAATCATTTTGGACTCTTTGTTAATTTTGAATATTGATCTTTATTTTTTAACGCTTACTGCTTCATCCATCATCTCGAAAAGCAAACCTTCTACTCCTTCGGCTACGCGCTTGAGGTCGGATGCTCCAAGTTGCTCGATAAGCACAGACGGCCTAATTGTAGCTAGTTTTATTTTTGTGCCTTCTTGGTAAACAGAAATGCGGCATGGCAAAACAGTGGAAAGCGACAGCTCACTTTCCAAGATCTTTTTGGCCTGTAGAGGATTGCACACCTCATAAATCCGGCATTCCGAAGTAAAAGGAACTCCTTTTTTCTCTAAAGTCTCTTTTAAATTATGAGTGGTCATGATTCCGAATTTTCTTTTTTTAACCGCTTCTTCCAGATCCTGGCCTACCTGCTCGATTGTCTTTTGATCAGTTTCCACAACTTTAATCATGAGCGACCTCCGCTTCAGACATTAAACACATTCGTGAGCAAATCCCGCCTGCATCATTGACAAAAGTTTGCTGTGGTTGACTTCCAATGACGCCAATGAAAACAACGCCTGTGTTCAAAATCGTTCGCAACTATTTTTTGTTTTTCCCATTTTCAAACCAAATGTAAAGAATCGGGAGTAAAACAAGGGTCAGAATGGTCGATGAAATCAGGCCACCAATCACAACAACGGCCAATGGTTTTTGAACCTCAGCGCCTGTCCCATGAGCCAAAGCCATCGGAACAAACCCGAGACTCGCTACAAGAGCCGTCATCAGGACAGGACGTAACCGGGTTTCTGCGCCCTGCATAACGGCCTTGGTAAGAGCCAAACCTTGCTTTCTCAGATCGTTGATATAGCTGACCATCACGATTCCATTCAGCATGGCAATACCAAAAAGAGCAATAAAGCCCACTCCCGCTGAAATGCTAAAAGGAAGTCGTGCCAAGAAAAGTGCAATGATGCCCCCTGACACAGCAAGAGGAATCCCTGTAAAAACCAGCACGGCCTGTTTCACCGAATTGAACGCACTGAACAAAAGAATGAAAATCAGAAACAAACAGATCGGAATCACAATAAAAAGCGTGCGTCGTGCATTTTCAAGGTTTTCAAACTGCCCTCCCCAAGTTAGGGAGTAACCTGCGGGCAACTTGACATTCTTTTCAATGGCACGCTTCGCCTCCTCGACAAATCCTGAAATATCCCGCCCCCGGATATTGGCCTCAATGACTACACGCCGCTGGGAGGATTCATGACTAATCTGAGCTGGGCCCTCTTCAATGGCAATTTTCTTGGTTAGTTCAGCCACAGGAATTTTTGCACCCGCAGGTGTTGTGATCAGAAGACTTCCGACTGATTCGGGAGTTTTCCGGTATTCCGGAGGATATCTCAACACAAGATCGAATCGCCGGACGCCTTCAAACACCTCGCCCGCCGACTTACCACCAAACGCAATTTCAATGGTTCCCAAAACGTCTCTGATATTCAGTCCATAGCGGGCAATCTTCGCACGGTCAACCTCAACGTTTAATATGGGGAAGCCTTCGATTTGTTCTGCCTTAACGTCCCTAGCGCCCCTTATCGAAGATAAAACACGTTGAATTTCTCCAGCTTGTTGTCCCAACACTTCAAGGTCATCCCCGAAGATCTTTACCGCGATATCGGATCGGACGCCTGAGATCAATTCATTCACCCTGAGCTCAATAGGCTGAGAAAACCCAAGCCCCATACCCGGAATCACACTAACTGCTTTTTGCATCCGCTCAATCAGTTCCTCTTTATTCTTCACTTTATCTTTAAGCATGATGGAGGTATCGCTGTGTTCCGGCCCCATAGGGTCTGTGGCGATTTCTGCAGTCCCAATCCTTGTAAAGGCATGACTCACTTCTGGAAAACCAAGCACTACCTTTTCGACGATCCCCGCTAGTTTGGTGGACTCCGTTAAAGAAATGCTTGGCAGTTTGATGGATTGAATCGAAATAGATTCCTCATCAAGCCGCGGAATAAAAACCGACCCCAGGAAGGGTGCAATGCAAAAACTCGCGACAACAACCCCAATGGCCGCAAAGCATGCTTTTCTTTTATAAATCATCACCTTCTCAAGCAAAGAAACATAATGAAGATGTAAATATTTCATGAGTTTGTTTTCTTTTTCTTCCACATGGCGGCCAAGAAAGAATGAGCATAGAACCGGAATCAAGGTAAGCGTCAAAAGCAGGGACGCGCTAAGCGCCATAATCACCGTGAGTGCCATGGGCTTAAACATCTTGCCCTCGATCCCCTGAAGCGTAAGAATCGGCAGGTAAACAATCGTAATAATCGAGATTCCAAAAACAACCGGCCTTGCAACTTCCTTGGCCGCCTGCATAATTTCTTCTACATAAGTATCTGATGTGATTGGAATTTCTTCAGATTTCTTTCGTTCCGAAAGACGGCGGATAATATTCTCGACCATGACGACAGCCCCGTCCACGATCAAACCAAAATCGATAGCTCCAAGACTCATAAGATTTCCCGAAGTCTTGGTGGCGGCCATTCCCGTTATCGCAAAAAGCATGGAAAGCGGAATTGCCGAGGCTACAATTATTCCGGCCCGGAAATTTCCCAAAAGCACAAGGAGCACCACGACCACCAAAATACCACCTTCAAACAGGTTCTTCTGGACGGTATGGATCGTTCGATTGACCAAATCCGTTCGGTTGTAAACAGTTCTGATGTCTGTTCCTTCAGGCAAAGTCTTTCTAATCTCCTGAATCTTCTCATGCACTCGCTTGGATACCACACGGCTGTTTTCGCCTTTTAACATAAAGGCTGCGCCCAAAACAGTTTCGCTGCCATTAAGCGTTGCAGATCCAGTTCGTATTTCAGGGCCTATTTTGACCTCGGCAATATCACGAATGTAAACCGGGGTGTTCTCCACCGTTTTAACTACGATGTTTTCAATATCATTCATTTGCCCAACCAGCCCAATCCCTCGAACGAGATATTGTTCCTGCCCATGCTCAATATAGGAACCGCCAACATTCGTATTGTTTGCTTCTAGCGACTCGAACACATCTTCAAAACTGATTCCGTGGGCAACCAGCTTTTTGGGGTCAGGCAATACCTGATATTGCTTTTCATAACCACCGATCGTATTGACCTCCGTCACTCCGGGCACCGTGCGGAGCTGAGGTTTTACAATCCAGTCTTGAATGGTACGCAGTTCAATCGCATCATGTTTTTCGCCTTCCACGGTATAAAAATAAATTTCTCCAAGGCCCGTGGCGATGGGCCCCATCATCGGAGTGCCCACCCCTTCAGGAAGTTCATCCTTGGCGGATTGAAGACGTTCGAGCACAAGCTGACGGGCAAAATAAAGATCGACATGGTCTTTAAAAACCACGGTCACCTGCGAAAGACCGTAACGGGAAAGAGAACGGACTTCTTCAATGTCTGGCAGGCCGTTCATGGCAACTTCGATTGGATAGGTAATGAGTTTTTCAACCTCAAGAGGGGCAAGTCCAGCGGCTGTGGTGTTCACCTGCACCTGAACATTCGTCACATCGGGAACTGCATCGATCGGAAGTTTCATGGCTGACCAGCACCCGACACCGATCATGATGAAACTGATAATAACCGTAAGAATGCGCTGTTTTAATGCAAACTCAATAATTTTTTCAATCATGATTAATGCCCGTGCCCTTCACTAAGTTCTTCTTTAAGCAATTCGGATTTAAGATAAAAACTTCCCTTGGCCGCCACTTGATCGCCGTCCTTTAACCCCGAAAGGACTTCCACCCGGTTATCCGATTGCCGCCCTATTTTGATTTCACGCATTTGAAATTCATTGGGCTCTTTTTCATCCTGCACAAACGCCGTTGTTTTGCCTTCGATCGTCTGAATGACATCATGCGGCACAACAAGCACAGAATCTCCCGTCGCAACCTCTATTTTTCCAGTTACGAACATTCCGAATTTAAGTAAATGCTCCTCATTTTTAACATTAACTCGAATCTTGATAGTGCGCGTTGCTTCATCGACGCTAGGCGAAATAAACACCATTTGCCCTTCAAACTCCTTATTGGGATAAGCCGAGGACAGAACCATGACTTTTTGTCCGGTTTGGATTAAGCCAATGTCTTTCTCATACACATTAAAGCTTGCACGCAGTAAATCCGGATCAGCGACCGTCATAATGGACGTAAGATTATCAACCGCCTCGCCAGGTTTGACATACTCAGCCATGATGACACCGTGTCCTGACGAGACCAATTGCAATACTTTCCCGCTTCTTGTCTCAACAATGGCCAGCGGCGTTTCCTTTTCTACCGTTTCACCGATCTCTTTTAGATAATTTTTCAAAATCCCAGGTTCGGACGAGGTAATATGCGCCATATTCTCAGTTTCTTTGGCGATCTCACCGGCACTTTCAATAAATGTCTGAAACGGCTGCTTGTTTACACGAACGATTTCAAGATCAATTAGTTTTTGAGACTCAGGGCTTAAATGAATGGTGCCTTCTTCCGCATGTTCGGTTTCCTTATGAGCTGTTTTATTTTCACCTCCACACCCCTGAATCACGAGGGCTAAAATCCATAGCCATAAAAGTTTTTTCATTGTTTTGCTCCCTTGGGAATAGGCGTCGCTTGAATTGCTCTTTCAAGATCCGCAACTTTCTCTTTGTAGTTTTTAAGGGCTGTAAAATAAACGAGCCGGGTTTCTTTAATGGTCTTGATGTTTTCCAGATAACCAAGAAAAGGCACTTCGCCGGATTCATACTGCATAGTAATCTGTCTCAAAAGTTCGTGGGCCTCTTCGATTGCTTTTTTCTGAAGCGCAACCTGTTTATGGGCAAGTTCGGCTTCAAGGAAAGTCTCATATACCTCAAGTCCGGCTTCTCGTTTCAAGGCCTCCAAAACCACCTCTTGCTTTTCTTTCTCCGCCTTTGCTTCCTTGACCTCACCCAAATTAAATCCCCAAAGAGGATAAGAGGCCTTCAAAAGAAGCGCCGTGTCATTTTCATAATCTTCGGTTGTCCGCTCAATCCCAATCGCCATCTGCGGGAAGATAACTTTTAGAAATGCTGACCAAAGCCCTTTCCTTTTAGACTTGAGCCGTGTGGTCTCATTTCTAATGTCCGCTCTTTTTTCTATGGCTTGTTTGAGGATGTCTTCATATCGATAATTGAGCGCCTCATAAGTCAAGGTTTCACTGAGTTCGAGTGTGGTTTCCACGGATCGGCCCAAGGCTAAATTCATCTGGCCTTTGGAAACTTTGAGGTCTTTTTCAGCCACAAGCAGTTCGTTCTCGGCACGGGA
>CAZOOM010000132.1:3193-5468 GCA_964581425.1 uncultured bacterium | reverse complement strand
CAGTTTATTTCCGCACACATGAGTAAAGACTCGACGCAAAAGTACCCTCATTTAAATCTGGTGCTTCAGGAGTTTTCAAAAAGTGACGGAAAGTCAGATCTTCGAAACGAAATAAAGGCCTTAGAAACGCTGATTAAAAAAAGCAGTAAACATAGTCCGGCTAAAAAAGCATTTCAGCAGCTGGTCCAGTCGTATCAAACCGAACAGATTTCTGATCGTGCTTATGCCGTCTCTCTGACGAAACTTGCTCACGAACTCGATCTGTCTTTTTCTGCGAGTTTTAAATTAAAGCAAGCGCTTGAGCAGGAACAACGATTGAACGATCTTAAAACGCATACCTTTTATCAGGAGCTTCGCGCCTGGATTTCTGAATCTAAGAAGAATCTGATTAAAACCAAAGAAGAGGAAATGCTGAATCAACTCACAGAAGAAAGTTTGCTTTTAGGCAAGCTGATGCGTTTCGAACTTTCGCGGGAAGATTGGGAAACGTTTAAACAATCGCGAATGGAAGCGGATTTCATGGGCTTTCAAAATCAGCTTGATGAACTCAAGGCCACTGCAACGGCACAAATCAAATTTTATCAAACCGCCGAAGCGCGTGAAGAAGCGATGTTTAATAAACTTCTGGAGATCAACGGAGAGGGGGAAGGGGTAAGAGGCGAGGCGCGAAGACTTTCGCTTCACGCTTCACGCTTAACGCTTCACCCAACCGTGGTTGTGGCGGGTGGATTTCACAGCCAAGGCTTGATAGATCGATTTGAGAAAAACCAAATCCCCTTTGTGCTTGTGACTCCGGCTATGACCGCAGTTTCAGACGAATCGCACTACACAGATTTAATGCGCGGCGAAGTTTCCTGGAAGCAAAATCTTGGACAAAAAAATTCTAAAGATTTCTACCTCCAATTTCTAAACGCTACCACAGATCGCTTAAGTCATACGTCACAAGATGATTCCAAAACAATGTCGCGCTTATGGCAAATCGAGATACTGAAAACCTTGGATCGGGAGAATCGTCTCGAAGAGGCTTCGAAATATCTTAATGCATTAGAAAAGACGCAAGTCACTCCTGGGACTGAAAATGAAAACACATCTAAACTTCGCAAGATTCAAAACCTTATTGACCGATTAATCCGCCTTCAGCTTGATGGAAAGCCAAGTCAAGACGCAGTTTTTCAGACGATTGCCCAGTTCACCATGACGCCGCGCGCGCTCAACCCTATTTTCCCATCTGCGGAAATGACGAGTGCTGAGCGTAATGAATTGCGCCAAAATCCCCTACACACTAAGGCTGTTGAATTAGAAGAAATCAATCGCCAGGCAACAGAATTACTCAGGCGGCGTCAGGAGCTTATTTCTATCATGAGAGCAGCTATTGAAAGACTGGCGGATAATCTGATGAGCGAACTCCCGAAACATTGGGAGTTTGTTGAGGAAATCATCAACGCTCTTGGCCCTGAACTGGCGCCGCAAAATATGAAAACCATTCCGCCATTGGCTCTGATACGTCTTTTGGATGAAAAACAAGCGTGGGAAAAAGTTCTATCCTCCAATGATGTGATCGAGAAGTTGGATGCGCTCGAAGAAGAATTTGATACTTATTTAAATAACCAAGATACTTACGTGGCGCGTCAAGCTCCGGATCTTTTAGATTCTAACACTGCTTATTTTTCTGCAGAGTTCGGATTTCAACTGCCGCGCACAGTCGCGGGGGGCTTAGGCATTCTTTCTGGAGATCATGTGCGTGGAGCCAGCGATCTTGGACTTAGTCGAAATTCGAATCTAACGCAACCTGGTTTTGTCGCGATTGGACTTCGGTATTTACAGGGATATTTCAGGCAGCAAATTGATCCGGTTGGAGCACAAAAAGTTGACCATGCCTATGCAGGTGTAGATTTACGGGATATTCCTCTAAAAGCTGTAAAAGTTCCAGGCGGTGAAGCGGATTTGGTGATTGAAATTCCGCTGCCACATCGTCCCCATTCGGTAAAGGCCAAGGTTTGGTGTCTTACGTATGGAAAAGTCAATTTGCTTCTTTTAGATACTGATCTTCCCGAAAATCAGGAGCCTGATCGCGCGATCACAAAAACGATTTACCGAGAACAAAATGGAAGCTGGGGACGCATGGAACAATATTTTGTGCTTGGCGTTGGCGGTATTAAAATTTTGGAAGCTTTAGGAAGAGCGCCGGATGTATTACATTTAAACGATGGTCATCCCATGTTTGCTGCACTCGAAAGCCTGGCTCAAACCATGAAAAATCTTCCAGCTGAATACT
>CAZOOM010000132.1:0-3183 GCA_964581425.1 uncultured bacterium | reverse complement strand
CTCAGATCCTCAGCAACGTTTTGAAATGGCGCTTGAACAAGTCCGAGCAAAAACAGTTTTTACGACACATACGCCTGTTTCTGCAGGAAACGAATCAGTTGATGCGGAAAATGTTCTAAAACCTTTTTTGAGAGCGTTATTTTCAAATGAATATGCTGTTAACAGGATTTTGAGTCTAGGGATGCAGGACGGAGTATTCAGCATCACCACTTTTTGCCTTCGTGTCTCCAATCATCATAACGGAGTGAGTAAAATTCATGGTGCTGTTTCTCGGGAAATGTGGAAACCTCTTTATCCAGGAGTTCATGTGGATCAAGTTCCCATTACAGGGATTGTGAATGCGGTTCACGGCAGATTTTGGCGTCCGGTTTCCATTGAAGATTTGCTCCTACAAGCCTTGGCTGCAAGTCCTGAATTAGCCGCAGACTTTAATTATGATCCCAAAGGGACCGATGCAGATTTGGTTGCTTGGGAAACTTTCAAAGCACATTGGAGTGATGATGCTTGGCTGGATCAGCATAGTGGAATTAATAACGACGAGCTAAGAAAAATCAAGAAGGAGCTGAAGCGCCGCCTTTTGGAAGAAGCACGCATACGTTTACAAACTCGAATTACTCGTGGGGATGCGAGTAATACTGACATGGAAGTCCTCCAAAGTTTTAGTGATGATGCTCTTACCATTGGATTTGCGCGAAGATTTATTACTTACAAACGCGCGCTTTTAATTTTTTATAATCTTGAGCGCTTAAAAAATGTAGCCCGCAAAGCCAAGAAGCCGATACAAATCTTTTTTGCTGGCAAAGCGCATCCTCGTGATAGGAGCGCGCAAGAAATTCTAAAAGAAGTTAACAGTGTAGCTCGAGAACTCAATGCCGATCCAAGCTCCAACATTAAAGTTCATTTCATCGAAGAATATGACATTGAACTCGCCCGTGTTCTGGAGCCCGGTGTGGACGTTTGGCTGAATAATCCGATTCGGCCTTTGGAAGCTTCGGGAACTAGCGGAATGAAAGTGGGAGCTGCGGCTAGTCTCAATTTGAGTATCCGTGATGGATGGACGCCCGAAGGACTTGTGGATGGGAAAAACGGATTCTTTTTTGGAGAAGCTTCTCCAGTGACGGATAACGCTGATGATGCCGAAGCGCTTTATCAAAAGCTCGAAGAGGTGATTCATGTTTGGGATCATGATCCTGAAAAATGGGCGCGCATGATGAAGGCCTCGCTTTTTTCCATCAGCTATTATTTTGAAATGAAACGCATGCTTGCGGAATATGCCCAAAAACTTTATTTACCAGCCTTTCGAGAGGGTCGAGAAATTACCCCAACACGAGCCAAAGAGGCTGCAACTCAAAGAGCGGCAACTCGCGCGAGAATTCAACAAGCTTTTCACTCAGGGAATGGGCCTGTGGTTGAAAAAATTACTTATCCTTTGCAAGCTGCTCGCGGAGAAAAATTTTCGATCACAGCAGACATTGATTTTAAATCCCTGTCTACCGAAGAAATGGGGGTGGATATTGTGATTGGAAAGTATCATACGCCTTGGAGTTGGTATGGAATGAATGGTCATGTCGTAGCTTTGGGTGACAATAAATATCGCATTACTTTTGAAGTGGCGCTGGATCAATTGGGGGAAAGTGGATTTAGAATTCGAATAGCTCCGAGGGACCAAATCTCGTGGGAAAAACCTTCCGATCTTCAAGCTGTTACGATTTTTCAAGACACCAATAAATCCATCACGGTTCAGGACGCAGAATTATTCCGGCGCCGCGCTGCAAATCCTCTTACTGAAGGGCTTCTTTTTTATCTTCGAATTCCACCGCATTTTAGAGCAAGCCAGGTTTTTTGGGTCAGTGAAAAAACAGAGTGGGCTTCTAAAGGTCATAATCATTTGACGCGCTCTCCTGAGGACCCGAATTTGTGGTCAACGGTGATTGCGTCCACAGAAACCGGGACAGATCCCAACTTTCATTTTAAATTTCTGGTCATTTTTGATGATGGCCGCCAAGAGTGGTGGACGGGGAATTACTCAACCAACTCTCATTTTGGAAATGCTGTTACAGATGTGGATCCGCGAAGTCCTTTATTCAGTCCTACGAATGCACAGCAAGCATTGAATAAATTGAATACCACTGAAGTTTGGACACCTGCTCCCAGGTCTGAGTTAAGGCAGATAGCTGATACAGCTCTAAAAGAATTTTCGGCTCATGGAAAAATTGAAAGAACAGCGCCAGACTTGGCGCGAGCAGCGAATCGTGATTTTAATGGGGTTGTGGCTTCCTTAAGGCAGCAAGCGGCGCAGTTTTTGGAACCATCGGCTGATGTCCAAAATACGATTTTCGGATATAGGGCCGCTCAGGATCAATTAGCAGATTTTTCTTCGCCGGCGATGCTTGGCGCTTTTTTCAATCAAGTTGAAAACTATCTTGATGCGGATCCAAGTCATGAGCTTCATTTTGCGTGGGCCATGCCGGTTTTTCAAGACGCCAACATTCAAACTTGGTTAACCGGATTTTTAGGAAGGCTTGCGGAGCTTAAGACCAAGCGCGGATTTTCAGACGAGCAACTTTCCGTGCATTTGGCGCTGCTTGCGGATCAAGACCAGGTAAGCGGAGCAAATCTTTTCAAACAAAAATTTCCAGAAGCCGTGGATGTTATCGAAACTGAAAATGCGGAAACCGCGCGAAAGCTCAACCGATTTTTGAATCAAAATCCAACCGCACTTTTTTATGGATCGGAGTCACTTACTGCCGGCGTTCCTAAAGCCGATCGTTTCCGCCGCATTGATTTTCAAAATGTAGTTTTCAGTGAAGTATTTCCAGTTCTCACTGTACTTCATTTCTTTACCGCTCAGGAAACCTCAGGACTCACAGCCGAGAAACTTTCCAAAATTCCCCAGCAGTTGCCGGTCAATAATGGGATGATCTTCCAAGACCGCTTGATTGTGACCGAGCGGACGCGTGAATGGGGCCTCAGGATCCAAACCGCTCGTCTGATCGCCTCCATGGCCTAGTTCTTCTAAAAGGCGTCTGACCCCCTTTTAAAGTAACCAGTAACCTGTAACCTGAAACCAGACCAAGACAGAAATTCGAATTTCGGGATTAGGATTTCGAATTTGTGACCATTGGAATTATTTGGTGGCATTTTAGCTTTCTGATATAATCCCCGCTTACACGTTTCCCTGCA
>CAZOOM010000131.1:0-5505 GCA_964581425.1 uncultured bacterium | reverse complement strand
ACCTTGTTTTCTTCCAACACACTTTGAAAAACCTCTTCCGCATATTTTTTAAGTTGGCTCTGAAGAAATTGCAAATCACGGGTATCTTTGGTAAAGGTCTCCTCGGTGCTGATTTGCTTCCGCTCCCAGTTAGGATCCACAGCGCGCTCATCCACACCTAGAGATCGGTGATAAAGTTCCAGGCCCCATTTACCAAAATATCTTCCAAGAATCTCAGGCCCTGCTTTTTCAAGATCGGCACACGTTTTTAGATTTAAACGGTGAAGTTCTTTTTCCGTAACCGGGCCAACACCAGGGATTTTGCGAACAGAAAGATCCTTTAAAAAATCCTGTGCTTGATTGGGAGGCACCACCGTTAACCCATCTGGTTTATTAAAATCAGAAGCAATTTTTGCAATAAAACAATTGGGCGCCACTCCGGCAGAGGCAGTCAGATGCGTGACCGCATAAATCGACTGTTTGATAAGTTTGGCAATCATGACTGGATCTGAAATCCCAAAGCGGTGGTGAGTGACATCAAGATAAGCTTCATCTAAAGAAACAGGCTCCACGAGCTTCGTATGAGTTTGAAGAATGTGCATGATGGTTTCTGAAATTTCTTGATACCGTGAAAATCGTGGTTTAACAAAGATTGCCTTAGGACATTTTTTTAAAGCCTCTGCGGCCGACATGGCAGAACGGATCCCAAACACACGTGCCTCGTAGGAAGCCGTGCTAACCACTCCCCGACCCCGCGGATCCCCGCCAACAATGAGAGGCTTTCCCCGATATTCAGGAAAATCTTGCTGTTCGATCGCTGCAAAGAAGGCATCCATGTCAATATGAATGATTTTTCGCGTCCAAAGGCCATTATTTTTCACGTTTGACTCTCCTCAGAATCCCGGTAGAATATTGTACTTTCGAGGAGCTAACATGTCAGAAAATAAAGTTTCGATCAATTTTGGCGGCCGTCAGGTTGATGCCACTCCCGTGGACGTCAATCAGAGCTCTGAGCGCTGGAACGAGTACCTGATGGAAGATGGAACCCTCCTAAAAATGAAGCTGGTCTTAAAGAAGGTCCTGCGTGTGGATGGTGAGTTTGATGCTGAAGGAAACCCTGTCTACATCATGCAGTCGACGAACGTTTCCTCGATTACTTCCCCAGACAATCTTCGTCACAAAAACATCTAATGGTCCGGAAGAATTAAATTCTCTGCTTGCGTGATCCCGAAAATTACGAAGAAAATAAATGAGTGAGTAGCAGCTTCATCATCGAATCCACGGGGATTTTTTTAGACTCCCCTGTGCGACGCGATTTGATCTCCACAACCCCTTCTTTTAAATTCCGCTCTCCGATCACAATCTGGGTTGGAATACCGATTAAATCCGCATCTGTAAATTTAACACCCGCGCGCTCATCGCGGTCGTCGTAAAGGACCTCGTAGCGCTGCGCCTCAAGTGCTTGATGAACCTTGTCTGCAATTTCCACAGTCTGAGAGTCTTTCTGATTCACGGTAATAATATGAACATCGAAAGGAGAAATGCTGCGCGGCCATTTCATGCCTTTGTCATCATAGTTCTGCTCCATGGCAGCCGCCATGATCCGATTCACGCCAATCCCATAACACCCCATAATAATAGGATTCTTCTTTCCTGTTTCGTCTGAAAACGAAGCGCCCATAGAAACCGAGTACCGAGTCCCAAGTTTAAAAATATGTCCCACTTCCATGGTGGTGGTCAAACGGAGAGGGCCAGATCCATCCGGCGCAGCATCCCCTTCACGGACATTTCGGATATCCCCAAAAAAACTGACTTGAAAATCGCGGTTCAGATTGACATTTTTAAAGTGCTTATCTTTTTGATTAGCGCCGGTAACAAAATCAGCCATGCCTCGAATGTCCCAATCTGCATAAATCGGTATAGAGAGACCCACAGGACCGGCAAAACCCACAGGGGCATGCGTGACTTCGATAATTTCCTTGGGTGTTGCTAAAATCAGTTTCTGACATTTCACAAGTTTTCGTAGCTTGGATTCATTCACGTCCGAATCCCCTGAGACCAATGCTGCAATGGCTTTTCCATCTGCCATATAAATAATGGTTTTCACGATTTGATTGGGAGCAAATCCATATTTATTTGAAATTTCCTCGATCGTGCGGGTCTCAGGCGTATCAAAAATTTCAGGTTGGCTTGACTGAGAATGAGGCGTTTCATGTTTCGGTTCTGAGCGCTCGGCAATATCCATGCTGGCCATGTAGCCGCCATTTGATTTTGCCACGCGGTCTTCCCCGTAAGGACATTCCACCATAAATTCCTGACTCATATTGCCGCCCATCATGCCCGAGTCTGCCTTCACCACCTCAAATTGAAGACCGCAGCGGTTAAAAATTCTTCGGTACGCATCCGACATTTTGTTGTAATTGATGTCCAGACCTTCATAATCACGGTCAAAACTGTAGGCATCCTTCATGATAAATTCTTTGGTGCGGATCACCCCGTAACGCGGACGCGCTTCGTCTCGAAACTTGGTTTGAATTTGGTAGAGCGAGATCGGCAAATCACGAAAAGAATGAATGGAATTCGCCACAAGATCCGTGATCACTTCTTCGTGAGTCGGACCCAGAACAAATTCATGGCCTGCACGATTTTTAAAAGAGATTTTATCCTCACCAAGCGTTTCAAAGCGCCCTGATTTTTTCCATAATTCCGCAGGATGCAGCGCAGGAAGCAGAACTTCTTCAGCTCCAGCATTTGACATTTCTTCGCGGATAATGGCCATAATTTTCTGAAGCACGCGAAGTCCGAGCGGAAGATAGCTGTAAACTCCTGAGGAAAGCTGCCTCACCAAACCCGAACGAATCCCAAGAATATGGCTCATGGCCTCTGCATCTTTAGGCGGATTTCGAAGAGTTGGAATAAGAGTTTGAGACCAGCGCATGATCAATTCTCCTTAAGGATTGCCCCACAAATGGCGCATCTTGCTAAAAACCTGCAAATTCACGAGATCATTATAAACCACAAAAACCATGAGCACTAAAAGCAAAGCAAATCCAATCTGAGCAGCCTTATCCTGAAAATCAAGACTCACTCGTTTGCGCCGAATACCTTCGATTAAAAGGAAAAAGAAATGCCCTCCATCAAGAGCAGGAATCGGGAGTAAATTAATGACTGCAAGAGAAACGCTCAAGTTAGCCATGAGTTGAACCACATAGCGCCAGCCCAGTTTTGCCGCATCCCCAGTAACTGCGATAATACCTACCGGGCCCGTCATGGCCTTTAAAGACATCTTTCCAAGACACAAATAGAAGATCGCTTTATAAGTCATCGTAGCTAAGAAGTAAACCATCCCACCGGCTTTAATCGCTGCTTCTCCTGGAGGATACTTTTCCAGAAGAGATGATTCCATGTGAGGAGAAATTCCAAGCTTTTTTACAGCGTGCTCCTTACCGAACAAATCCTTCATGTGTTCTTCCTTCGGTGTGACCTGGATATCCAGGATTTCGCCTGACCTCTCTAAAGAGACTTGAACAGGCCCGGAGGGTGATGCGTCCAAAAGATGCGTGAGCTCACTAAAAGTTTTTACGTTCTCACCATTGATTTTAAGAATTTTATCTTTTTTCATTAAACCGCTGGATTCTGCAGGATATCCTTTAATAAAAGCCCCAATCACGGTTCCTGGGACTGGCCGTCCAGCCACAAAAAGAATAAAAAACAAAGCAAAGGCGAGAAAGTAATTCATCACCACCCCGGCGACCACCACAACAATGCGGGCAAAAACAGGTGCTGCAAGATAATCTCCTGGCTGTAAACCCTGGGCAGGATCCACTTCGCTGATGGTTTCTCCTGCGGGTTTGACAAATCCTCCAATAGGAAAAAGAGAGATGGCATAACGCGTTTCTTTCCCCTGCCAATGGAAAATCTCAGGTCCAAATCCAATGGAAAATTTTTCCACTTTGATTTTGAAAAAACGGCAGGCCAGAAAATGACCGTACTCGTGAATTACGATCAAAATCCCTAAAACAATAATCGTCGGCAGTATGGATGCTAACATGTTGGCAAAAGTCCTTTCGCTTCGCTGCGTGCCCAGCGGTCAGTCTCTATTAAATCGGCAAGAGAGGGATTTTTCAATAGCCGATGTCGTGAAATTGTTTTTTCAATCAATTGTGGAATACCAAGAAAAGAAATTTTTCGATTTAAAAAAGCCTCCACCGCAACTTCATTGGCCGCATTTAAAACTGCGGGCACAGATCCTCCCTGAGCGCTTGCTTCATACCCGAGCTCCAGACAAGGAAAACGCTTGAGATCCGGCTTTTCAAAATGCAGGTGACCAAGCTGAGTCAAATCAAGTGCAGGAAGCGGATTTGGGAGTCTTGCAGGATAAGTCAGCGCATATTGAATGGGAAGCCTCATGTCTGTAATTCCAATATTGGCAATGTGAGTGCCGTCCAAAAACTCAACCATGGCGTGAATAATGGCTTCCGGATGAATCAAAACTTCCACTTTTTTTGCCTCAACTCCAAAAAGGTTGGCTGCTTCAATTACTTCAAGTCCTTTGTTCATCATCGTGGCTGAGTCAATGGTAATTTTCGCTCCCATTTTCCAGCAAGGATGACGAAGCGCCTGAGCCGGAGTTACTTTTTTTAAATTTATATTCTTTCCTCGGAAAGGACCGCCGGATGAGGTCAGGACAAGTTTCTTGATCCATTCTTTTCTTTGACCTTCCAAGCACTGCCAAAGTCCCGAGTGTTCGCTATCAATCGGAAGGATGCGCACTCCAAGCCTCTCAGCTTCAGAAACCAGGAGTTTTCCTGCAACTACTAAGGGTTCTTTGTTAGCAATGGCTAAATCTTTTTGCGCATAAAGAGCACGGAAAATGGGAGCTAATCCCACAGCTCCCACAAGAGCAAAAACCACTTTTTGGACCGAAGGAATCGAAGCCACTTCGGCAAGTCCTTCATCTCCAGTGACCAAACGGATCCGAAGTTTTTTCAGAGATTTTTCAAGACCAAGTGCCTTATCCTGATCGTAGAGGCAAACGATTTCCGGGCGAAATTCGCGGGCTTGCGCTAAAAGCAGATCGGCATTTTTTCTAGCCGCAAGTCCGCGCACACGAAATTCTTTAGGGTGAGCACGCACAACCTCAAGCGTATTAAGACCAATGGAGCCTGTGGAACCGAGGAGAGAGATATCAGCCATAATAGAAAAAGATCAATGCATTGGTGTCGCGTGAAAAAAATGAACAAGATAGTAATAAACTAAGGGAATTGTCGGAAGCAGACTGTCTAAAACATCAAACACCCCGCCAAGCCCGGGAATGGAGCCGGAATCTTTAAGGCCCGCGTCGCGTTTCATGACACTTTCAACAAGATCTCCAATTTGAGAGACAACCCCAATCATCAATCCCAGGAAAATAAGGTGCAAAAAAGAGACCTCTGGTAAGTAAGACGCAGAAATGAGTGAAAGTATCAGAGTCACGGCTAATCCGCCCCAAGCACCTTCGATGGATTTTTGAGGGCTGATGTGTTC
>CAZOOM010000130.1:0-5524 GCA_964581425.1 uncultured bacterium | reverse complement strand
TAGCGCGCACGCTTGGGGTGCGTGAGGTCGAGAGTTCAAATCTCTCCACCCCGATAATTTCCTACAATGAAGCCCCTCTGAAAAGAGGGGCTTTTTTCATGATCTGGAAATTATCGTCCCGAGCGAAAGCCAGGGACCCACCGATTTTAGTTTTCCTTCATTTTGATCATCACTCTTCCACGTTATGATTTGCTTCATGCTTGTTAAAGTGCGTCATCAACGTTGTCGATTTATTAATGGGGGGAAAGAAATATGACGAAACGGTTGCAGCCTCAAGCAAAAAAGTGTGCTTTGTGTGAAAAAAACAATAATCCTTCGTTTCGATTTTGTTATCAATGTAATGCTAACTTGGAGACAGGCGAAATCGACGAAGCATCTCTTTTCTTCTATAAAGATTCGTCAAGGCTAAGGCTGTTTTGGGACATTTATACTAAATTATGGCTCGCTATCATGATAGTGGGAACCATGTTAGTACTTCTATCCGCCAAACATGCTCCTCTTACAGCCTGGTCGTTACACCCGTTGACTCAATTTCCTTTTGTGACCAAATTGGGTGGAATCTTGCTTCTAATTTATAAAGCGTGGTTGGCCTTTGAAACTGGGCGTGTCGCAAAAAATGCAAAGCGAGAGCCCTATATGCTTTGGGCCTTAGGAACACTATGCATTCCTGTTGGGGAACTCATCATCCCTGGCTTTCTTTTAGACCAATGCCGGAAGTGGAAATAAATAAAACGACTATGCTAGATTTATACTAATTTTGATACCCTTCCGTCCAACCAGATGCAAACGAATAGGCTCCTATCGAAAGGCCAGCTAACAGAGCCTTCAGCCACTCTTTTTTTCTGCTCAATAACGACATGGTTGTGTTATTGACAGTCGAAATTTGTGTACACATAACTTGACACATTGTGGACACTATGCTACCGTTTCACTAGCAGGACAAGGCAAGGAGAGCGCTTATGAAACTGGCGTCGATTCGTCAATTCCGCAGCGGTTTATCAGGATTTGCAAAAAAAGGCGAGATGGTCATTGTCACTAAAAGCGGCAAGATGGTGGCTTGTTTTCTTCCTTTAGCGGGAGGAGTAGAGGTTCCTCTTGAGTTAAAGAAAGAATTTGCAACGAAATTAGGGGGAGTTATCGCCGCACGGTTATCGTCAAAAAAAATCCAAGAGAAGGCCATTCTTGATGATTTTCGGGAATTTAAAAAAAATCGCCGCAGATAGTAATGTGATTCTTTCCGCTGTGATCGGGAAGGCTGCCCTGCGTGTTTTTACAGAAAACCAGTTTGAATTTGTAACAACCCAGTTTAATCTTGAGGAAGTGGAAGAATATCTCCCTCGATTAGCTTCCAAGTACCAACTTGAGGAACGGCTTCTTCTTTGGCAGCTCAAAATGCTCCCTCTTCGCAGTTTTTCGAAGCATTACTATGAGAAATATTTTCACCACGCAACGCTGCTCTTAAAGGGGCGGGACCCGGATGATGTTCATCTGGTTGCGCTAGCACTTAAAGAAAAGTCAGCTATTTGGTCCAATGACCGGGATTTTGAAAATCTCTCGATTCCTGTTTATACCACCGCGCAACTTTTGAAACGTCTCAGCGAGACATGATTTTTATTCGCTTCAACAAATGGGCTTGATTGCGCTAGACTTAACCCACCAAATCAAAGGAGAGAGCATGAAGAAAATTGCTTTATGGATGGGAATGATGTTGATGGGAACTTCATTTCTCTATGCGGATATGAAGACTTATTATCCCAACGGAAAAACACAAACAGAAATGACTTCGGATTCAATCAAGACCTATTATGAAAACGGTCAGCTCAGCACCCTGACTCCCCAGAAAAACGGAGTGCCTCATGGCAAAATGATCACGTACTACGAGAGCGGCAAAAAAATGTCAGAGTCCGAATTTAAAGATGGGGAAGTGGCCGGCATCACGAAACAGTATTATGAAAATGGCAAAGTCATGCATGAAGTAGATCAGGCAACAGGAGCTTGGAAAACTTATGACGAAAATGGTAAATTAGCTGCTGAAGGAAATGAAAAAGGGTAACCTTGGCCAGACTTGTTTGTCTGAAATGAGTGATTCATTATTTTAAATCTGAAAAAGGAGCAAGCTATGGAAGAAAATTACAGCCGCGAAGAGATTCGGCAAATTGCCAAATATCAGAGCCTGGTTTGTTGGCTTTTTTTTAGTTCCCTCATTCTTTTGTTTTCATCAGCGCTATTGATTGGAGCCTTTCCTCGCAACTTAGTCGCTATTGCTCGCTTGGTTCTTTTTGTTTTCTTTTTGGTGTATTACTACAAGCTTGGTAAAGCCTTAAAGCTTCCAAGATTTTTTTTATACATCATTGGTTTCTTTATCCCTTTGGTAAATCTACTTGTCATCCTGACTCTGTTGGGACGGGCCACTAAAATTCTTAAAGCCCAGCAAATTCGAGTGGGTTTGATGGGCGCTAATCAAAAAGATTTGAAAAAATATCTTGGCGAGATGCCCTCCTAAGAGAAAAATCAAATGCAAGCATTGCTCGCCTTCACATTTTATTGTATCGTAAAATTTTTCTTGGCTCTTTGCGTCGTTATTCTGGGGGCCTTGGTGATCGGAATCTTGAGGCTTTTTATTTGGGGGCCTTCGCAGCGCTACTCGGAATCCATCACCAATCTCGCTCTGCTCCAAAAAGGCGACATCCTTTTAATGGGCAAGCAGAGCGTCGCCCACTCCTGGTACATTCAAATTTCTAACGTGCTTACGCGCAAATTAAAACACCGTTTTTGGACGCACGCGGCGCTTTATCAAGGGACTGGGAAAGTTTGGGAGGCTCAGCCAGAGGGAGTGATTGAAAAAGATATTCAGGAATATTTCCATGGCGGGTTTTACATCCGGGCTTTTCGTCATCGCTACATTCAAGAAGAACGAGTGCTCGATCAAGTGATTCGTTTTTGCGAAGATAAAAAAGGTTACAAGTATGGCATGGCAGGAACCATTTTTTTTACTCTTTCCAGTTTCGTGCCTGTGAGTTTCAACTGGATTTTTGATAACTCATGGCTTGACCAGTGGCTGAGCCTTGATCAAGCCTATTTTTGTTCCGAACTCGTGGTAGATGCCTTTTGTGCTGCAGGTTTTCCTGTTTCTCCTTATGACGGCTGGCGCGTCAAACCCACGGACTTCATCAGCAATCCCGCCCTTCTCCCGGTTTAGTTCGAACTTACCTGTAGAGATAAGCTCTCCTGATTTTAACGATTTTTTAACGTTTTAAAGCCCCCTTTTAATTAGCTCTCCGCTTATTTTCCAGCTAGCATTCTTCCAGAAAGAAAAATTGGAGGAAATATGAATCTGCATGATCTTGCTCAAATTCTTTTTTACGGAATTTCTCTAGCGCTGATGACCCCTTTTCTTGGGAGTTTTATGGCCAAGGTTTTTGAAGGGAAGAAAACTTTTTTAAGTCCCGTTGTAGGAGTGATCGAATCAAGTTCATACCGATTGGCCGGAATCGATCCGGAGGAAGACATGGGATGGAAACGCTACAGCTTGGCGCTTCTTGTTTTCAATGCCATAGGATTTTTTTTGGTTTTTATTGTCCAAATGATTCAGAAATATTTGCCGCTGAATCCTCAATTGCTTGGAAATGTAAGCTGGGATCTCGCATTCAACACAGCGGTAAGTTTTATGACCAACACAAATTGGCAAGCCTACTCAGGAGAGTCCGCGCTCAGTTATTTTGTTCAGATGTTTGGACTTACAGTTCAGAATTTCGTGAGTGCGGCAACTGGAATCGCAGTCATGCTGGCGCTCATTCGGGGGCTGATACGAAAATCAACTTCGACCATTGGCAACTTTTGGGTGGATTTAGTGCGTTCGACACTTTATGTGCTGCTTCCTCTTTCCATTCTTTGGACGATTCTTTTAGTCGGGCAGGGAGTGGTCCAATCTTTTCAACCTTATCAAAAAGCGATGACGCTTGAAGGCGCAGAGCAAATCATTCCGCTGGGTCCTGCAGCTTCTCAAATTGCGATTAAACAACTGGGAACCAATGGCGGTGGTTTTTTTGGAGTCAACAGTGCTCATCCTTTTGAAAATCCTACTCCATTTTCCAATTTTCTTGAAATGCTTGCGATTCTTCTAATCCCTTCAGCCCAGGTTTGGATGTTTGGAATCATGGTGCGGCAAAAGAAACAAGGTTTTTCGATTTTGGCCGCCATGAGTTTAATTTTTATTTTGGTACTGGGGACCGCGCTTTGGGCGGAATTTCATCCCAATCCAAATTTTGAAATGTTGACGCCAATGGAAGGCAAAGAAACTCGTTTTGGTGTTACAAACAGCGTTCTTTGGGGCGCAGCAACAACGGCTGCATCCAATGGATCTGTGAATGCCATGCATGATAGCTTTTCTCCCATGGCAGGTCTTGTGGCCATGGTTCAAATCATGCTGGGAGAGGTTGTGTTCGGTGGAGTCGGAGCGGGATTCTACGGAATTCTTATGCATGTTCTCTTGACGGTTTTTATTGCCGGATTAATGGTGGGACGAACTCCAGAATATTTGGGAAAAAAAATTGAGGCACGGGAAATTTGCTGGGCAGTTCTCGCGGTATTAATTCCTAATGCGGTGATATTGGGGGGTGCTGCCATTGCTTGTATCATTCCACCTGGAATTAGCAGTATCAGTAATGCGGGACCGCACGGTTTGAGTCAAATCCTCTATGCCTTTTCATCCGCAGCAGGCAACAATGGTAGTGCCTTTGCGGGTCTTGCGGTCAATACTGTTTTTTATAATGTCATGCTTGGTATCTCCATGTTGATCGGGAGATTTGTGGTTATCCTTCCAGCGCTTGCTATTGCAGGAAGTCTGGCGCAAAAGAAAATTACCCCGGTTTCTTCAGGCACTTTTCCAACGGACGGTCTTCTGTTCATTGTGCTTCTTGTGGCGGTTATTTTAATTGTCGGAGCGCTCACATTTTTCCCCGCTTTATCACTGGGACCTATCATTGAACATGTCTTGATGTTACACGGGAGGACTTTCTAATGAAAAAAGAAATTGTTGTTTCGGCTTTGCTCGAAAGTTTGAAGAAATTGAATCCACTTGCACAGGCAAAAAATCTGGTGATGTTTGTGGTTTATCTCGGCGCTATCCTCACCAGTATTTTGCTGATCAAAAATTACTCCGTCTTTAATTTGCAGATTGCCATTTGGCTCTGGATCACTGTTTTGTTTGCCAATTTTGCCGAAGCCATTGCCGAAGGTCGTGGAAAGGCTCAGGCCGATGCCCTGCGCAAGATGCGTACTCAGGTCTTTGCCATGAAACGTACGTCTTCGGGATCCTTTGAGCGCATAAATGCTGGAGATCTCAAATTAGGGGACGTGGTGAAGTGTATTCCCCGCGATATTATTCCTGGAGATGGGGAAGTGATCGAAGGCATTGCCAGTGTGGATGAATCTGCGATAACCGGTGAATCAGCTCCTGTCATCAGGGAGAGCGGAGGGGATCGGAGCGCAGTGACGGGCGGAACGCGTGTCTTGAGTGATCAAA
>CAZOOM010000129.1:3048-5827 GCA_964581425.1 uncultured bacterium | reverse complement strand
CTTTTCTCGAAACGCAGTGAAGAGGATATGCGAGCTCTCTACAACCAGCTTGAACGTGAAGACTTACTTCCTGCCTACCGCTCTGAGCGCGCTGAACTACGTACCATTTTCCAGTGGGGCGTGACTGAAGAATTTTTGCGTGAAAACAAATCCAAGATGGTTCCAATTTTTATTTCGGGAGGCGAAGGGCCTGGCGTGAATGATTATTTTGCGGAACTGGCAGAAGAGCTGATTGCTCAAGGGAAAATTCCGGTTGCTATCCAAAATGGGATCGATGCCTTTACGAAAAAAGAATTCCACAAGCAAATTGCACTTATTACAGATAAAGAGATCAAGCAACTGCGTGGGCTTGGAGGTGTTGCGGCAGGGACTTCGCGGGTTAATTTACTGAAGCAAAAAACAGAAGTTCTTCAATTAGCCCTTCAAAACATGGATGGTTTTGCGGATTATGCAGCTATTGGTGGCGGAGATCATGCCCTTTTCTGGCCAAAGCTTCTTCAAGCGGTCACCGAAAAAACTGAGTTACAACATTTACGACCTCTTGTTGAGTCGATCTTGAAAAAGATGTTCGTGGTTTTCAAGACGATTGATGGCGATGTTCCTGGCATGCCGATTGGCTATCAAGATGCGGTGCTGACGGCTCAACGAAAAATTTATTCTGCGGCTGCATCGGCCGATGCGCAGGGCAAAGTCACGGTTTTAAAAATCATGGGCGCTAATGTGGGCCGCTTGGTTGTTGAAGCAGGGAATCCGCATCCTTCTAATTTTGTCTGGCTGAACAGATCTCCTAAGCGCGAAGTTCAAGCGCTTGCAACTCAAATTCGGGAGTATGGCTCCAATATTTTGATTTTAATTCCAGAAGTTCATGCCTCGCTTCAGCAGGTAGTGGATACGGTCAAAGAAAAACAGGAAAAATCCAAAAGTGTTCTTGTGGTGGTTTCAGAGGGATTTCGTGTGGATCCAAACGATCCGCTGCTTATTCAATTAATCGATGCCGGTGGGCCCTTTTATGACAAAGATGGGGCGCATGCCTGGCGCCAATTCGAGGAAGCAGGAATGGACGTTCATGAAAATAAACAATGGAACGAAACAAACCAGCAGACCCTTGTGGCAGCTGCACTGCGTCAATTTTTGAAAGCACCTAAAAAAGAAAAAGTTCGAGTTGATGATCAGATTTCTTTCTCGGATTTGCGAGGGGCAAATGCCAGTCTGGTGGAACAAACTCATGCCCGAATTTTAGCAAGCAAGGTTGCCGATCTCATGCAGGTGCGTGATCGCGCATCAGGCATGGTGGTGACGATGGCACCCGATGATTGGCGGCTTGTGCCCGCGAATCATCTGGGAGCGGACAACTCTGTATCAAATGAGGCTTATTGGCCTGAAGGGGAATTGAAGCCTCATTTCTCAGTGATTTCTTTCTCAGATGTTGCCGAAGGTCTCCGCATTCTTAGGGAAGGAGTAAGAGATCGAGAACCAGAGTTCCAAAATGTCCATGCGCTTTTGAGCCGCACTCCGGATGAACTTCGTGCGGCCGGTGTGCTTGTGCCCGCGGATTTTTCCGATGACCGCTGGACTGCTAAACGACCAGCATTTCGAAAATGGATCGAACAACATTTTCCCTCACGTTCGGAGCTGCGCTTCGATTCGGTTAATCGTAGTGCTTCTGTGAGCTCGCTTGTGGCTTACCCACTTGCGGTGCAATTGGGTACGGTGACCGGGACGCAGAAGCATGCGTCCTCAACATCGCGCTCCGAGATGCGTAAAAACTACGAGGAGCGGCGGGAAATACTTGAGACTATGGCGAATGAACGTGCATTTGTGCCGGTGATTGGTTACGGAGCGCTTCCAGTGGTTCGTCTCGAAAGAAATTTAGAAGGTTATAGCGTTCACGAAGTTGCGTACGATCCGCTCAAGCAAGCAACTTTTATGAAAGAAGCGATTGATAAGTACGAAATTGATGCTGTTCTCAATCCCATGGATCTTTCTAAAGAACATGAAGCCCTGCTGCTAGCAAATGGCGTTCAACCTCAGGTTAATTTTGACAATGTGCTTCCAGATTTGAAAATGAGTTTAAAAGAAGCGGGCCTGGATCCTGATCGTCTGAAGCCTGTAGACCAAATTGATTTTTCGAAAATCGGACGTCTTCACATTATGGCTGAGTACTTCCGAAAAATGCGAAGCGTTTATGGTGATTCCAAACCTCGAATTGCGACCGTGATTGCTCCGTTTACCCTGGCCGCTAAACTCATGGAAGAAACACAAGTGGGAATGTTGATTGGCTCTGGAGAAATTGAGACTTTAGATAAAATATATGCCTACGCGGAAGCTTTTGTGGCCCGCTACGTGGATTATTTAATTAAAGAGTGCGATATTGATGGTGTGATGTTTCTGGATCCTTCGACGGGCATCGCTTTTCCTCGCCGCGGTTTTGAACAGGCTTTTCGAAAATATTCCATAGATTCAATTAATCGCTTGTCGGCCAGACTCAGGGCACAAGACCGGCTTGTGGGCTATCATCCCTGCAAGCCATTAGCTACTAAACCAGAGACTCTTCGCTTGATTTCTGGAATGTATCCTTTGGCCGATGTGGATATTATGAGTGTGGATGCGGCATTTAATTTGGATGAGGTGTTTGATATTTTAGAAAGAAATACTCCTGAAGGCCGCAAGCCCGCCATTGTGATGGGTAACGAAAAAACGGATCAGGATTATGTGCTGGGCCACGGAACCGAAGCTCAGGTTCATGAGGCGATTCGTCACGGGTTTGAAACCATGAGAC
>CAZOOM010000129.1:0-3038 GCA_964581425.1 uncultured bacterium | reverse complement strand
CGCTTGGTCTGCACCAGCTGCGACCTTCATCCCAAAGATCCGCAAAATCCCGATTATCTTCGCGGTTTTCATGCACGTATTTTGCAATTTTCCAGAACGGCTCATGATCTAGCAGAATCTTTTCGAATGCCTCGTTCTGAGATGCGCTCGAACCTGGTTGGCTCGAGCACTGCTTCGAGCGAGACGTCTGATCACTCGATTCCGGTTGAATCGCGTGCGGCGACCGGGCCGCAGAGGATTGCGGCCTCGACTCCGCGCTTCGAGCTGCGGTTTGCCCAATCTGCAGCGATTCCTCGCGCTGAATGGCGTGCGGAAGATTGCGTGCTTATCGTACTTGGTGCTGCGGCTATAGGATGGTTTATTTATCAGGCTATTTTTGCCATTTATTCTTGGCTGATCGTTCGATGGGCTAAGCAAGGTCGCACATGGGTTCTTCCGCATCTTGAACGAGTCCTTGCTCACAAGAGAAATCTATGGAGACGTGTGGCGAAAGGCCTAAATCTTAAGCCAGCTCGCTTAATGAGGTTGAGCCATGAATTAGCCGATCTCGATCAACTTGGGGAAAAGTTAAGAGCTTCGCTAAAAACTTCTCAACCAGCAGCGTCATCTCGCAGCGAGCTGCGCCAAGAAATGCCGGAATGGGCGCGTGGGTCCCGAGAAGTGTATAAGTTTACACCCAGCGAATCAAAGAAGCTTTTGAGTGAAGTGATGCTCCAGTTTGCGCGTACCTATGAATTTTCTCTGAGTGAGTATGCCGGAATTTCCCTACGGCCCAGTAGCGATGCGGAAACATCGGCCCAGTTTGTGAAACTGGATATGACTTCAAATTGGGAAGCTTTAGTGAATCAAATTACCTTACAACCGGATACTTCATATACCCTTACATTTTATTTATCCCGCGCAGAATCGAGTAGGGACGGTTCTTTGCAAAGAACCGTCCCTGGAGAGGATTCTCGTTCGGGAATTCGCCAAAAGGTTCCTTCTCAAATCACGCTGCTGCATCCTGCGCCAAAGGACATGAATATCGAGCTTGCGGTACTGGATTGGGACGGAACCATTTCACGGATTCGTGAAGGTTGGGAAGGACTCATGGCGCCTTACGCGGCAGCGATTGCGCTTGGTATCGAACTCACGGATGAGGAATGGATGGAGCTCAGGGAGGTCATGAAGCAGGAGGAAGTTCGCGATCCTGAAACTCTGATGACTTCAGCCATGAAAAAGTTAGTGGAGAGCGGAAGAATTCCTACAGACATTATGCAGTGGGCAATCAACATGGTGGAAAACAGCAAGGGCGACCCGACACCGCTTCAATTTAAACAAGCCTATGACAAAGCCGTGGAGCTTGGAAATAAAGCGAAGGCCGATGCTTTTGTTGCAAAACTCGGTGGTGATTTAGCGGATCCTAAAAATGCACTCACTCAAGTTTATCTGGATCATTTATACGAAGTGCGCAATTTCCGGCTTGAGAAGGTGCAAAGAGGCGAAGTTCCAGCAGATCATTTTCTGGTAAAAAATGGCGCCCAATTTATTCGTGAGTCTCAAGCTCGGGGCGCTCAAGTGGTTGTGATCACCGGATCAGAAGAGCAGAGCGTTCAGGATGAAGTCGATATTCTGCAACTAAAAGAGGTGAAAGTTCGCGGCTACCGGCGCGGGGAACCCGTCATTACTAAAAGAGAAATGATGCAAGAAATTCAGCGGCAGCACGGTATTTCGGATGGAGTTCACATTCTTGCAGCAGGGGATGGAAAGCGCGAAATTCAATTTGGAGTGGAACTTGGCTGGGTGACTTTGGCCATTCCTTCAGCGGATAACGCAAACCACTTCGATAAAATTCTGGAGCTTCATCCGAATTTCAGACTTGCGACGCCCGATTACGGTGATGCCCGGTCCCTTGCTGAATTTTTCACTCCCAATCCGATTCATCGAATGAAAATTATGAGCGGCGGTTCTGAAACTACGATTAAGGCGCAGACGATATTGCCTGGTGAGTTGGAGGGTTCGTACACTGATTACAGTGTGCCAGCGCGTCCCACGGTGCCTTACTTAGGAGTAAGAGTTTATAAACAAGATTTAGCTTCGCTTGGGCTTCAAGAGATACTCCCTGCTGCAACGAATCGTGCTGATTTTTACATTCACCGTGACGGAACAATTAACGTGTTCCCTTATGACGCGCAGTTCCGCGTGCTGCGTTCAGAAAAATTATTGAGCTATCAAATTCCTCGATCCATCCAGTCGATTGCGGATGCTTATCGAATCAGTAGCGATCGAAATTGGCTTTTGATTCAGCTTTGGACTACAAAAGGACAAATCGTTGTTCTTCCCAATGGGGATGGATACTATCTTGATTATGTGGGGTCAGAGCAGCCGTTTATCGATTTCAGAAAATTAGTTGATGACCCGATTTTGTCTCAGGAAAGCGTTCAAAACGTGATCCGTGAATTTCTTCAGGAAGGGGAACGCTCCGAGATGCGGTGGTTGGCTGAGGATGCGGTGCAAGGTAAGTTACTGGAACAAATGCCTAAAATCGAAGCCACATCTGTTGGACGAGAGTTAAGGGTGGTGATCGGATCGCATCGTATCACGGCGATGAATGCCAAAGATCTGGTGCGACAACTGAATGATTTAACCGCAACGACGGGAAATTTTCCAAGCATGGCGCGGCCTATTCCGTCTCATTTCCTTTTCACTAATCGAGGTGATAGTTTTCAAATTTATGCAAAAATACAAGGCATTCAAGATCTTCAAATGGCCGTACAGTGGAGCAGCAAGCAAATGATCGGCGGAATTTTGAAGCAGTACTGGGCGCCCTACTTTTCACCAGGTGCTTGGCTTGCGCAGGTACAAGGAGCGCGTATTCAATATGACAAGGATCAGCAAAAATTTACTTATCAGGATAATGGCCAAACTTTTGAAGTTCAGTTCGAACCTGAGACGCCTGAATCTTGGGCCGATGCTAACCAGGTTTTCGTGACTAATGTGACAGCGGGAATTCGCTGGACTTTTTCGTCTCCAAATCGTGATCTCTCACAGGCAATTCG
>CAZOOM010000128.1:0-5871 GCA_964581425.1 uncultured bacterium | reverse complement strand
TCGAAAGCGCTCAAACCACAGGGATGGACACCGGTTTGTGTGGTTTTCGCTCGCCTCCGCCCGCATTTTCTTTCGCCAAAAAGAAGGACGAATCCGTCCGTATTACTGGCGGACATTCCATTAGAAAATTCGGCTCCGGACGTTTCTTGGTTCAGAGTCTTCGGTTTTGAGAAAGAAATCCAGGTAAACTTTTTGATCTCAGAGAAACGTCTCGAGCCGTTCCGCCGATGGAATGGGCGGGACGAGCGAGAGCCGAATGAGACCCGCTCAAACCGGCATCAATCCTCGCGGGGCGAATGATTTCGAAAGAGAACAAAAAGTTTACATTTTTTACTTCAGAGAGCTAAACAGTTACGATCTCGGGGCAGATCTAAAACCGAAAGCTGATTTGCCTCTCAAGTTCGGTTTTAAAAAATAAATTTGACTTTATTTTAATTATGGACTAAATTGTCCACAATTAAACCACCAAGAAAGTCGTTATGTTTCAGCTCTATTCCACAAGTTGCATGTACGCCCTTCGAGCTCTGATGTTTGCAGGGAAAAATTCTCACGCCAAACCTTTTCGAGCCGGAGAAATATGCGAAAAAGCCGGCATCCCTGAATTCTTTACGCGCAAAACCTTACAAGCTCTTGTCCGAGCCCGTTTCCTTAAAGCAGTCACAGGGCCGGGTGGGGGATATAACTTACTCAAAAAACCTTCAGAAATACCTGTGCTTGATGTTGTCCATGCAGTTGACGGAGATTCCGCCTACAGTCAGTGCGTGATGAGCTTTAAAGAATGTGACTGCGACCGTCCTTGCGCACTTCATTCCAGTTGGGCCAAGACTAAAAAGCAATTGCTTGCTGAATTAGAGCGCTTATCGGTTCAAGATTTAATCAAAAGCTTAGAAAAGAAAGGATAGAGCATGAAGCCTACGGAAATTCTGTCGCTTGAACACCGCGTGATTGAACAAGTCTTAGATTGTTTAGAGGCCCTTGCCGGAGCCTTTGATGCAAAAAAAGTAGAGCATCTTAAAGCGCTTGATCGATCGATTTATTTTTTAAAAAATTTTGCCGATCGATGCCATCACGGAAAAGAAGAGGCTCAGCTTTTCCCGGCAATGGAATCAAAAGGATTTTCTCCTGAGCAGGGCCCAACCTCGGTAATGCGACATGAGCATATCCAGGGGCGCGGCTACATCCAGGTCATGGAAGAATGTTTAATTCAACTCCATCAGAACAACAGTCAAGATCAATATAGTTCCCGATTTCGTCAATCTGCCAATGATTATATTTTTCTTTTGAGGAGCCACATTCAAAAAGAAGATCACTGCCTTTTTCCCATGGCGGATCAGGCTTTAAGTGCGGAAGAACAAGCACAGGTGCTTAGAGCTTTTCATCGCGTTGAAAAGGAAGAGATGCCGAGCGGTCTCCACGAAGAATGCTTAAAGATCGCTGATGATTTAGCCGCACAATTTCAAATCAAAACCCAAAACTCCGCCAAGAAACATTCTTGCTGCGGACACTAACTCAGAGCACTGGAGCGCAAGTAACAAGAGCACCGGTTGGCATGTGCTCTTGAGGTCTTGAGATCCTGTGTTCTTGCTTTAACCCCCGAGGAGACTATGAATCAATCTGTTAGAAAGAAAATGGAAATCAGTCCGTGGTGGCGCCATGCTGCGGTGCTCGTGGTGATTTTTGGAATCACGGGTCTTACGTTTATGGGCGTCAAAACTTATGAAGGCCGTCCGCCTGTTTTTAATCAGGTTGTCACAGAAAATGGTCAAGTCGTTTTCACGGGTGAAGATGTTTTTCAAGGACAATCCGTATTCCAAAAATATGGTTTGATGGATTATGGAAGTGTCTTTGGCCACGGAGCCTATCTCGGTCCGGATTTCACGGCGGATTATCTCCACCGTAAAGGCGTTGCGATGAAAGATTTTGTGGCGCGCCAAAAATTGGGCATGCCGTATGAATCATTAAATGATTCAAGCCGATCCGAAATCGATCAGGTCGTCGTGAGTACGCTTAAGCAAAATCGTTTGGATCCAAAAACCAAAGATCTTGTTTTGTCGGATTCAGAACAAAGTGCCTATGAATCATTGGTTCAACACTACCAGGAATATTTTGCGAATCTCAAAGGAGAAATTTCTCTTCCTGCTAATAACATTGCGGATGCTCAGGATATTCGCAAGCTTACCTCCTTTTTTGCCTGGACAGCGTGGGCTGCAGTTACGCCTCGTCCCTGTAAAGATTATTCTTACACAAACAATTGGCCTTCAGATAAATCCGTAGGAAATACACCTACACTTGCGGTTTTTCTTTGGAGTGCTTTCAGTTTGATTTCTCTGTTGGGTGCGCTTGGCCTCGTCCTAATGTTTTTTGGGCGCTTTGATTATTTGGGTTGGGGATATGAGCGGCCAGATGATATGGAGTTTCAAAAGATTAATGATTCTCCTTTGACTTCCAGCATGAAGGCTACGTTTAAATTTTTTGTTGTGGTTGCAGCGCTTTTTGCATTTCAAACTTTGATGGGTGTGATTACTGCCCATTATTTTGTGGAACCTTTGGGATTTTACGGGATAGATATCCGTAAAATTCTTCCTGCGACGATTACGCGAAGCTGGCATCTTCAGCTTTCCATTTTCTGGATTGCCACGGCTTGGCTTGCCACAGGAATTTTCGTGGGCCCGATGATCGCAAAAAAAGAACCGAAACATCAAAGGCTGCTCGTGAATATCCTTTTTACGGCAGTTTTGATTGTCGCGGTCGGAAGTATTTTTGGAGAATATCTCGGTATCAAAAATCTTCTTGGAAAATTTTGGTTTTGGTTCGGTCATCAGGGATGGGAATACTTGGAACTTGGGCGCGTGTGGCAGATCCTGCTTACGGTTGGAATGGCAATCTGGGCATTCATTGTGTTTAACGCGATCCGTCCTACCCTAAAAGGGGAAAATCGAGGAGGGCTGCCGTACCTTCTGCTTTATTCCATTATTGCAATTCCGCTCATGTATTCCTTTGGTCTCATGTATCACCCTCGAACGAATTTTGCAGTGGCTGATTTTTGGCGCTGGTGGATTGTTCATTTGTGGGTGGAAGGTTTTTTTGAACTCTTCACCACGATTGTCGTGGCGCATATTTTTGTGCTTCTCGGAATTGCCCGCTCCAAAGCCGCGCTGCGCGTGGTCTATCTTGATATCATTCTTTATCTCGGAAGCGGAATGATTGGAACCGCACATCATTATTATTGGACAGCTCAGCCTGCGATTAATATGGCTCTCGGAGCTTTCTTCTCTGCTATGGAAGTGGTGCCGCTGATACTGCTTACGCTCGAGGCTTGGGATTTTATCCGCTTGAAGTACAATCAGAGCGTGATCACGATTGATCCAGAGGTTTTTCCACACAAGTGGGCGGTCATGTTTTTGATGGCTGTCGGGTTTTGGAATTTTCTGGGCGCAGGCATTTATGGATTTCTGATCAATCTTCCGATCGTGAGTTATTATGAACACGCGACCTACCTGACTTCCAATCATGGTCACGGAGCCTTAATGGGAGTTTATGGAAACCTTGCAATTGCGGCACTCGCATTTTGTGCGCGCATCACGATCAAGCCAGAAAGATGGAATAACAAGATCTGGGCTGTCTCTTTTTGGTCGCTGAATATCGGGCTCTTGCTCATGACAGTTTTGAGTATTTTCCCGGCCGGTGTTTACCAATTGATCCAGTGCTTTCAGCATGGTTTTTGGTATGCTCGGAGCTCCGCAGTCATCATGAGTCCTTATTTTCAGAAATTTACCTGGGCACGAGTAGCCGGGGATCTATTGTTTGTTATTTTCGGAACGCTTCCCATTGTTTATTTTATGATCTCAAGATGGCGCAGTCTTCGCGATGTGAAGGACTTCAAATAACTTTAGGGACTAGCCGCTGGTCGCTCGTGGCTGGAAATTTAAAATCGCCAGTAACTAGCGGCTAGTCCCCAGCGACAAAATTAATGAAACTCTCAACGCTCGCTCTTCCTCAGGAACATGGGGCATGGGGATTTTTTCTTGAAGCCTCTCTTTTGGGTCTGTTGCTGGGGTATTCGTCCAGTGCTGCTTTTTTATTCTGTGCCAGCCTTGCCATTTTTTTGAGTTACCAGCCATTTAAACTGCTTTTGCTTCGTCTGAAATTTCATCAACCTTGGGATGATGATGGGGCACGTGCTGTTGCGGTTTTGATTGCTTATGGAATTCTTTTTGCTGCTTTCTTATGGTTTTCCAAGGTTTGTCATCGCTCAACCATTTGGATTTGGTTCGCAGCTGGAATTCCTTTTGGACTGTTTCAGATTTTTTACTCATGGCGCCAAAAGCTTCGATCTGTTCAAGCCGAATTAATGGGGGCGCTTGGATTGAGCTTGGTGGCTCCTATTTTGCTGTCCGCTTCTGGTTGGGGTTTTCAACAAGGTCTTTTGATCTGGTGCCTTTTATCTCTTCGGATTTTCCCCTCAGTCTTTTATGTCAGGACAATTATTCGTCGCTCGAAATCAATGCCGACCTCTTCGGGGTTTTCGATCTTTCTTCATGTGCTAAGTTTAACTGCGCTTGGAATTCTTTTCCTGCGTGGAAAAATTTCTTGGATTGTGCCCACGGCATTCGGTTCAATTTTTATTTGGGTGCTGATTTCCCTTCAAAACAGAAAACCCGTGTCTCCTAAGACCCTGGGATGGAGGCAAGTAGTGGCAGGCCTTCTTTATGTAGGCTCAATCGTTCTTGGCCTAAAGTTTTAAGCTTTTTTCCTCCCTCTTAACTTCTCCCTTTGTATTGTGTGTCGATCTTTTTCTAGCATTTATAGCAAGAACTAGCTTTCCTTGAACGTCTGTATCTGATCAGGTACTTTTTAAAACAGATAAGAAAGTACTTTGATTTTCTGATAAAGGAGATAACTATGACGAACACTTCTGCTGAGAACCTGGGAAAGGGCTGCGAAAGAGTTTGCGCGGTGATGATCTTGACTTGCTTCATTTCTACGCAAGGTTTTCCTGCACAGTTACTTTATGCAGAAGGGAGTACTCTGTCTGTAGTCAATTCGGAAAAAAAGATTCAGAAAACAGTATCACCGACCAGTGTCATAACTGAAACCGCGACATCAACTGTGACTGCAACAGAAACAAAGACCCAAAAAGATGCAGCTTCACATGATCCTTTAACTTTCTTATCTCAGCCAGCAATTTCAAAAGTTGAAACCCAGACAAATACTGCGACTTCCCAAGTGGTGGACGCTACTGTTAAGCAAGTGATCGAAAATGAGGTAAAATCAAAAATCGTAAGTGCCTTACCCGGAATAAACCCAGAAATTATTCAAATCAAAGAAGTTCGCGCTTGGGAGCCTTCAAAAGATCATACCAATGTTGCCATGCCAGCTGGGTTTCATGCCAACACTTTAATTTCAGTGAAGCTTGGGAGTTATGGGCCAGAAATGAGCTTTCTTGAGGTTCGCGATGCAACAGGACAAACTGAATTAACTGAGCTTGAGTCAGCCTCATCCTATTTGCAGGATTTTCCCATTGAAAAAGCACAAGTGCGCGCGCTGGGTGTTGCTCAAACTCAATTTCCCGCTCTTAATCCTCAAATTAAATCTGTACGCCGCTTAACACAATCAGATCTTAGCGATGGCACGATTTTAGCCAAGGGAGTTCTTGCTTCTCATTTAGTTGAGGTGAGTCTTTCAGATGGTTCGGTCGTGACCTATATTGCTGGAGCAGATGCTGAAGATCCTTATTTCCGCTCCATGGCAGTGGCAACCCAAAGCACAATCGATCGCGAGTTGGGTAAATTCAAAAAAGAAACTGCTAACGTGGAAAAGACCCCTGAGGTTGTAAGTGAAACGCCAGAAGAGATCACTAAAAAGGTAAGT
>CAZOOM010000127.1:4420-5928 GCA_964581425.1 uncultured bacterium | reverse complement strand
ACAGGGGATTTATCAGCAGCACTCTTCAACGCCTTTGCCGGAACGTCCTCGGTGAGCGGTGCCATGCATGTGATGAACTTCCAGAACGGAAAAGTGGTTTATTCGTTTGATGGAAGCAAGGGGACGGCGTGGGACGGATTGCATATTATTGAAGGAACGGGTTCGGCAAACATTACCTATGATGCCCAGGGTAGACGATTTGCTTATGAGACGTTTAATCGAAAAATTGCGCTTTCTGCTAACCAACTTCCTGGATTTGCAAATCAAAAGGTCTCGCAAAATCCTTACACCGATCAAACTAGAATCAGCTTTGATCTCGAGACTAGAATTCTAAGAACCGAAACTTTCTATGATTTGTCGAACCGCGAGGTGGCTTATAAGCAGTTTACGGCCAATAGTTCGGCGCCGGATCTTTTGATTTATCAAAGTGTGAGCCATCAGCTCTACACGATGAATAATAAGATTGCATTTAATTTGGAAACGAATCTAGGGCTCGGAGTTTTTGGCGCGAATTTTTATGCCAATCCACTGAACCAGGGCATTCTTGTTAAAGATCCGTTCTTGGTATCTACGCCAACCAAACTAAGTTTGAATGCCTTTAAAAATCTGGTTCTCGACCACCTGAGTGACCCTGTCTTTGTTGAGAGCTTGAAGCTTCGTGCGATTGCTGCCAGTAATAATCTTGGCAAAGTTGATCTCTCTGGTTTGGGTGTGTATGCGCTCGCTGCCGGGGCTTTGGGTCTCGCGGCAGTAGTGATCAATGGGCTTGAGAAGATTAATCTTCAAGCCTTGAATGGTTTTGCCGGATTTATTGATTCAACGCTGAAGAGAAATTCTTTCATCTATGACACCTTGGGAAATCTTCGGGTTTCTCAATCAGTGACTCAGAGAACATTTTTAACTGCGGAAAATCTGGAGCGCTACTCGAAGTTATCGATCCTGGGTCCGGTCAACTTTGAATCCAGGGAAGAAATTAATTACATCGGACCAGGTGAAACTATTGTTCGATCGATCAGCATTACCTTCAAACAACCAAGTGCACCGGTGGGGCTGAATGGGACGGCGCTCAGTAATTTTGATGTGACCTCAGGCGTTCCGACATTTGAAGTGGCGCGTTCGGAAGTACACGATGTAATTACCAAGATCAACTCCATTGGTCAGATTTTGGAAGTGAATCGGACCTTTATCGAATCGGCAACAGCTTCTACGTCTTATCTGGAATCGCGCTTTTACAATATCTCGGGCCAACTTATCCGCACCTTCCACCGTGAAGGAGACTGGAAAATAAATACCTACAATACGTTTAATGCCTTTGGCCAGCTCAAACTGAGTCAAACGATCCGAGAAATGAAAAAAAATGGTGGGTTCTTCTCTTCTGACTTGAAGATTACCATCGTGACCACAACGCGGTATGAGTACACTCCGGATACTCTGACTTCAAGAGTCAATATTGTGCAAACCGAAAAAATTAAACGCACGGGAATCGCGATCGGAATGATTTTGATTGC
>CAZOOM010000127.1:0-4320 GCA_964581425.1 uncultured bacterium | reverse complement strand
AAAAATTTCTTTAAGATGATTTACAGCGCGATTAAATCGATTGGAAATATTTTTAAAGCAGCGGCTCCTGCAACCGCAACAGCGGGCGCTGCAGGAACAGGCATTGTGACGCTTGTGACCAGCGCAAAATTCTGGATGACTTTAGGCAGATCTTTTTTTAATAGTTTCATGATTGCATCTGTGAATCAGCGCGGTGCCGAGGCCTTTGGTCTGAAAACTTCACAAGTTTTAGGGGTGGTTTTGAATGCACTTAGCGGCGCACTTTCTTTTGCGAGCAGTATTACCGAACAATTTTATACCCAGCAAATTGGGTCCAAACTTCTTGGCAGCCAACTTCTGAGCTCTGCGGTTACGCACGCGATGAGCGCGGCCACTTTGGGTCTTGTGAATCTTGCAGCGCAGGCGGCAGTGAGCTATCTCTCAACCGGACGTTTTGATTTCAAGGCATCTATTGAAAGTGTGGCAATTTCAACGGCCATGAGTTTTGGAATGACCTTTCTGCAGTGGGGACTGGAGCATGTGAATAGTTTGATCGGCCGCGGGTTTGGGCATGGCGCTGGTGATACTGTCGGAACTCAAGCAGCAGCGACTCAAACCAGTTATCAAAATACCCTGAACCAAGAAGCTTATCTTAACCAGCTTGCTCAGAGAGAAGGAATTGCTGGAGTTCTTTCGGAAGTGATGGCTCCATCGACTCTCACCAGTATCAATCTAAGTTTTTATACCGGACTCCTCACAGGTTTTGCTGGAATGTATGCGGGAGAAGGGAATACAACACTTGCGTACATTTTGGGTGGAGCGGCTGCGCTGGTGAATATTTTTACTCCTGTGGCAAATATTGGCCCTGGTGGAAAACTAGGACAAACCGAAAGTTCGTTTGGACGGTTCATGAAGGGTATCAATGGAATTGGACATGCACGTAGTGATGCCACAGTCACACTTCCAGATGGTTTTGCTACACGCGCCGAGCTCTACTTAGGGTTTAAGGAAATTTTATCACCAATTTTTCAACACGTTGCGATACCTGCTGCAGTCTATGCCTTCCAAGAAGATGTTTATGATGGAGATGGAAATTTTCTCGGTCGCCGCGATACGTTTATGTCCTCTCTTGTTCAGCAATTAGGTTCCGGGTTTGTTACTTTCCTTGACGGATTTTTCTCAATACTCGGGATGTCGGCTCTTGAAAAATTCAGAGCCATCAAGACGAATGAACTTTATTTATCAACATTGAAAGATGATCCTTTTAGCGTTCACTTTGTCCGAAACGGCTTTGGTTTTGATGTCGGTTGGCGCCAAACTTCCTGTTCTTCTTGCCGATTTGAGCTTCGCGATGGAGGGTGGGCCGTCATTCCGCAAGAAGTGGGTTACTCGCAGTCGGTGGATGATATTGAAGCTAAACTTCTGAAACCTATTTCTACCACGATTCAGAACTACGATATGACCACTGAGCTAGGCCGCCTGGCATTCGCGCAATCGATTATCAGTGAAGACAATAAAGACTTCTTTTCTAAAGGGCAGTACCTGATTCTGAATCTTTTTATGGCGAACGGATCACTGATCACTTCGATGGGAATTCAATATCTCAAAACTCGCGCAGGAACTTCGCTTCCTGTGGTGTGGGATTTTAATCAAAAAACGGTGAAAGCTTTTGTCAAGGGTGAGTGGCAGGAGATTGCCGCGAAGCGAACTGTCAATCTTGAGTTTGGGCGCTCACCAAGTTTGGATTTATGGAAGTCAGGTTCAAAGGTTGGCAAAGATCTTCTTAAGAGTGCCGGACTTTCCTATGACCAAAATGATCTTATTCAAAGCGCAGGTCTTTCCTACGATCTTGAAATTTCGGGGCCAGCTATGCTGGGCGATGCAATCCACGGATTTGTGAGTGGCGAGCACTTTTTCTTCACTGCAGCGGGAGGGATTTTTGATATTGAAAGTCAAGGAGCGATGGCCATGCTTGGCAAGCTTCATGATATGGATCTCACACCTGCGATGCGTCTCTACACACGAACGCTTTCAGGGGAAGTGCAGGCGACCTCTTATCTTGTTCTCTTTAATGAGCGCGGAGAAATTCTCAGAGACTCCGTTTACGACGAAAAATCTCGCGGCTATGTCGATCCAAGATCCGGTCTTTCTCAAACTCGACCTGAGCTGATCTCACGAATTATTTCCGGAGAAAATGTTCGTGTTGAAGGCACTTTTGACGTGTTTGTTAATCAGGGAACTAAACTTGATTCGTCCACGCAAAATTATTTGATGGAAGTAGGTGCAGTTTATTTTCGTATGAAATTTTCCGGGGAGATGACTGTTTATGATCTGCTTGGAAACTTAATCAAGGGACGCACCATCAGCTTCATCGGGCGCGATTATTACACCGGCCAAGATGTGTTCTTTGAAAAATTGGGCGAGAAACGCGGTAATGTTTTTCTGAGTCTTGGAAATACACTTTATCGAGTGGTGTTTAAACAAAAAGAAGGTGCGCATGTGAAGCTCAACCCTAGTGAGATTCCTTCTGAGTGGAGATCGCGAGGGGCGAGTGCTTATGTATTCAACTATGTGACTACGGTCCAGGATATTGACGCTGAAAAAGCACCGGAACTTGTAAATATGCTCATCAACGTGGCAGTTAAAAATGGATTGCTCCAATATGACACCACAAAAGCTGTTATTCAATTCTTGATCAATGGGAAAGTTGTCGGAAGTGAAATGGTAGATGCTGCGATTCATCCTCAGACACAGCTACTTCTCGGGTTCCGTGCCTCTGATAAACGTCTTTTCTACCTAAGCAAAAGAGATCAGCAATTTAATTTGCTGCAAATGGTAAGCGGTGAAAAATGGACCAATGAAAAAGATGTCACCAGTTTTCAATTAAGTGATGCGGCCCGTGCAGCAGGGGTGGACCGAATCACCATTGGAAATTATGCCGCTGAATTTAAAGGAATCGATGCTACCAAAGACGGCGATGATTATGCCATTGCGGGACAGGTTGCGCTCAGCTTTGGTCTTGTCACTCACGATCTTAGCAAGGCCTACTTTCAATTATTTGCTGGCTCCATTCTTGTTTCCGAATTTGCTACACGAGCAGCCCTCATTGGCGGTGCGCTTCTTGGATTTATCGGACTCAATGGAGTTGGGTATGGCCGGCAGGATGAAAAATCGGATTTTCAACAATTTTTTCAACCCAAAATCATTTATGGCAAAGAGCGAAGTTATAATTTTGGCGAAAAAAAATATGCATCGCTTCCAGAGTCAGCATCGGGAGGTACAAACGATGTTACAGGAATGGTTATTGAGGGTTTCGAGCTAGCGCCTGGCGAAACGCTGAAGTGGAACGAAGGCGGCCGAATGTTTGCTTTGATTGCTTCGGATCTGGGTCTAGCTGCTATAAATCCTCTCATTTTTCTTCTTTCAGGGTCCTCCATTGGTTTTCTTAAATTCAATGTAGCTAACGAAAATTATCTAACGCCTGCGCGATTTAGTGAAGACGGAGTGCTTTCAAGTTTTCTTGGAATGGATGGGATTGTGTACGGGAATCAAGGGAGTGGACAGTGGCAGAATGTGCAGGGCTTGGGATATGTGTTGAAGGACGGGAAGGAACAGGATTTTGAGGGAATCGATTCGAAATTGAGAGCAGGGCTAGGATATCACGACAGCGGGATGGAGAAGATCCTGACTGGTGTGAAGCTTGGTGACGGGACTGAGATAAGTTTGAAAGAAGGAGGTATGAATTTAGCGATGGAGGCTTACTACTGGGGAGTAGGAGTGAGCCGAGTGAACCCGATGTTTGGAACATTTTTAGAATTGGGAAGTCAATTAACGCCTGCGCGATTTAGTGAAGACGGAGTGCTTTCAAGTTTTCTTGGAATGGATGGGATTGTGTACGGGAATCAAGGGAGTGGACAGTGGCAGAATGTGCAGGGCTTGGGATATGTGTTGAAGGACGGGAAGGAACAGGATTTTGAGGGAATCGATTCGAAATTGAGAGCAGGGCTAGGATATCACGACAGCGGGATGGAGAAGATCCTGACTGGTGTGAAGCTTGGTGACGGGACTGAGATAAGTTTGAAAGAAGGAGGTATGAATTTAGCGATGGAGGCTTACTACTGGGGAGTAGGAGTGAGCCGAGTGAACCCGATGTTTGGAACATTTTTAGAATTGGGAAGTCAATTAACGCCTGCCACTTTCACGAAAGAGGGTGATCTGTATTCCTTTTTAGGTTTAGACGGAGAAGTATATGGGAAGGTCAGAGGCAGTTGGAACGCTTACAACAGCAGCCATTATTCAATGACGGAAAAAGGTCAGGTGAATTTTAAAGACCAAAATCTG
>CAZOOM010000126.1:0-5971 GCA_964581425.1 uncultured bacterium | reverse complement strand
TCACGTGCCGTTGTAATTTTCGTTGTGTCATGTGTTACACCGATTGCTTTAATCGGGCTGATCTTATTCAAACGGAACTTTCGACTGAGGAAATTTTCCGAATCATGGAGGAAATGAAACACGCGGGCTTGCTTGAGATGACCTGGACCGGCGGCGAACCCATGGCCCGTCCAGATTTTGAAGACATCTATATTAAATCTGTCCAATCAGGTTTTCTGACCACGGTTTTTACCAATGCCAGCTATATCAACTCTCATTGGATCAACATTTGGAAAGAATACCCTCCTTTTAAAATTGAAACAAGTGTGCATGGGATAACAGACAAGTGTTTTGATGTGGTAACTCAAATTCCTGGGTCTAGGAGCAAGGTTTTTCATGCGATTGATCTTGCCGCTCAAGCCGATATTCCTTTAGTGGTGAAACTCACTGGGAGTAAGGTGAATCAATCAGAAATTGCCGATACGATCGAATGGATGAGAGATCGAGGAATCATGATGCGGTTTGGAGGTTTTTTAAGACGCGATTTACTTGGAAAGGAATTTAACGACCTGCAACTTTCAGACTCTGATCTCAAAGAGATTATTCTCTCGGATGCTGAGCTTGATAAAGAGTCTTCTCGCTACTTTCCAAGCGAGGGAGCTTTGGCTCCTGTCTGTCATGAAGGTAAGATACAGTTTCATGTGGATGCTTATGGCAAGCTTCAGCTTTGCTCCAATAATCGGGTAGATAGTTTTGATTTAAGAAAAGGTTCTTTTCAGCAGGCTTTTTATGAGGCGTTGCCACATTTTGGTTGCGTGAGAAAAAAAATAAAAAAATCTTTAGAATTAACCCCGTAGGATTTTGAGGGATATGGACGTTCAAAAGTCTTATCAGGATTTTTCTGCTACGGTGCATGAGCGCGCCGGCTCATCAAAAAGAATCATTAAAGCGCAGATCGAGTTAACTTACGGATGTAATCTCCACTGTGTCCATTGTTATACAGATCCATTGAATCAAGCAGACAATCTCCGCAAGCAAATGACTACTGCGCGAGTTTTCGAACTGCTCGATAAACTTTATCAGGAAGGCATTTTGTGGGTTTGTTTTACTGGAGGGGAGGTTTTTTTTCGCAAGGACTTTCTTGATATTTACGAGCATGCATGGAATAAAGGGTTTCTGATTACCATCTTCACCAATGCGACTTTGCTTCAACCTGAAATCATAGATCGCCTCAAAAGCAAGCCGCCATTTTCCATTGAGGTCACTTGCTACGGAGCATCTAAACAGGTTTATGAAAGTGTTACCCGCGTTCAGGGTAGCTATGATCGTTTTATTCGGGGTATCGAGCTTTTGCACAGTTCGGGGCTTCCCATCAAACTCAAAGCCAGCGTTTTAACTCTCAATGTTCACGAATTGCGGGAAATGCGGTTGCTAGCTAGTTCGCTAGGAGTTGTTCTATCAGCTAGCGGCATTGTTTATCCAAAGTTGAATGGTGATCTCGCAGGTTTGGAATATCGTTTGAGCGCAGATCAGTTAGTGAAGGTCGAGTATGAAAATGCTGAGATTTTTGAGGATCGCTCAATCACTGATGAAACTACAGGGGTGTCTGAAACACCTCATCCTGGAATTTACCGATGTCATTGCGGAAAAATTCAAGGGCATATTGATCCTGAAGGGAATGTGGGGCCTTGTACTTGGTCTCGTCATGGACGCTTTCCTTACTATCAAAAAACTTTGGATCAAGGGATTTACGAATGGGCCGATCAGTATCGCAAGCAAGAATACACTGAAAAGTCTGCATGCCGAACTTGTCAGATGTTTTATTTCTGTGATAAATTACCAGAGATATCCTGGTACGAGACAGGAAATGTGGATTTGCCTGTAGAAGCTCTTTGCGAAATGGCGAAAGCTCGAAAGCAACGCGTAACTGAACTTGATGTAAAACCAAAGAATCTCTGAGGGGTTCATGAAAAACGAAAAAAAGAAATACCAGGCTCCAAAGCTTTATCGAGTCAAGCTTGATCATACTCAGGCGATTTTAGCGACTTGCAGTACCGGGACGACCAATCTAAGTAACACCACCGGAACGTTGTGCAACACAGGATGTCGCCGCTCGACGAGTACAACGAACGCTAATTCCACAGCCGCTTCGTAATCTTTAGTTTATGCAAGAAGGGCGCTATCGCATTGGGGGTTGTGTTTTTAACCTCAATTTTGATGGCTTTAGGATTTTAGATTGGCCTCATCCCTTTTACACACCGTTTTATTCGCGTCTAACCCCTCAAATCCATCTCAATATCCGGCGCGTGAAAAGTCTTCCTGATTCGGAATCTGTCTCCAAGCTGAAATTCTCAGCGCTTTACGGTGGCGTTCATGATTGGAAAATCTTTTCTCATAAACAAGGGTTTCAAATCGATTTATTTAACAGTGCTACGGACAGGTGTGATAAACGTGCATTCGTAGCGTCTGATTTTTCCCGCGGTGAGCTTTTTGTTCGCAAAGACGAATGGCATATGGACCGGCTTTTGCGTCCTTTTCTGGATTTAGTTCTTGTGAATTATCTTGCCCTGCAAGAGGGGGTTATGATGCACGCATCTTCGGTTCGGGTTGAAAATCAAGGGTTTCTCTTTACGGGTTACTCAGGTGCTGGAAAGACTACCATGGCGCGTTTTTGGAATTCGAGGACTGGAAACATTCAAGTTTTAAATGATGAACGCAGCGTTATCAAGCATCAAAATAACGAGTGGAAGTTATTTGGGACTCCATGGCCAGGAGACGGTTACATGGTAGGCGGAGGGGAAGCTCCTTTGACAGCCGTATTTATTGTCCGTCACGGGAAGACCAATACGATGAAGTCACTTTCACCTCTCGAGGCACTTCAAAATCTCATGGCTCAAATTTACGCTCCTTACTGGAAGCGAGAACAACTTGAGAACGTGGTGAGTTCTTTAGAGGGCATTGTAAAAAACGTTCCTTGTTATCAACTGGATTTTGTCAAAGACATCAAAGTGACGCATTTCATCGAAAAATACTTAGCGGGCCATGGAAGACATCAGCGCACAGGAGTTTAACTCCCGCCTTATTCTGCGTAGCCAAGACGCTCAGATTCCTGTGCGGTCGAGTTTTGAGCTCACCTATGGCTGCAATCTCAACTGCGTGCATTGTTACAATCCAACGCACAGGCGTTTACCCCACGAAATTTCTACGGAAAAAATTTACAAAACTTTGGAAGAAATATCAGGTATGGGGTGTTTCTTGGTTGGGTTCACGGGCGGTGAGCCGTTTGTACATCCTCAAGCCCTGGATATATTTAGAAAAGCGAGATCTCTTGGCCTTGAAATCTCGATTTTGACCAATGCCACTTTGCTCGATGAAAAGAAAGTGCGTGCACTTGAAGAAATATCACCCACGCTTGTTTCTGTGTCCGTGTACGGACTGACTGAAAAGACGTATGAGTCGGTGACGCGTGTTCCTGGATCGTTTAATCTCTTTCAAAAAGGGAGAGACCTCTTGATTTCATCGCGCCTTTCCTTGGCTTTCAAGATGCCCGTGATGACCCTTAATAGGCACGAATTTGAATCTGCAAAGCATTGGTATGAGTCTCGGGGTCTTCAGTGGAATCACTCGGTTGAAATTCATCCAAGAACGAATGGGGATCTTGAACCGCTTCAGTTTCGTCTCGATCCGGAAGAAGCGGTGCAATTTCGATTTCATCATGAAGATGAGTGGGGCTGTGTAGTGCGAGACAGATTGCAGGAAAATCCAAGGCAGTCAAAAAAAGAAGTCATTCCGTGCTCCTGTGGAAAAAGCAGCTTTGCGGTGACTCCTTACGGTGAGATGAACCTTTGCACAACCATGCCAGTGCCCATGTTTAATCTTCAGACAGGAACCATTCGTGAAGGATGGAGTCATTTATCTCAACTGGTTCAATCGGTTCAAGCAAGTGAGCAATTTAAATGTCCAACATGTCCCGTGGCGAGATCATGCAGTCAAGGCTCCATGGACTCTTATTTGGAAAATCGGGAATGGGATAGTTGTCTTCCTTATTTTAAAGAAGTCGCCAGTAGGCTATTAAAGCGGAGTGAGGAAGTTCATAAATAATCAGGTAATCGGAACAACATCAAGGACTTTATCTTTGTAAACTCTGACACAAAAGGTTCCTTCAGAGGCATCCATCCTATCTTTGGGATTAATTTTAAAATAATTATAGAGCCAATCTTCTGAAATGCCGGTCTCGATCGTGCGAATTTTTTGGGGTTGTCCAATCAAAGTGAGCACTTCATTTGAATAAAATCCATCGAGGCGCAGAACTTTCTTAGCTACTAAAAATCGGTTAGCAATTTGATCGCGCCCCACTTGTTCGCTTCCTCGGAGGAGCGAAAAAGGCTTCCACGCAAACACTCGTGGAGGAATATCGATCCCAATACAGCCTGAAAGGAACAGTGCACAAACGAGTAAACAGAATTTTTTTAATTTCATGGTGTGATAATTATCGGCGCAAGTAGCTTTTGCCTTAGTCAAATTGATAGCTTTTGATCGATGATTAAAAGTGCTTAGCAATCTAGCCATCATCATGTAAAATACATGAACAAATTTTGACCCTTATATTTTGAGATCCCGAGATGATATCGAACCTGGAGAGACCTATGAAAGTGATTATCGTGGAAGACGAAAAAAAGATGGCGAGCTTTATTGAGCGTGGGCTCAAAGAAGAAGGCTATGAAGTTGAAGTCGCCGAAGACGGAGAGCGCGGTTGGGAATGTATCAATCAAAAATCCTATGATTTAATTATTTTGGATTGGATGCTTCCTAAAATGGACGGCATTGAAGTTTGTCAAAAAATTCGTCAGACCAAAAATAAGACACCGATTTTGATACTCACAGCCAAGGACTCGGTTGAAGATAAAATCCAGGGGTTAGATCAAGGTGCGGATGATTATCTGACCAAACCCTTTTCTTTTGAAGAGTTGCTAGCGCGCATGCGTGCTCTCCTGCGCCGTCCAACAGATATCCAAAAGGAGACTCGCTTAAAGCAAGGGGATCTGGTCATGGATCTTTTAGAGCGAGAGGTTAAGATCAACGAACAGTCGGTGGAGCTCTCTCAAAAGGAATTTGCATTGCTTGAATTTCTTATGCGCAATAAGGGAGAAGTCGTTAGCCGAACGCAAATTGCTGAACAGGTCTGGGATCAGAGCTTTGATCCTATGAGCAATACGATCGATGTTTATATCAATTTCCTTCGAAAAAAAATCGATAAAAAAGATGGTCCCAGTCGCATCGAGACCGTGCGTGGATCCGGCTATCGACTTGCTAAGGAATGATTTCTTTTAAATCCGTTAAGTTTCGCCTGAGCTTGTGGCATTCCTGCACGCTCATTTTCTTCCTGATTGTTTTTGCCTCCTTCATCTACTTCATTTTTAAAGAAGCGCTTTATCGGGACGCGGATCGTTTTTTAATGAACGAGTCCAAGAGTTTGGAAGAGTCCCTGTCCCGTGAGCTCTCTTCTGTGTTCTCGGGTAAAGCTCTTGGCGGCGATCGCCAGCTTTTTTCGAGTTCCTTGTATTTTGATCCGGATGTTAAATCGCGTTTGACTAACAGGATTCGGAAGTGGGAAGAGTCGAGCAAGAAAATTGCCCGCAGCCGCATGATGATTCGCTTAGCCGGACTTGATCATGCTCCTCTTGCCATGAATTTCAAACCTTGGGAAACTGAGGTGATTCTGCCTGATTTTGAACGCGATGCCGTGTTCATGGAAACCGGGGAATCATTTCAAACCATTCATTTTCGAAAAATTCCAGTCCGACTCTACTACCGCTTGGCCCGCGTCAAAGATGTTCCGTTGTATGTGATTCAAACCGGGACCTCATTGGCAGAAATGCAGAATAGTTTAAATCGATTCAAGCTTATCTTCCTAATCGCAATTCCGGTTGCGTGGATCGCCTCATTTGCGGCAGGCTGGTATCTGGTTAAGCGGTCCTTTCTTCCTTTGGAT
>CAZOOM010000125.1:0-5984 GCA_964581425.1 uncultured bacterium | reverse complement strand
CCTGATGTTCAAGCGTCGATTTACCATCCACCTTCTTGCCATCATTCAATGAACAGTAAACTTCGGCAGCTTGTACGTCCGAAATACAAAAAATTACTCCCCACATAATCATATGAACCATTATGAACCAACGTTTCATGAGTATTCACTCTCCCCCATCTTTTCCCATTTAACGAAGTAGTCGCAATCCATTCGCAACAGCTAGAAGCTCAGAGGATTCATGGACAAGGACAGCAAAGGCAACGGTCATTACGCCAATTAGAGCCGAAGGCACAAGAACCGCAAGGAGAACCAATGAGAAAATAATATTTTGGCGGCTAATTTTTCTTGCTCTTTTCCCAAGAGCTATTGCAAAAATAAGTTTTTCTAAATCGTCCGCCATCAAAGCAACATCCGCTGCTTCAATAGCGGCATCGGTTCCCGCAGTTCCCATGGCAATGCCAACCGTTGCTTTAGCCAGAGCCGGTGCATCATTTACTCCGTCGCCGACCATCGCCACTTCTCCGTGTACAGTCTGAAGTTCTTCGATAGCTTTAATCTTGTCTACCGGTTTTAAATCAGCTTTGACTTCATCAATCTTCAGATGCTCAGCAATCGCATTTGCGGTCACGGCATTGTCGCCTGTAAGCATTGCGATTTTAATTCCCATTTTCCTGAGTTTATTGATCGCATCCTCCGCTTCCGGTCTTATTTCATCACGGATAGCGATGAGTCCAGCAATAACTTTTTCGGTTCCGACAAGGATCACGGTATTCCCCCGATTTCTTAATCTTTGGATATCCGGTATCTTCTCAAGATTATGGCCGAGTTCTTTGAAGAGTTCCGCTTTGCCAACATAAACCGTTTGATCGTGCATTCTCGCCTTAGCACCTGCTCCGATGAGAGCCTCGAAATCACTCGCTTCAAAATACCGAGTTTTTGATGTGGTAGCCTTTTGGACAACCGCTTGCGCCAGCGGGTGTTCTGAAAACCGCTCTACGCTGTGAGCAAGTTCCAGCACAACTCTCTCGGGTTCTTTAACCGACACGATTTCCGTGACAACAGGCTTGCCTTTCGTGAGCGTACCTGTTTTATCAAAGGCAATGGCTTTTATCTTGCCCAAATTTTCAAGGTGCATGCCCCCTTTGATTAAAACGCCGGATTTCCCAGCCCTTCCAATTCCAGCGGCAATGGCAACCGGCGTAGACATAATGAGCGCACAAGGAGATGCGGCTACTAAAAAAACAACTGCTCTTGTCGCCCACCAAGCAACAGACAATTTAAACAAAAAAGGAATGGCTAATAAAAACAGGGAAAACAAAAGCACTAAAGGGGTGTACCTTTTCCCGAATTTCTCAATAAAAAGCTGGGCCTTGCCTTGTTGCTCCTGCGCTTCTTCAACCAGATGAACAATCTTTGACAGCGTGTTATTCTCAAACGTCGCAGTTGCTTTAATCTCAAGGACACCTGTTTGATTCAGAGTTGCCGCAAAGACCTTCGTGCCGACTTCTCTTTCGACCGGCATCGATTCACCCGTCACAGTGGCTTCATTGACACTTGAGTTTCCTCTAATGATAACACCGTCTGTAGGAAGTGATTCTCCGGGGCGAACAATAAAAATATCGTCCAATCTCAAATCTGTGGCGGGAATAACGACTTCCTGAGCATCTCTTAAAACACGGGCTTCTTTCGGAGCCAAAGCAAGCAATTTACGGATGGATGATCTAGTTTTTGCAAATGTATATTCTTCCAAGCCCTCAGCCGCCGCGTAAAGAAAAACCAAGAACGCCGCCTCATCCCACATACCTAAAACTGCGGAACCAATGGTCGCCGCCAGCATGAGAATCTCAATACCAATTTCGTGCTCCTTAATCAATTCTTCAAGGCCTTCACGAATCCAGTGATATCCGCCCAAGAAAATAGCGACAATATAAATTGGAATTTCAAAAAAGGCTGGTAAGAATTTCAGATGCGCAGAAATAAACGCGAAGCCCGTCAGTCCTCCTGCAATAAGCGCGTTCCGCATGGGCGGGTGCGCATACCAGCTTCCCTCAAACGCTTCTTTATGGCACTTACATGACATAAGCTTTTACCTTTCCGATCGTAATTTCACAAACATCTTCTTGTCCTGATTTATAATAAACACATGCCCTTCCCGGCAAAGCCAGCCCAACGCCATCAATGTCTGTTCTTTGAAATGAGGCGCCTCTCTGATAACGTTTGATAATTCAAGTTGCCCCTTGTCATCCAAAAGTTTCCAGATATCGCCAGCTGCCAATCCTATTTTTGTAATCATTTCGGACAATTTCTTTATCGCGGATATTAATCTTTATTTTTAACGTTTACTGCTTCATCCATTATCTCGAAAAGCAACCCTTCGACTTCTTCAGCTACGCGCATGAGGTCGGATGCTCCGAGTTGCTCGATAAGTACAGTCGGCTTAATTGTAGCCAGTTTTATTTTTGTGCCGTCTTGGTAAACAGAAATGCGGCATGGCAAAACGGTGGAAAGAGACAAATCATTTTCCAAGATCTTTTTGGCCTGCAGAGGATTGCACACCTCATAAATCCTGCATTCGGCAGTAAAGGAAACTCCTTTTTTCTCCAAAGTCTCTTTCAAATTATGGATGGTCAATATTCCGAATTTTCGTTTTTTGACAGCCTCTTCCAAATCTTTGCCAACCTGATCAATTGTTTTTTTATCCGTTTCAACAATTTTCAACATGACACACCTCCGCTGATCTTGTCCCGCAAAATCTTAATTATTTTGTATTCGCTATTTCTTTCTTCCGCCCATCCAAGGACAGTTCTCGTACCAGCTATTCGTCATATCCTTCATGTACTGAGTATCTGTGGAAAGCGATACTTCTTTCTGTACGTTGAGGTTACCGTCATATTTGGTGAGTTTGTTTCCGTTGAGGACAATAACCCCGCCATCAGAGGTCGGTACCATGGATTTGCTCATCAACCCTCCCATCATACACGAATACCCTCCGTCCCCCATCATCCCATGCCCCATACCCATCATAGAAGCTCGCGGATTATCGCTCGCTTGCTGATCCTGCTGGGCATAAAGCCAGCCGGCTGATGCAATGATTAAAAGCATTAACGCAGCTAACGTCCCATATTTTTTCATTTTAGACCTCCCCGTGTTTCGGAATCCGGCAGATTCCTTTTAATTTTTTTTTGTGAGTGCTTTATACGTTTCTTGTCTTCCAACTTAACTCAAAAGCTCTTTGTTCTGTACGCCGATCAAACATCTTCCGCCCTCGCGTAACTTCATCCGATTTTTAAATCGCTCCAAATCCTTCTTAAGGATTTTGTCCGGGTCAGGAAGAGATTTAAGAGCTTGGTAAAAAATCTCGGATTTACAACCCGGCAAGTAATAAACCCATTTACCCACTTTATCTTCTTTCAAAAGTCCCGCACGTTTCAGGATTTTCACATTCCTCGAAACGGCGTATTGAGGTTCAAGAAGAGAATCACAAATTTCGCAGGCGCAAATTTCCTCTCCCGTTTTTAGAAGCAGGTACATGATTCTTAACCGCGCTGAATCACTAAGCGCTTTAAAAACATCTATAAGTTCCTGCATACGATCAATTCCTTTTCATCTTAATACTTGCACTATTATGCAAGTATAGGACGCAAAAACTCCTTGGTCAAGGCGGATTAAATGAGCACAGATATTCCCCAAATTGGGCTAAAGGGACAATGACTGACGGGAAGGCTCAAAGAGAGAAAAAAGAAAGTGAGAAACATTTCTGGATTGCTGGGGCGCGGGACTGCCGAAACATTAAGCAAGGCAGAGGGTTGGGCCAATTTCTCTCATTTTTCTTTGCGTCCAAACTGGCGCCATCCCTCTGCCCTGCCTGAGCGCTGGGATACGCTTTTGGGATCACTGTGAAGGAGATCTCCAATATGAATATCGGCGCTTACCAAAGATATTGCACAGAGATTTTCGAAACGCAGGCATGGAACGGAAAGATTCAGGACAAGCGGAAACAGCCAGTCATTTCAAACGATCAGGTTTTTCAGGGGGTTTGCCAGATGCCGGTTTTGGGGCAGGGAAGTTTTCTGGAGTGGGATGAATTCGCCCGTACTCCCGAAGCCCGGAAATGGTACGGGAGTAACCGGGCCATGGTCGCAAGCGACAGCAGCCTTCAGCGAATTGTCGGAGGGATGGAGCGCCGTGGGATTGAGGAAATCGCTTACGAAGTGACGGACAAGGGCGATCAGGAGGCCCTTTGGGATTTGAAGCTTCCGAGCGGCAAGAAACTGAGGTTTGGAATTGTGGATGGGCATCATGCCGGCGGCCTCTGGGCCAGCGTGCTTGCGATTTCTGGCAAGAGCGAAGGCGTTGTGGATTTAGAGCGCTACCAAAACCGCGGATGTGAGCTTGCGGCCAGCCGATGTGTTCTGAAACGTGCTTTTCGCAAACTCGGCAAAGGATTCTTCGGGATCATTGCCGGAGACGGGCTTTATGCCACCGAGGAAGATTTCCAGCTGGGTCTTGATCACGGAAGTCATTTGCTTGTGAAAACCGATGAAGAAACCCTGACCGTAGTTCAGGATGCGAAACATTTGTTCCATGTCCAGAATGCCGACAAGCTTGAAGGAGTCTTTCAGCAAAAGGGTCATGATCCGAAACGGCATGGGGATTATGAGGTGATGTGGGCCGAGGGATTTGAGTGGCAGGGCCTTGTCCTCACGGTTGCGTGGGTTCAGGAATGGAAACCTAACCCCAAAACCGGAGAAGCGGAGCGCACCGAGTTTTATGTGCTCACCACGGCCACGGGATTTTCAGGAGAAGACCTCCGGGAGCTTGCGCATTTGAGATGGGAGATTGAGAATAATATTTTCAAACGGCTCAATCATCTGATCGGAAGCAAACGCGCCTGGAGCCGAAATACACGGGTGATGGAAATGCTGCTCCGGATCTGGATGATTGGACTGACACTTCTCGGGGCTTACTTGTTTGAACAAGGGTGGAAAAAATTTAAAGAAACCTGGCAGACGATGAAATCAACCTGGCGGGCAGTCACGAGGTTGATGACGAGATCCATGCATCAGCTCGTCACCTGAATCCAGGGCTGTCTTCCGCCCCCGATTCCCCGCTGCCATACCCAAAAGTGTCACGGATTGACTCAGGCAAAACCAGAAACCATTTTGAGGCCATCGAGCGGAAGCTTCTGTCTCTTTTATATCCAAAATCAACTTAGGCTACTTGAGGAAGGTCTGAAATGAGCAGTTTATTTGCCGAGATTTTGATCGTGAAGCCTGCACCTATTATTAAGTTAATGGCACAGTTGTATTGGTTATTTTGCCGTGGTGCAGGTAGATCTGCCTGTCCGTCAATTTGCCGAGATCCGGATTGTGAGTCACCATAACGATGGTATGACCTTCGGAATGTAAACCTTGGAATATATCCATGATTGCGTTTTCATTATCTTCATCCAGGTTACCTGTGGGTTCATCCGCCAATATGATCTTCGGTTCATTAATAAGAGCCCGTGCAATACACACTCGTTGCTGTTCTCCTCCCGAAAGTTGGCTGGGCATGTGGCGAACACGATCCTGAAGACCGATGTGTGACAATGCTTTCATAGCCTGCTTCCTGTCCACCATCGAATGATAATATTGAGACAGCATCACATTTTCGAGTGCCGTCAGGTAAGGAATTAAATAAAATTGCTGGAACACAAGCCCAATATTCTCACGCCTGAATACAGACCATTCGTCAGCACCAAAATGGCTCGTATCTTGACCCAAGATTTCGATTCGACCATTTGTCGGCTGATCGAGCCCATCAAGAAGGTTCAACAAAGTTGTTTTCCCAGAACCCGAGGGACCCATCATAGCAACCCATTCCCCCTGCCTAATTTGAAGGCTGACATCGGCGAGCGCGTGGACGCCTCCGGAATAAACCTTACTCACCTGTTCAAAATTAATTACTGACTTTTCCATATTATTCTCCCTTTAACACTAAGGCTGGCTGCATCTTCAAGG
>CAZOOM010000124.1:0-6113 GCA_964581425.1 uncultured bacterium | reverse complement strand
CCGGGCGAGACTCCGATTCCTTTTAAGGTTTCCATGATTTCCTCGTCTAACCTTCTCCAAAATTAGAGGTGATCAATCGTTCAAGCTCTGTCATGGCCGCAGCTGCATCCTGCCCTGAAGTGCGCACCGTAATCGATGAATCAACGCCAGCAGCCAGCATCATAATTCCCATGATGGATTTACCATCCACTTTCTGCTTTCCCTTCTGGACTTCAACCGTGCAATTAAATCGATTGGCGGTCTGAACAAAAAGCGCAGCAGGACGGGCATGGAGTCCAGATTTATTTCGAATCACAAATTTTTTAACCGTACTCGCTTTAATACTTCCGCTCATAATCGCACCAATTTGGCATGCTCTTCAAAATGATCAAAAATCAACTGAGCAAGGTTCTCGCTGTGATGGCGAATCTGGCCATCGAGCTGAAGAAAACTGCCCTCCACAACCTCGTAACCTTTTTCGCGAATGCGATCAAGATCCAAAACCACAGGACAGGCCCCCTGGCTCCCATATTTCTTCAAAAGCTCTTCAGGAATTTTTCCCACATTTGCAAAGCAAACATCAACAATCCGAGGATCCGTGTGCTCTACAAGCGCATGCAAATGTTCCCAGGCTGAATACCCATCGGTTTCTCCAGGCTGCGTCATGACATTCAAGACATAGGCTTTATAGGCATCTGACTTTAAGATGGCATGATAAATATCTTCGATAAGTAAATTGGGAAGAATGCTGGTGTAAAGACTGCCCGGGCCCAGGATAATCATTTCCGCATTCTCAATAGCATCCACAGCCTCGCTATGAGCGCGGCAATTGTCTGGTTTTAAGCGGATATTGCGCAGTTTTTTATGGGCATCTGTAATGTTCGTTTCACCTTCACAAATGGTTCCGTCTTCAAATTCTCCGAGAAGAGTGATTTTATCCAGCGTTGAGGGAATGACCCTCCCCCGAATCGCCAGCACTTTACTGGATTCAGCCACCGCTTTTTCAAAATCGCCAGTGACCTTCGAGAGTGCGGTGATAAAGAGATTTCCAAAACTGTGTCCCTTCAAACCTTCCCCATCTTCAAAGCGATATTGAAATAGATCCCGGATCAAAGGTCCTGCATCGGCGAGCGCCACCAAACAGTTGCGGATGTCCCCAGGAGGAATCATATCCATTTCATCACGCAAACGTCCGGAACTTCCACCTGTGTCAGTGACGGTCACAATCGCAGTGATATTGCTTGTAAAAGTCCTAATGCCACTTAGAAGGGTGCTCAGACCGGTTCCTCCTCCAATTGCCACCACGCGCGGGCCGCGAAGAAGTGTTTCATTTTGCCTGCGCTGGACCACAATATCCACCAGACGGTCGTCGCGGTGCATAGGCATGAGAGCGCGTACAAAAATTCGCACCATGTTTTTGATGGCCATATAAATGAGGAAGATTCCAAAAATAAGAATCGCCATGGCAATCGAGGCGAGCAGAATACTGATCTCCGAGATGCTTTTAATAGCAATCAGCGCGACAAGAACAATGAGACCAAGCCCAGTCACACAAAGCATGATCCATCGCTTGATGCCAATCCCGGGATAGAGCCATTTGAAGAATTGCACTTTAGGAAGATCTCCTCAACCTATTGTTTTTTTTCTTCTTCACGGCGAATAAGGTCATAAACCTCTTCCGCAGTTTTCGATTTTTTGAGGAGCTGACAAAAATAGGTGTCTCTCAAAATCCGAGAGATCTGAGCAAGCGCTTTCAAATGAGGACCCGCAGAATCCTTTGGCGCAACCAAAAGAAAAAGTATGTAAACCGGCTCTCCATCTAACGCTTCAAAGTTCACCCCTTTGGAGCTAATCCCTAAAACCGCAGTGAGTTCCGTCACGCGATCTGTTTTCCCATGAGGGATCGCGATTCCCTGACCAATTCCCGTAGATCCCAGAGATTCTCTTTCTAATAGGGCTTTGATGATCCCCTTTTTATCTCCGATATCCTTGACGCTGGCCAACAAATCCACCATCTCTCGGATCGCATCTTCTTTTTCAGAAGAAACAAATCCGATTTTAATACCCTGCTTGTCTAAAAAGTCTGAAATTTTCATTACGAACTTCCTCCTTCCAAAATTCTAAAAAAACTTGAACATACTCAATTAACCCAGACGAACGATCATTCATCCCCCTCCTCTGAGTCATCTAAAAGTGCCGCGACCGATACTTTGCCGGTACGCGCTCCGCTTTTTTTTGCTTTTGCAGAACCAGGAATGCGATGATCTTTAAGTTTTTCCCGGTATTTTCGAAGTTGTTTTTCAACGCGATCGGCGGCCTGATCAATAGCAGCAAAAATATTGTCTTTGCTTTTTCCTTCACCCACAGCTTTGAAGTGTCGAGCAAGAAGTGTAATTTCAGCTTCAAAAAAATACTTCTCTTCTTTCAAAATAACATGCGATTCCACAAGGCGTGAAGAATACTTCTCGAACTTGGAAAGCTTTTCATCAAGATGTTTTTTCATCCCTGCACTTGCAGTCATTTTGTGTCCTGTAATACGAATCTTCATATCCTTTTCCTCCCCATTAAATCAAAGTAAATTTTTCGCCTAAATAAATTTCACGTGCTTTCGGATCTGAGGCCAAATATTCTGATGTCCCCGACGCCTCAACTTTACCTTCGCAAAGAATATAAGCGCGATCCGTAATGGCCAAAGTTTCCCGAACACTGTGATCCGTCAGAAGAATGCTGAGTCCCTGATGCTTAAGTTTTTGAAGAATCTTCTGCACTTCAAAAACAGCAATGGGATCCACACCACTAAAAGGTTCATCTAAAAGAATAAGAGAAGGATTGGTCACAAGAGCTCGCGTAATTTCAAGACGCCGACGCTCTCCGCCTGAAAGGGTATAAGCCTTGCTCTTGGCAAGATACGCAATGTCGAGTTCATTCAAAAGCTGGGCTAATCGGCGATCGCGCTCGGTTTGAGGGATGTCGAGAGTTTCCAGAACAGCCATCACGTTTTCTTCGACGGTAAGTTTGCGGAAAATCGAAGGCTCTTGAGAAAGATAACCAATCCCAAGCCTCGCGCGTTTGTACATGGGAAGATCAGTGATATCTTCCCCACGAAAAAATATGCGGCCTGAGTCTGGCGGAATCACACCCACAACCATATAAAACGATGTGGTTTTTCCAGCTCCATTAGGACCGAGAAGACCCACAATTTCTCCGCGTGAAATATTGATACTGACTTGATTCACAACCGTGCGGCCTTTGTAGCTCTTAACCAACTGACGGGTTTCTAGAAGGTGCATTAGATAGCCAGCTCCTCTTTTTTGATCTTAGAATCTTCGTAATAAAGGGCTTCCGTATCTCCGCCAAGAATGACTCGGCCTTCGTCGGCAAGATAAATCACGCTTTCACTGTAAGTTTTATTGCCGTCAGGATTTTCGATGGTGACATTTTGAAGCGCCACAATTTTAGAAACTTTACGGCTGACGCGGTTGTAATAAACATCCATCAAATCGGATTTAAGAATGCCGCGGTCATCTTTAGCCACCACATTATTTTTAAAATGAGCAATGTTCTTTTCATAATCAATGATCAAAGGACCGTCACAAGTAACTACCGTGGGTTTTTTAGCGGAGTCTTGAGTATCCTGAATCACAACAGTCACATTTTTTTTGAAGCGGACTTTTTTCATGTTCGTATCACCGCTTGCGCCCAGGCCTTCAATATTAATATTGTCTTTTTTTACTTCAGTTTGGACTTCTGTTTCCATGGTGCGGTCCGAGGGATGAATCGTCAGCTCCTCAGTCAGCATACGCGTTCCATTGTCCGTCGTTGCCACTACATTTTTTTCAAGATCTACTTTATTGACCGACTTATGATATTTGCCCTTATCCGAAGTAATAGTGACCGCCACTTCCTCAGCATACGCCTTGGCCATCACGTTCGACAAGAGAACCACTTCATCCAGCAGATTGGCAGAATCTCCTTCAATTTCAATTTCCTTGCCGCCTGTGGAATTAAACTTTGAGAATGTAAATACGTGAACGGTGTGGTCGGACTGGTTATCTTGACTTACCGGAGCATTGAGAGATCCCTTGTGTTTGACCCAAATGACTTGAAGTTGAATCACGCCAAAATAAAGAAGAATAAAACCAAGGACTGCGAGAAAAATACGTTTCATATCTTTTTAACAGACTCCCTATTTAAATTTTCATTCAACTCTTGCTCAGGCCGGGTTTTCCATCGGTCATGCATCCATCCCCATTGCTCCGGATACTGACGGATCATGCTCTCAAAATCACGCATCCAAAGCTCGGTGTACTTTCGCACGACACGATCCCGGTCTTCTTGATCATCCCCGGGCCGGTAAACGTTACCGATTTTGAGAGTGTAACCATCCCAGCTGGTGCGCACTAGAAAACTAGTGACCATCGGAGCGCCGGTCGTAATTGAAAGCCTGACCGGAGCTACTGGAGTATAGGCCGGGATGCCGAAATAATCGACAAAAATCCCTCTCAAACTATCAATGTCCTGATCCGGAAGAATCCCAATAACCCCATTGGCTGCAAGCCGCTTCAAGACCTCTCGACTTGCGCTTTCCCGGTACAAGGTTTCCGCCTTCACAGCTTTGCGAAGTCCTGTGATCCACTGGTTGTAAGGCTCGTAATAAATACGACGCGCCACCACCGTGCCAGGTAGTCCACTCAAACAGCAAACTGCTGCCAGCAGTTCCCAATTTCCAAGATGCGGCGTTAAAACAATGAGCCCGCGTCCTTCTTCGAGAATCTTGCGATAAATCCGCAGGGCTTCATCCGCATGAACAATTTTCAGAACTTTTTCAGCGTTCAACTTTGAAAATTGCAAAATCTCAACAGCACAAACTGTAAAATTCCGAAATACGGCACGCGCAAGTTTGCGAATTTCAGCCGCCGATTTTTCTTTTCCGTACACACGTGTCAGATGTCGGATCGTCTTTTTACGCTGCCGGGGGACTAAAAAAAACCCAAGGTCACCCATGCCTTCTGCTAAAAACAAAAGAACTTTACGCGGCAGTATCCACAAGAGCCCAGCTCCGGCCCGCACTAAAAGATAAAGCGGAAAACGGTACCAGCGCTGCTTAGCCACTAAACAAAACCTGCCTTTAAAAGATCTTGAACATCCAAAAGCCCAACGGCACGACCTTCGTCATCCACCACGGGAAGCTCATCAATTTTTCTTGTCTTGACCAGCTGAAGCGCTTCGGTTGCCAAACGATCCTGATGAATCGACAAAGGTCGAAGCGTTGCATATTTAATGACCAATTCTGATAAAAGAGCACCGCCTTGCAGACGCAAATTTCTGCGCAAATCTCCATCTGTAAAAATCCCGCAAAGCTTTCCCTTGGAGTCAATAATCGTGCAGCTCCCTGCCCGCGAAGAGGTGATTTTTAAAAGAGCATCTTTGATCTTGGTTTTATCTTTAACCAAGGGATTGTCTTTCCCTCTTCGCATTAAATCGCGCACTTTAAGAAGCTTTCGTCCCAAACTCCCTCCAGGATGAAGGGTTGCAAAATCATCTTCTTTGAACCCTTTTTTCACCAGAAGCGAAAGTGCAAGAGCGTCTCCAAGAGCGAGCGAGGCTGTTGTGGATGCAGAAGGCGCAAGATTTAAAGGACACGCTTCTCGCGTCACTCCCAAATCCAAAATTAGATCCGCCTGTTTGGCTAACGAGGAACGGCGGTTACTCGTGACCGCAATAAGAGGTACTCGCGTTTTTTTAACACTTTCAATCAATTTCACAATCTCTTCGGTTTCACCGCTTTGAGAAATGGCAATCATCACATCACGATCCGTCACCATACCCAAATCGCCGTGAAGAGCTTCCGCAGGATGGAGAAACAAACTTGGAGTTCCAGTCGACGCCAGTGTCGCTGAGATTTTACGCGCAATAAATCCTGGTTTTCCCATCCCTGTCACAATAATGCGACCTTCGCAGCCGTACATCAAATCCACAGCCTGAAGAAATTCTTTTCCGAGACCGCGCGTCATGGCGAGAATTGCCTCAGCCTCAATCTGCAAAATTTGCCGCGCCGTCTTAAGAATGCTTTTTGTCATACCAAAATCTCGCTTCGAGTTGACATGACTTTTTTCAGATCCATAAGCATAGAT
>CAZOOM010000123.1:0-6218 GCA_964581425.1 uncultured bacterium | reverse complement strand
GCACTCAGAAATTCCCCTACATATTTCCCGAATGTTTTCGAGTTCTTTCTAAGATCCACAGCCACATCAAAAACAGATCCGCGGATCACACGAATCATCTTAGCTTGAGCATGTGGAGGAAGTTGATAATGAAGCCCGCGAAGCACTCCTTTAAGCGATCGGCTGTGGTTCGCCTGCACAAAGTGATAGTCAAATCCAGCTGCCTGGAATAAATCCTCACGAAAATATTCCATAAAAAAACCGCGTGAATCTTCATGAACTTTGGGCTCAATGAGAACAACCTCGGGAATAGCAAGCTTTGTAAACTTCATAATCAACTCTTGAAGGTAACTATGATTTTAACTCATCTTTTCTTATCAGGATTTTATTCTACCAAGAAGTTGTGATTCTGTATAATAGGATTCATGCAAGAGAAAATTGCCCTGCTTCAGTTTATGATTTGCAAGAATTTCAAGGCCTCAGAAAAGGATTTCTACACGGCCGAAGGCATTCACAGCAATCTCTACTTTCCTCAGTTTCCGGTGCAGCTAAACTCCTATTTTGTTGTCACTTGCTGGAGAAAGGATCAGCGTTTTCATAAAGAAGTTATTGAGTACGAAACCAGTGAAGGCCGAGTCCTTAAAACACCTCCCATGGATATTGAGCCCATCACGAATTCTGTGCTTTTTCGCTGGCACAAACATGCCTTTCCCATGGACCTCGAGATCTTATCACCCTGCCTCCTCACCATTAGGGTGATTCTAGATTGGGAAACAAAATTTGAAAGCTCAGTGATGATTGAGGCTGCTGGCGCTTAATCAGAAATCAGTGAGCGGGCTGAACACCCAACAATCGATCCACTTCATCCTTAAGAATAAACAGATCAAAGGGTTTTTGAAGAAACGCGTCACGCCCGAGTTTTTCGGTTTGGTCGATCATGGCCTGATCCACATACCCAGTGTTGACAATCACTTTAGTTCCTGGTGAGAGACGTTTGACTTGCTCAAGCACAACCATACCGGACATATCCGGCAGCTTCATATCCAAAATGAGAATGTCAGGGTTTAATTTTCCGAGTAACGAAATTCCATCTTTAGCTGTGTCTGCTGTGGAAACTAAGTACCCCTCTTCTTCAAAGAAGCCTTTTGCCGCTTCAGTGATCTCAATCTCATCATCCACAAAAAGAATTTTTTTCATGATGGTTAGGCACTCAGTGCGTCGGGGATAAATCGGTTACGCGAAGCCCCTTCCACGTGAACCGGAAGTGAAATAATAAAGGTCGTACCAGCTCCAGGTGTACTTTTCACTGATATATTTCCGCCGTGAAGTTCAATAATGTACTTGCACATGTAAAGTCCAAGACCTGATCCCTTACCTGGAGGCTTGGTGGTGTACCCATAATTAAAGATCTTTCGTTGGATCTCTTCGGTCATTCCAGACCCATTATCCGCAAAATAAACCATCACGAGATCTTGATCTTCGGGATGAGCGTGCGCAGTGACTTTAATTCTCCTGTTTCGTTTCCCCATCATCGCATGATAAGCGTTAATAAACAAATTCAAGAAAACCTCTTGAAGCCTTTCAAGATCTCCCCGAATAAGAGGAAGATGCGCAGGAATATCAAATTCAACTTCAGTACCTGAAAGATTTTCTAAATAGGTTTGAAACTGAACAAGAGGAAGAGTTTCTTCTAAAATAAGTTTAAGAGATAATGGCTCGAACTTCCCTTTTTCAGATTTTTTAAGTAGCCCTGTGAGTGTATTCACAACGGCTTTGATGCGTCCTATATTTTGCTCCATCTTATGAAAGATCTCAAAGATATCTCCAATTTTAATATTAGGATCTTTGCGATATTTTAAAATAACTCTGGAGACATTCATGGAGAGAATGGTAAGAGGATTATTAACTTCGTGCCCCACCGAAGCAGCGAGCCGACCTAATGTGGCCATTTTTTGTTCATGAATCAATTGCGCTTGCGTATCCTGCAGCCTCTTGTGAGCAACTTCTGTTTCTTTCAGCGCCTTTAAAAGTTTACTTTTCGAGTATGCCAGCTGTTCATTCACCAACTTCAGTTCATTTTTCTTTTGATGGGTCTCATCAAAGAGTCTGGCGCTTTCGATGGCCGGGGCTGCTTCTTGAGCAAGCTGGGTAATGAGATCAAGGTCAGCCGCAGAATAACGCTTTCCATTTTTTTTCTTTCCCAAGATAAGAATATTCTTAAGCTCCTCACCCAAAAAGCTTGGAATGCAAAACTCCCCATCAAAATCCTTCAAAATTTGAGGAATGGAAACCATGGTTTCTGAAATACTGTCCGGAGCAATCACTTTCACTCGTTTCGACTTTGCCACTAAACGGTTAAGCGTCGAAGCAGACAAAGGTTTTTTCTTTGTCTTGAAGTGAATGATGAGTGGGTTTCGCTCATCAATATGATAAGAGACAAATTTCTTTTCATATCCTCGCTGCACCCCCATCCAAAAGCCGGGCTCTCCTGGTTTGCGGACAAAGATCACGACATTTTGAACTTCAATTTTCATGGTTAAGAAGTGAGTGATAATCCCCAAAAGATGTTTCATGCTTTCTATCCGGTACATTCCTCGAACCGCGGAACGCAGCAATTGATGATGCGAAGGTTCTTTAATTGGAAGAATTTTTTCAAGAAATAAATCGAGGAGATCCTTCCAAAACTGAAAGGTCCAAGCCAAAATAAGTCCGCTCAAGAATGGCCCTAGAAACTCAGGGTTTAAAATCCTTGGATTTTTTAATAACCCCAACGCGAAAGAGGTGACGGCTGTCAATAAAAGAAAAATTCCAGACAGAAAAATCCCATGAATTACGCGACGGGATACGCGGATTAGACGAGTTTTGATGCGCTCCATAAATCAAATCAACGCTTTCTTTAATACATGGAAGAGAAATCTTAGCTATATGCCCAGCCACACCCTCCCCTAGGAGGTTGTAGCGACATAATATATTTCGACTCAATCGAGAGCTGCTTGAGTCCAATGCGGAAAGAAATTCCAAGGAAAGGAAAAAGAATATTGTAGCGAGGAACTTCCTCAGAATCAGAGATACTGAGGAAGAACTTCTTCGAGTTTCGCAGAACCAACGTCCATCGCTGCAACGGATCCATCCGGACGAACAATCACAAAAGTTGGAATCCCTGTGACATTAAAGACGCTGGCTATTTTATTATCCCAAGCTTCGCCTCGAAAAATCACGGGATAGGGTATCCGTCTTTCCTCGACAAATTGCCGGAGCTTGGCCTCGTCCTTATCCAGACTAACAGAGAGAAACTTGACTCCCCTTGCCTGAAACTGTTCGTACACCTTAATCATGTTAGGGAGATCCTTACGGCAGTAGGGACACCAGCTTGCCCAGAAATAGACGACTACTGTTTTCCCCGAGTATTGGGAAAGAGACTGCATCTGACCGTTCAGATCCTTTTCTAGAAAGGATGGGGCAGGATTAGTCACTGCATAAGCTGGGATTATGAAAGCTCCAGTCAAAACCGCCAAGCCAAGAACCCATGAGAAGAAATATCGAGTTGCTGCCTTACTCAAGACATCACACTTTTTCATAATAACCACCCTTCTTCTCATCGATTGTCGACTCAGTGCAATCTTTTATTGAGCCAAGTCAAAAAAAATGCCGGACTCCGAAGAGCCCGGCATTAAGAAAAATCACTTACTCTTTTGAAAAAGCAAGTTGATCAAGATAAACCGTTCCGGTTTTCGGACTAGAATTAATGTCATCGAAAACGAACACGATTTCATTCATGCTCTTCCAATCATTGATACGGCGAAACTTCTCGAGAGGAATTTTGTATTCTTTCCACTCTTCCGTAATCCCAGAAAGGATGTAGGGAGAAGGTTTGTTCGTCATATCTTTGAGTTCAAGCTTGATGCGTTTGGTAAAACCAGCTTTGGCATCACCCTTGAGCCAGAATTTTAACGTGTTGAACTTCGTGAGATCTTCTCCGTTGAGCTTCATCCAAAAACCATTATAAGCTGGATTGGGTGAATCAACGTCATAATCGAGGCGAAGGCTGTAACCAGCGGGATCCCCTAAAGCATCGTTGGGTTCGAAGGTCATCTCAGTTCCCTGAGTGTCATCATTGGGATCTTTATCCCATGCTCCAAAATCACCACCAATATTGTTGGGCTTATCCCCCGTGTCAAAATCCGCGATCACGAGTTCATTGGCATTCTTTTCGGCAGCCAAAACTGTTTTGGCACCGAACGCAAAGATCGTCGCAAAAAACATTACGACAACCATCATGCTGCTAAAGCGTCGGAATTGCATTGAAAAATCTCCTTTCGATACATTGAGTTTTAGACTCTTATTACCGGGCGAACCTTCTCTTGGATTGAAGGAACTTTGGAAATAAGACGTAGAAGCGGATATTTTATTCATTTTAAAAGCCTGTCTCAAGTACTATTACCAGGACTCCCTTGCCCGCTTGCGGTCCACCCAAGAATACAACTCCCGGATTTTGAATAGAAAGAACAGTATCAACGTAAGACAATGACCCCTTTCGTATAACTCCTTGCACCTGCAATCGATTGTTTTCCATACCCTGATAGGTCAAAACAAGCTCGTAATCATCCTTTAAAATTAATTTGCCACGCTCAGCTTTAGGGAGCAAAAGAAGCTTGGAATCTAGCTGTTCGTAAGCGGTATATGAAAAGAGCTTGATGAGTTGATCCCGATAAGCATCATTTTCAAGATTAAAATCATTACCCTCATTCGAGGCTTCTAAAACCGTGACTTTAATTTGAACACTCGCGGGTTCTGCAGGTGCAGTAAAAAGCGGCGTGTTAAAGCAAGAGAGAAGCGTTGGTATTAAAACCATAAGAGATAAAATGCGTCGCATTGCTAAACTCCTTTCGGGAAGACCCACACAATAGTGAGAGGAAGATTATCGACTGTCTTTTGATAAACCATCGTAGAGCCAACATGACTGGCAACCCGTTTCACAAGAACCTTTGGTTCAGGAGCAGCTATTCCCTCATCGACTTTTACCGCGCTGTTCGGCTGAGGAAGCGGACTCTTGGCTACAACTTCAGCCGAAACCGATCTCGGGAGAGATGAAGGTTTTACTCGAGGATAAGTTTCAATTTGTAAATTGAGAAAAAAGAAAAATAAAATCGCCATGGAAAGAGCAGGCACTGCAAATGCAGGTTGAAATAAAAATAACGGGCGAGCATGGAAATGACGCTTTACAAAAGCGAGCTTTTGGGCCTGCACTTCTTTTGAGCGCACTTCATTTTCAAGATAACTCCTATACAGACTTAAGATAGGATCGTTTTTTTGCTCATTCATGTTGAAATAATTTCCTTTTTAAATTTTTCGCCCAGGATTTCTCCGAGACGTTTTCTAGCATAAAACAATCGAGACATCACAGTCCCAATTTCAATGGCTAAAACCTCTGCGATTTCTTCGTAGCTCAGCCCCTGCCACTCACGCAAAACCAAAATCGCACGCTGTTCCGGCGTCAACTTATCAAGCGCCTTTGCCACCACTTTTTTCAGCTCTTCTTGATGAGCTGACTCTGAAGGATCTTGCTTTAGATCCACCAAAACCAGCGGAGCCACTCCATCTTCATCACTCACATCCGTCGCATCAATCGAATCAGACGGGCGAATTTTTCGCTGCTGATCAATCGCTGCGTTGACCGAAATACGGTACAGCCAGGTCTTAAATTTTGATTTTCCCTGAAAACGCGAAATCTCATGAAAGACCTTTAGAAACACATCCTGAGCCACATCCAAAGCTGCTTCACGATGATTCAAAACACCGTAAGCCAACCCATAAACCATATCATGATAATGCGTTACGAGCTTTCCAAAGGCCTCTCGAGAACCTTTTTGAGCCTCAGTAACCAACAATTCATCTGGGTCGTGTACCATAATTAGGACGCGTTTCCTTATGAAATATTCATTTTTTTATTTGCTTTTCTAAATGGTCCGATAAATCGCAGGCCTTTATGGTACATGATCCTAAAGCTGTAGGAAATTAAAATTTCTATCGAGAAATTCATTCGGATTCTTCCCAAAAACTCTTCCAAGCACCTATGGAATCCGCATAATTTAATAAATTTTTGTAAAAAGGAAGCGCACTTAAAGTAGCACTATCTCCAATAATGAATAATTTCCGTTTTGCTCGTGTCAACGCAACATTCATTCGCCTTGTGTCATTTAAAAACCCCAAGTCTCCTTCACAGTTGGAGCGAACCAAGG
>CAZOOM010000122.1:0-6315 GCA_964581425.1 uncultured bacterium | reverse complement strand
GCTCGCGCCAAACTATCAATTTGTCGGCAAGTTTTCGCCATCACCGCCGCAATACCATCGTTGGTCATTTGAACATGTAAAGAAAATGGAGGTATCTTTTCTTCAGCTAGATTCGAACGGGTTGACCACCTTGCCAGACTGCGATTGAGATTCGATGTCACATATCCCGTGATACCATCCAAAACCTGATAGGATTCTTGATACTGATAATCCGGCATCAATTGATAAAGAACTTCCTGTCGGGCTTGATAAGCCACCCCCACGTTCACTGAAGTGGATGGAATAAATAGAATTCCTCTCGACTCGAGTTCCTGAATAGCTTCAGAAGTAGCGCTGTTGGCAATCGCTTCAAAAACAATTCGCCCTTGAAATCGTTGAGCCATGTGGCGATCAAAAGTTCCGGGAGCTGAGGCAATCACGGCAAACTCACAGTGTTCTAAGCCTCGACCCCAATTCCCTTGAGAGCGCTCTCCAAATTCCACGGCATGATTTTCTTTACCGACAAGTCCCTGCAGTGGATCTCGTTCCCCTCTTTGAACTCGGCGAACAAATTCTTGACGGGCCGCTGAATCGATTCCATTTTCAGAATACACGCTATTTTGAGGACCTATCACGGAAGTGACTTGAATATTTTCCGGCATAACTTTTCCCGAAAGCACATCTAAAAACTGAGCGGCAACTCGGCTATTACCAAAAACGGCGCCTCGAAATACAGAGGGCATTTTCCCTGCAAAAACTCGATCGCGCACCTCGGGACTCCGAAAAGTCGTGAGCACGGCGGCCACAATGGAGGTTCCTTCCACAGGATTTTTTTGTTTTGGAATTCCCCCCAATTTTTCAGAAACCCCTAAAATGGGCGGCACTGAGAAAATATCGGGACGATCTTTAAGCCATCCTATTTGATACCAAAAATTTCGAAATCGATAGACCCACATCCAAAAATGGGAAATTTCGTTACTTAAGGAAAAACCGTGTTGAAGATTATTCCATCTTAAATTAATTCCGGCTACGTAAGCCGTTCGAGAGGCTTGATCAATCTCCTGTTGATTGAGCCCTGTACCGCCCGAAAGAGCCACCTCTTCCCCCAATAAATGGGCCTGCACAAGACTCGAAATCGCACGCGCAACATTACTTTTCTTGGAACTGCCTTTCTTAGCCACTAAAACAGCATGCGCTCCGTTTAAAAAGGTTCCACCCTGGCGAGTATCATCTGCGGTTTGAGCAAGTGCTGCCACTGTTCGCAATTTGTCCAAAGTATCGATTTCACTATTCGACTCTAAAAATGCAAGCGCCCCATCCGCCACATTCATGGCTCGCTGCTGGGTGCCTTCAGCAATTCCAAACGCGACTAAATGTAGATTGAAATTATCATCATGAATAAAGGTAAGCGTGTCGGGAGATGATCGAGGGCGATCGCTTGAGAGAAATTGCTCCATGACTCCACCGCGAAAAGTAAGCGTGAGCGGCAAATTTTCATAAATTCGACTCAGCGTCACAAGATTACTTTTTTCTGGAACAATCCAAGTCTCTAGCTCTTCATACAACTCTTCTTGAGTTAAACCAGGAGCGTTCGGATAAATTTTTGCAACTTCATTGAGATTGTTTTTTAATTCTCTGCTGAGTTTTTTAGACTGAGCAGGTTCAAATCGACGAAGCTCTCTTTCAAACGGAGCCTGATACCTCAGGTTTTCATCCCAAGGAGACACCTCACGCTTAGCCAGATTCGGCCATTTTTTTCGTTCTTCATGAGCAGCAAGATCTTTGAGTTTAGTTTCTGCATCTTGCGTGTAGGCTGAAATGATATTGCCAAGAATTTTTCGGATCTGCTCAATTTCTTCAGTCAGCCGAGCAGGAATCCTTTTGTCTCGCTGGTAAAACCCCATCGCTAGACGTGTTTTCCTTTCCAACACTTTCATCCAAGGAAGCAGCATGGATCGCAATCCAGCTAAATCAGCGCTTAATGTCGCACGGGTATGATCAATAGAATCCCCCGGAACCCCATCTGTTAAACCGTGGAGATAAACAGAATGAATTTCGGAATCTCCCTTCGTAGGTACCGCACCAATCCAATGAGTCACTTGGACTGCGGTTCCTAACCCCTCCAGCCAACTCAGTAATGCCTTGAGCTCAGTTTGACTTCTCTCCCTCACATCCGGATAGCCCTCATCGAACAACAAACTTTCTACTTTAGAATTTACGTTCGTTACGAATTGCCCAAATGCTTTTCCGGTACCGAGGCGAATTTGCCAATCACTCCAAGTGAGTTCTTTTCTCAGCTCTGAACGACTCGCAACTAAACTTGCTCCCAAGAAAATTCCTGGCGATAAAAGTAACCCACTTCTTGTTTCTGATCTTTTTCCAGCCGCTGCAGACGCAGAAGTAAATCGATCTCCAAACGCTTTAAAATCAAAGCCACCACTCGACTCCCTTCTTCCCAGAGGACCTTTGGCCTCAATAACAAGCCCTGCTCCATCTCCATTGCCATTTCCACTCTTATCGTGAGGCGGAAGATCTTCAAAACTGGCCGTCGGATTAAGCCGTCGGATTCTTGCCCTGATGTATAAAACGGATTCGCGAAGGAGACGATTTTGCGGACTCGTTTTGAGCAAATCTTCTAAAGAACTCAAAGGCACCATTAAATCTTCCGCCCGTGGCTGACCTTCTTCCGGATTCGTACCAAACTTTGGTTCCGGATGACCGGGCTTCTCTTCCTTTGGATCCCATTTTTCAAGAAAGGTTTGGCGCCAGGCTTCGGTTTCGGTCCGTAAAGATTCCGAAATTGGATCGGCTAAGAAAACTTCAATCCAGCGCAGCGTTTCATTTTTCGCGTGAACTCTTGACGCTTTTTCGTCTGCTCCCAAATCCTGAAATTTTTTCTGAAGTCCCGAGTAAATGGCTTCGAGAGCAACTCCGGAATTCGATATTTGAACGGGCGCGGTTGTCACAAATTCTGAATCAAGAGCATGAAGCTGGCCTCCAACCGGATGCAGAATCTCGTTTTGAGAAAGCGTGATCAAATCAAAAATAAACCGGGCGAGTGGAACATTCGTAGTCCGATGCCTAACGCCCATCAACTTAAGGTCTCGCAAACGAAGTCCGGATGCCGGGTCCTCGTTGCGCCCCTCCAAATCAAATCCGTTAATCGTAAAATCCGAAATTGTCGTTCCTGCGGTTTGACTTTCATCAAGCTCAAAAAGATAAACTGGAATATTGAGAACCTCCGCAAGATTGGCTCCTAAGTGTTCAGAATCCAAGGCACGGAAACGTCCATTGAATTTCCCCATCAACTCTTGCCAATAAATCTCATGATTAAATGTATCTGGATGCTCATTAAAATAATGAAGTTCTTCGATAAGTTTAACTAATTCACGCTGGTGATAAGCATCGAGAAAATAAAGTTTTCCATCGTGGAAAAGAAAACTACCGTAAGGAACATCCCCCTTGGGAAGCGCAAATGCGGCTGGATGAACTTGAGTTTTTTGTCCGTTTCTTAAGCGAATGTTACTGTCATAGGTCCCGACCAAGTACGGAAAATATCTGCGAAGGCCTAAACCATCCCAGTAATGCTCATGGACAGTAGCAAAATTTTCGGCTGAAGCAGTAATCGAAACATAATTTGGATCACGTCGTAGTAAATGCCGATCAGACCAATGAGGAACCAACATCCAAACATGGGCAGGCAAATCAAAAATGTGAAAGGAATCGTTTTGAAAGAGCGTGGTAGTCGAACCACCAAACAGTGTTTGGGTAAGAGCTCCCTCTACACGAGATACTGCATCAAAATCGGGAAGATCATTAACGATTTGAGCGGCAATAACTTCCGGTCCAATTCGTTGAGCTGTTGCATCTTGCAAATCCCAATTCGTGTATAAATAGTCCGCATTACCGGAATATAGAAGAGAATGTGAAATCGCGTTTTCTCCGGACGGAAGATCTTTAAAATCCCTGGTTACTTCAGGCGGAAATTCAAGATCCTGTAAAGGTAGATGGACATTCCACATCTCTTCAACAGTCCATTCTCTTCCCAAGCTCAGTTCGGGATCGCCTTCTTCATCCTGAATTTCATGAGTAGAGGTAGCTCCATTTCCTCCATTTGCTGGAGGAGTTGGCGGTTTGTCATCTGCTGATTTTTCTGGACTTCCCAAAAGATGACGGCGGACTTCATCCCAATATTTCTCAGTTTGTGTAATCCGCAGGGTTACTTGTTCAAAGTTTCTTGATGACTCACCATTGGCTCCTGCTCTTTTTCTAAACCGCTTCTCCGCTTTTTTTCGTAAGTCGTCTAAATTTTTTAGACGTAAATCACTTTTAAGCACCTCAAGCAAAACCAGGCGCGTTTTTTGGATAAATTCATCAGGCACACCATTCGAGTCTTCTACAATAAATCACGCGAGACCTGAAGCCACTCGTCCCGCTTCTAAAACCACCACTGAAGTTGCTAATAGTTTCGGCGCCAGATATTCCGCACTCGCCGAAGCCCGTTTGGAATCCAGAATTTCTTCGAGCATTTCGATTTCAGCAAGACGATGAAGATAAGTCACCGCGTAAGGACCAAGGGCCGTGCCAAAAGCAATCATGCCTTCCACTCGCGTCCGGGCCTCCTTCAATTCTCCAAGCATTCTTTCGGTTTCTTTTTGTTTAGTCACAGAAGACCAATCAGCTACCTGCTTGGGAAGAGCGCTTGGCGTAAGCGTTTCAGAAAAATACTTTTGATCTTCCAGAACTCGATCTTCATAAATTTGCATCCAAAGCCAAATCGCTCGCGGATCACTCATTAAATGAGGATCCATCGCAGAAGGTGTTTCTATTTGGAAATCAGAGGAAAGTAATCGAGCAGCCAAACCGCCACTTCCAACAATCACTAGCTCTTCCGCAAAAGCAAGCCTTTGACGCTGATAAGCATCCCAGGATTGGTAACTCATGTCCTCATATTCAGAAGGCTGAGAAAGGCTCAGGTTCGTTTGCTCTAAAATCTGAGGCGCCTGACTTTCAAGCAGTTCTAATCGAGCGGCGGCTAAAGCCCAACCCGGGTTATCCGGCCTAATCCAAACTCCTTTGGGAACATCGTGAGCTAAATGCTGAGCAGCGGCCGCGGTATCACTCACATCAAGATCCATCGAAACCCGCAAAAAAGCTCCCGCAGCATATCTTTGCCGAAGTCGGACTTCCTGGGCCCGCTCCAAAGAACTTTTTTCTCGTCCCAATAGATTTTCAATCGCTGCAAGATGTTGATTGAGATGTCGGCGATACCACCTTTGAAAAAGCTCATCTTGCCTTCTGTGAGCGCGCACGTGAATTTCATCAATTGCCGCGTAAAGATCTCTTCGCGCGGGTTCGATTTTTTTCGACTCGGCCACAAGCGTCTGGGGATTTGTAGGAAGAATTTCAAGGAAGGAAACCATTTCGGAGAGCGTTTGATAAACTGATTCGGTTGCCTCCACGAGCATGGTTAAATCAAGGATCTCATCGATTTCGATTTTTGCTCGGTTTTCATCCCATTTAGCCAAATCACTTTCACTGCGAACCTTCTCTAAAAGCGGGTTTAAAAGACGTTCAGCGGGCCCGGCCGCAATTTCCTGGAACCGGTTTTGATATTTTTTGTAAATTTCAGGATGATGCATCCGAATGCTTTGAAAGGCTCTCAAAATTTCTCGGTCTTGACCTGCAGCAACCGCATGAGCCAGTGCGCAAACTGCGGATTTTTCATCAAGACTCCTTTTTTGTTCCGTGGTTAAGGGAATCTCCAAAGTTTTCTCTGTCCATTTGGCGAACACCTTCACGTCAGCCGAGAAATTTTCTGCGGTGTCGAAGCGAAGCGCGGGAGCTTGAGGGAAAGCGGCCTGCGCTCTTGTGTCGTAACCGGCAGCAGAATTGAAAAAAGAATATTCATCTCGAAATGTTCTCCTATTCTCATCAAGTTTGGATGCAGTCTCCGCGGTCCAGGGTTTAGCCATAAGCTCATCCCATTCACTTTCGAGTTTGGGGAAATCAGCATCATCCGGTGTGGGAGATTCATCGATACCTTCGAATGGATAAAGTTCATTTTGCATCATTTCAAAATGCGCGGCAACTTGTCCCCAACGCTTTTGAGAAAAAGAACTTTTGAAGCTTGATTCAAACTCTCGAAATAGTTTTTCATTCACAAGCCTCAAAAACATTCCGCGAGCAGTGTCTGGCAATCGGGATTCAACTTCTTCCCAATTGACGGCTTCTAACTTCTGGGCTATCTCTACAAACCAAGAATTGCAAGCCTTTCTAGTGGCCGTCTCGACCCGCCATCCTCCACCTTGAGCATTGGCAAGAAGAATGGAAGCA
>CAZOOM010000121.1:0-6340 GCA_964581425.1 uncultured bacterium | reverse complement strand
TCGTAAGGCCCATGATCTGCCGCTTAATCTTCATACGATCTTGAAGAGGCAATGTTTTAGCCTTCTCTAAAAATTCTCGCAAGGGCGCAGGTAAAGCGTCCCACCACTTTTGAAATCCTTGGCCGTTGACTTGAAAATTAAATGTCATCGGCGGGAGCTCGCCTTCTTTTGCTTCCCGGACATGGATCAAAGCCGTTCCAAGATTTGTACCCACTAAACTCCAAATGCGATTTCCCTCATCCATGAAAATATCTCCACTCGCACTCGCCTGATCTGATTCGAAATTCACCACCACAAACCCAGGATCCATCGGAATAGCGACCTCACTTTGGTTACCCACATTCATTTCCATGGTTCCGGTGCCGGCACCTCGATTAGAAGTATCCCAGCGTTTCCAATCATGAGGACTCGAGGTGTAAGTCATGGTTTGATGGTCGATACCATCAAATGAATTTTGGGCGAGTGAGCGGCCGATGTTTCCTGTTTTTCGCAGCACTGGAAATTCGGCGCCAAGCCCCTGACTGATCGAATGGGTATTTGAAGAAGAAAAGGATGGCCGCCCTGAAGTTCCCGATCCCCTTGCCTGCCCTGGCGGCACTGCTAAAGGTTGTCCGTTTCCAGTGCTGACTTTTTTCCATTCATTCGTTTTGCTGGACGCGCCCCAATCCTTGGGTTTTTTATCAGGCCGATCTTTTCCGATTTCGCTAAGAGCCTTAGCATTCTCGGCAAGACGTTTTTCCATTTCTTCTTTTGCCTTAATCGCCTCTTTTTCTGTTTCCGAGAGTTTGGCGTTGGAGGCTTCAATTTTTTTCGTAAGCTCCGCAAGTTCCACAGCAAGCGCTGCCATTCCGGTGGGCGGAGGAGTATTGGTTTCACTCGCACGAGCCACAAACTGGCTGAGATCGGCAAGCGCTTTCGCTGAAATATCTTCGTTGCTCGGTCCTTTCTTTTCTTCTTCTTTGGAAGCTTCAGCCTTTTCTGCTTTTTTCTCTGAAACTTCGTCTGCTTTAGCCCCGGCTGGCACTGGCACTGCAGTATTGGCGGGGGTTACTGACTGAGCGACTTGAACTTGATTCGCAGGCGCCTGCGGAACAGTCTCAGGAATTTTTTCTTCAATTGGCGCTGCTGGCTGAGAGACCTCAACACGTGGAGCTTTAGGAATCGCATCGCCTGCCAAAATTCCAATCACCCCCAAGAAGGATAAATACATAAGCCCTGTTTGCTTGAAATAGCGAACAAAAGCAAAAAAGTTAAAGAGTAGAAAAAGAAAACTTGAGCCTGCACGTAATCGCTCTCCAGTTGCCATGCGCAACTTCTTAAGCAAATGAAAGCGTTTCAGTTCGTATCCATTGTTTCGGGCAAAGAAGTGCGCAGATGACTCAGCCATCGATCGCGCGGCGCCCTCGGCCATAAGATCAATATCTTCTTCTCTTGCTGCTCCCGATTCCGGTCTGTCAATGTCTTTTAAGGCTTCAACATCTTCTTCTCTTGCTGGTCCCGATTTCGGTCTGTAAATGTCTTTTAAGGCTTCCACAAGAATTTTTCGATCTTGCTCACCCTTCCCTAAATAAAGCTGTGAGTAAAGTGCATTTTTAAAATGATGAATGGAAAAAAAGAAGGGGCGCGGCGAAGACTGGTTTCGGAAAAGTCCGCGCACCGCATCACTGAGACGCTCCACGCTCACTTCTAGTTGAGCCGTCGTTTCTGCCTGCATTTCATAAAGCCTTGCCAAAAATTGCTGCAGGTCTTTACGGTCTGGATCTACTTGATTCCAAGCCGGCGTCCGTTTTTCAATCACTGCTTTTTGTTCACGAATCAGATTTTCTAATCGCTCTCGCTCTTGAGTTTTGCGAGTTTCTTTTAAGCTCGCTTCCAAATCTGTAAGTTTTTCAAGCGCCCGCTTACGCTCATGTTCGATCACCTGAAGCCGGTCGATCTGATCTGCGGTTTGCAGAATTTTCAGTTCAATATCACTCAAAAACTTCCCGGTTTGATCAACTTCTTGAGCTAAATTTTGGATTCGTTTTTCATCGTCCACTTCAAGGCCAAGCCCTATAAAATTTCGTCTAGTAAAGATTTGTGCTTGTTTGACAAGATCCAAATAAAATGGCGTTTTATTTTTCAACGCAAATAATTTTTCACCGTAAAGACTGACAAGATAAGACAAAGCATCACGAGCATCTTTATGGGTTTGCCTAAGATGATTTTGATAATCCTGAAGAACTTTTTTGAGCGGGCTTTGGGAGGATACAAGGCGGGCATACGAACGAACACGATTCTCTAAATCCTTTCGCGCTCGGTCAAGATCACGAAAATCTTTTTCAAGACGAGCCTGATAAGTTCCCGATTCTGCAGCCTGCGCAGCGTGATCGAGAATTCTCGAAGCGTAACGCTCGTATTGATTTTCCAATTTTTCAATTGCAAGCACCAGCTCCTGAGGAAATTCCTCGTGCGTCATCCACGGCTTTCGTCTTAACTCAGATCGAGAACGTTTCCCCGCTGACGCGCGCTGCTCCGGCTTAATTCTTGCTTCAACTTCAGAGGGCTTTCGGGGAATCAAGAGTGAAGTGCGGCCTGCATAATTCTTAAATTCCTCTCCAAATAGACTGTAAAGGACGCGCCGCTCCGACAGGATATTCCAAAATATAAACGTAGTGCCGGCGGCTAAAGCGCCAACGCCTCTCCAATCCATAGACGCGGCGGCCAGCCAAGCCATCGAGGTTGTATACAAAAAATAAATGGGATTTTGTGTATAGCGAAATGGGCCGCCTTGGAGTAAATGCGGATCGTATTTCTTCCAAGATGCGCTCAAATAAAATCGGAATAAAAATAATCCTGTTAAGCCAAAAATTGCGGCCGGTATCATGCCAACATGAAGAAATTTTATAATCGCTTCCTGGTTGGGAAGAGACACAATATAGAATGCCAGCAAGGTGCCATAAATGCCAATGGCGAGGAGCTGTATGGGAAGATAAAGCTGGCGGACGATCGAGTCTAATTTTTGCCGAGTTCCTAAATCGTTTTCCCACGGATTCCACAGAGCACGTCCCAAACCCGGCCCAGCCTTCTGGTTTGTCTTTTGAATCCTCTTTTCTGCGCGAAGCTGTGTTTCAGCAGTTTCAGTACCCCTTCCAATTATGCCGGGTTTGGCGGAACGCGCTTCGGAACGCGTAATGACTTTGCCTCCAGAGAGACCTTTCTTCTGAATTTTATTTCTGAATAAATCCCACATCGCAAAATGCCCCATGATGTAAGAAGAAATCATGTAAACAGCCGTAAAAAAAACTGCGGGGAAAGATAAACTGATGACTCCAAACAAAAGGGCTTCTACTAAAAATATTTCAGGCGTTCCCAAAAGGTTAAGCGAAATCACAAAGTCAGCCATAAAAAGCCCCAAAATCAACCAGGGGTTTGCTCTCAAATTGCCACGTGAAAACCTTCTCAGCTGTTTCATAAAAGTTTTTGCGTTCGGCATAACGTCAGTTTGGACCGTTAAATTTCTCAAAAGCGGCGCTAACTTTCCACGCAATTTCATCTGATGGGTAAGTTCGGGTGTTCCGCTTTCAAAATCATTCAGCCTCATAGCCTGTAGCGCCTGTTGGTAATCTTTCGTGCGATAAATTTCTCCACCGCCAGGCAAATACGCTCCCTTTCTGTTTGCAAGCATATTCATTTTCCACATATGGGCCTGCACTCGGTCCCAAAAGGTAGGCCGAGAAGAAAGACGCGCTTGAATTTCGATGGGCATCGCCACGTAAGGGGTTGTCGAATTTTGGTTCATTCGCTTAAGACGCAAGATTGCTGAGGTAATTTCGCTGGTGACGCTCGAACCCTTCTTTTTGGGTTTCAAAAATGAATCGCCCCCATCAAACGCCAGCACATATTCAGGAAGCGTTTGGTGCTTGGTTTCCAAATGCTTGAGCGCTGATAGAATTGCGCCTTCTTTATGCTGGTTCTGTTCAAAAGAAATAAAAAAAGCGCCCGAGTCTTTTAAGATTTGAGTTGTCGCATCAGAACTTCCATCATCAACATAAATAACTCGAGACAGGTACTTGGCTTGTCTTGCCGCTTCAATCGATCGAGGGAGAGCTTCTTGTTCTTGATAAACCGGCGCCAGTATAAAAAATTGTCCGTTAAGCCCCTCCGGCAGATTTTGAGCTCGGATGTTGGGAATTGAAATTCGACTATCACCTTGAACTCGAACTCGGGTTGCTTCTTGCCTGATTTCAGAGCGAAGAGTAGGTACAAGAAATTTTGCTAATCGATCAAGAACTTCCAAAGCCTCTTGGCGTTTTGCAAGAAACTCCTCGGTCGAGGGAAGATTCTCAACGCTCCACTCGGGTTCCTGGTAGGAGTCAATGATCTTGCTCAAAGGTGCTTGGATTTCCTCAGGCAAATAGGCCAAGAGGTTTCTCACCACTTGAATATACTCTGCGAGATGCTCGCACTGTTCCTGAGTAGCTCGTCCATCTCGAAATTGACTTGGATCGGCATCTCCTCGATACACTCGATTGACCCAATTCACCCAAAAAGGAATCGTATCCAGAACCTGAAAATACTTTTTACCCATTTCTGGTTTTTCATATTGAAGGATTTCGATGAGCCTCTCTACAGGAGATTTTTCTCGAAAAGCTGCAGCAATGCCGGCTGGCACTATTTCGACCTCTTTTCCATGATCCGGACGCTCAAGAGCGCGAGATGGCTGTGCCGCGCGGGCTTTCGCTTTCTCATCCGGAGTGACAAGATCCATCATCATACCCAGCAAAAAGATTGAATCGGAAGTATCGACTCCTCCCGCAGCCAGGGTGTCCGTAAGATAATGAATCATGGGAAATTGCCGGAGCTCTGGGGAATCCAAATTGGTTGCTGGAATTCGATCCGTGTCAAAAAACTGAAGCGTCACCGGGCCATCCATGGTTTGGAACGTATGCGGTATAAGCCGAGTTTGAGTCAGAAAACCATAATCCCCTTTATGACTCCCCGCAGTAAGCGCATAAACAGGAAAAAGTTCGCCCAGCATGTCCTGCAAAATTGCTTCCAAGTGAACCCACAGCCAGCGATCTCGCGTTAGAGCTCGAAATCGATCTTCAAATGTTTTTTTATTTTTCGTCAGACGATCCAAGGTTTCCTGAAACTTGGTTTCAAATATTTGATCAAGATCCTTACGCTCAATGACCTTTCCGCCATCCAGCCGCACTTGCTGCCGTTCTTCAGACCGAAGCAAGTATTGATCAAAATAGTCTTTGAGATCGCTCATAAGTGCGGTTTGAACCAACGCATCAAAAGGGGCCTGCCCCTTTGTTGTATGAAAAGTGCTTGGCTCAACCCGAGACAAGCGCACTTCAGCACGGGCTTCGGGTTTTGACTCGTCCTTTTGAAAAAACCGGATAACCGGATGTCCCCAATGGACCAGCTTAAGCTGAGGCTCAAGCTTGGCCCATAATTGTGGCGACACCCAAAATTGAATCACTCCATCCGAGGACAGTGTCACTTCTTGAAAATCTTCTGCCGCTACTGCAGAAATTTTGATGGTTCGATTTTTCTTAGTATCTGTACTAGGCAAAGTTGCTGCTAAGGAAAAAACCAGCGCCTGTGAATCCCACATAAATACCCGTGAGGATATTTGCACATTACCTAAAACATCAGGCTCATGATGCGACTCGGAAATTTTCCAGGATCCATCTTGAGACTTTTCAAAATTTACAACCACAGGCCTTGGGTACTGATGCGTTAAACGCATCACAACTCCATTCGCTTTTGCGTCATTCCCTTCTGCCTGTTTCCATCCCTCCAATTGCTCAATTTTTTCAGCAAAAGAAGATAACTCGTTCCTGCTGCCGTCTCTTAATTCTGAGCGGCCCTGCTCACCGGACGGTGTCCCTACTGCAGATTCTGATTCTAAACGAAAATTGTTTTGAAATTGCTGGATCAAACGATCCGCAACCCGCATCAAAAGATTTTCATTCGGTGCGTCATTACCTATCTCTTCAACAATCGGTTCTAAATCACCAACGGCATTTCCAATTTTTAAAATGGAAACATCGAGATGAAGTTCGGATTTGAGTTTTTTCTGGATCCTATCCATAAGAAGAAATTGATAAGCATGCGTGAGTTCATGACCGTGATGAGGTTCGATCCCTAAATGCACCAGAGGAAATACCAAGAAATAAATCCAAAAAAATCCGAACGAAACCATGCAAACCAAAAAACTTTCTGTGAAGAGAGCTGTTAAAAAAAGTAGCCCCTCAATCGCATAATAGCCCCATGAAAACCTCGGTTCCGAAGAATAAAAGACACCTAACATGTGTCCGTTCTCATCATATATAAATCTTGCCGATGG
>CAZOOM010000120.1:0-6507 GCA_964581425.1 uncultured bacterium | reverse complement strand
GCCCAAACATGTCATCGTTTCGAGTTACTATCCCCAGGGTTATGTTCGATGTGTCTCTTTGAGTTCAAAAGTAATCTGCGGGTGCTCTCGCTCTCGATGAAATTCAGACTCTCAAAAGTCGATTGATGGCCGGGCCGCTAGCGAGGGAAGTGATGAGGGCGGTGAAGATCAGGGAGACCAACATGGCTTCATCAATCAGATGATATTGGAAAGCGAGTGAGGCGAGGACCATGCCGATTGCGCCGCGGGCATTCATGGCAAACCCAATGGCCCAGGATTCCCGGATCGAGGACTTGCCCCAGCGCGCACCGAGAGTCGCGCCCAGAACTTTTCCTAGAAAAGCAATTCCGAGAATTGCGCTGACCAGGGGGCCATCAAAATGTGCGAGGAAATTGGTTTTGAGTCCGATCGAAACAAAATAAAGCGGCACAAAAAAATTTGAAATGATCCGTGATATGATGCGGTAACGCGTCTGCCAGGTCTCAGACCAGCGCGAGGCGAGGACTCCGGCGAAGAACACGGTGAGCAGCATAAATTTTGAAAAAAGTGCGGCCGATCCCGCGGTCGCGTTTGTCACTTGATTCAGTAAGATCGAAAAAAAGATCCAACCGATGAGATCGTCGATCATGGCGGAGGTCATTACCACGGTGCCGAAATCCGTTTTGAGTAATCGCAGATCCTGCAGAATGCGGGCGATGACGGGCAGTGCGGTGATGGAAAGTGCAGTGCCCAAAAAAAGCGCGGGCATCCAGCCTGTTCCATAAAGATGTCCGGCCCAAAAATCGGGAAATAAAATCACGAGGCCGGCGCCTAGTCCAAACGGGACCGCGATTCCAAGCAGACTTGTCCAGAAGGCCGTCTGGCCGCGCGTTTTTAAATGCGCGAGATCCACTTCCAGTCCCGCGGTGAAAAGGAAGAGGAGTAATCCGGTTTGAAAAATTATCTCGCGCCAATGCACCGATGCGCCGTGAATGGGGAAGAGCGAGCGCTGAAATTCGGGAAAGAGCCATCCTAAAAACGTGGGGCCCAGCAAAACGCCCGCGATGAGTTCCCCAAAAATGGCGGGGCAGTGAATGCGCTCTGCGATTTTTTTAAAAAGCAGTGCTGCGGCGAGCATGACACCGATCTGCGCAAGAAGATTCATCATATCGAGACTCATCATAAAAAATTGTGTGAAAGAGACTTAGATTCAACAGCCTTAGACGATAGAGGACCTTACGAGGTCAGAAACTTCTCCATTTTATAATCATCCATCACAAAACCATTTCCAATATCCTGAACCATTGCTTCTATTTTGGAAAACCCCATTTTCTCATAGGCTTTTATGGTATTGAGATTCTTTTTGTTGACCGTAAGAGTGATTTTGGAGCATTTTTGTTTTTGAGCGTACTCTGCCAAAAAGCTCATGACCTCCTTTGCATATCCCACGCCACGATGCTCTCGGAAAAGGTAAATTTTACTCAGAAACAGTTCCTGGCTGAGTAAAGTAAATCCTAAATAACCGATAAAAATTCCGCCTTTGATTTGAAGCAGGTAATAGTAGCAGCTGTTTTCTGTGATTTGTTTTTGAATGGCCGACGGCGATTGAAAAATTGCCAGCATGTAATCAACCTGAGCCTCTCCAATGATCGGAGTGTAATGCTCGCGCCATATTGGATCAGCAAGCGAGACCACTTGCGCTATGAGTTCCTTGCTTTTTACTTCTATAAAATGAATTCGGCTCATGTCTCTCTTGATTTGAAAAAATCTAATAATGAAAAAGGAGTTGCCCTTATTATACGACAACCCTTTTGAGGATGGCAGCTATCAGAGATTTTGTGGGGGGATTCGTGCTTTTAATCTGTTAATTCTTTTATGATTTTTGCGGGGTTTCCGCCTACCACAACAAGCGGGGGGACGTCCTTGGTGACAACAGCACCTGCCGCGATAATGCTTTTTTCTCCAACTTTGATGCCTGGACAAAGAACTGCACTCCCACCAATCCAAACATGACTGCCAATCGTAATCGGTTTTCCAAACTCCAGACCTTGCTGCCGCTGTTTGGCATCGAGCGGATGACCTGCGGTATAAATTTGAACGTTGGGTCCCATCATGACATGAGAGCCGATGATGACTTTCGCAACATCAAGGATCACGCAGTTAAAATTGCAATAAAAATTATCGCCGAGTTCAATATTTTTTCCATAATCACAGTAAAAAGGCGGCTGCAGCCACAACCCGTTACCTGCTTTTCCAAAAATCCTTTTGCATAATTCCAGCCGTTCTCCGGTTCTTACATTTTGAGCCGATGCATTGAGCTGATCTAATAAAGCCCGCACCTCACGGCGCATCCGGACCAATTCAGCATCGTTGGCATTGTACAACTGCCCGCTGATCATTTTTTCGTATTCAATCATAAGTGGATTATACAGCTTATATGGAGACGAGTTAATTCCGATAGGCTTTCTCAAGCTTCTTGATATCCAGTTTCTTCATTTGCCCCAAGGCCGTGAAGAATCGATCAACTTTACTTGGGTCCTTGTCCTTGAGCACTTGTTCACAAAGGTTCGGCACAATCTGCCACGACAAGCCAAACTTATCTTTTAACCAACCGCACATCTGCGCGGTCTTATCGCCGCCTTTGGAAAGTTTTTTCCAAAAATAATCCACTTCCTTTTGAGTCTTGCACGAGACCATCAGGGATATGGCTTGGGTGAACGGAAAATCAGGCCCGCCATTTAAGGCCAGAAATTCCTGGCCATCCAGTGTGAACGATACGGCCAAGACGCTTCCCTTAGGCAGGCCGCTCATTCTTGCCACGGATTCCGTGCGATAGGCGATATTGGTAATTCTGGAATTCTTGAAGACGGACGTATAAAAACGCGCCGCCTCCTCTGCCTTTCCATTGAACCAAAGACACGGTGAGATTTTGTTGATGGTTCTAATACGCATCGCTCCCTCCGATTCTGAAAGCTAGATAAATGTATAAGTGACTTCGTCCAATCCTCAAGCCCGACTGCATTGAAGTGCCAGACAGCATTCTATGGGACGAAGGAAGGGGAGATCAAAAGAAAATTTAAGCGGAACAAATCAAACCTGTACCACACCCCAATGGTTTGTCACTGCTTCGGCAGAAACTTGATGTTTCTGTCCGAGCTGAGGAGAGGGGACAATAAAAAAAACCAGCACCCAAAAAGGGTGCTGGCTTTTCTAATGGCTCGTCGGGATGGATGCCAAACACATAACCCAACGTCAATGGATTGCGTTACTTGTGGCCATGAAAAAATGGCGGGGTTCACGAGGCGCGAAGCTTATTTTTTTCTTCTGATCTTTCGAGACCACATATTAATGTTCCAAAAAATCAATTAGGGCTGTGAATATTTATTTATAAAATCCCATGCGGGTTGTGGCAACCAACCGTCATTAAGTGGAAATTTCTTAATTGTAGATATAAAAATACGGGCGTTCGGATGCTCTTTTGAAATCGTTAGCAAAAAATCACGCAGTTGTGTGGTTGAAAGAGAACTTTCTATAAAGATGGAGTTGGTTAAACAATAATACCAATCCTGTACTAAATCTCGTCGGCTGTCTAGCTGTGCCGTGATTTGATCTCTCGTAGAAAAATTATCATTAAAATTTAATATGTAAAGCATTATTTAGAACCTTCGGGGTTTGATAACAAAGGCCTATTTTCTGAATCGGGTAACTCACCTAAACTTCTGCTTTTGATAAGACCAAGTTTTTTAAGTTGAAACTCCTCCGAATGAAGTCGATCTCGATCAAAGAGCATAAAAAATAAATACGCAAGGGCCACCAAAGCGATTGGTATAGAACCAAAAATGATAAGTAATTTTTTTGCGGATTGGTCGTGCTGGAAAAACCATGCAGCTATGAAACAAACGGGTGTGATACTTCCTGCAAACCATAATGCAGGATTCATAGCGCTTTTTACAACTAATTTAGTTGCAGCAGATTGCGCTTTAAGAAAAGTATTTTCCATAGAAATTCTCTTTTTCGTACAATCCATTTTTCCAATAAATCTAATAAAGAACGCCTCGCCTCCGAATGGAAGCGAGGCGTTATCTTCTTAACACTCAAACTGGCCTATAAATTCAGGTTCGTCTAAGTGTCCAAATTGGCTCCCTTTGATGGTCGAATACCGCAATTGGCTTTGGACAGAAGAACCAAAGATCATTCGCTTACTCGCCCAAGAACTCAAGGTCGCTTAAAGTTTAAAAATTAAAAGAGCATGATGCTGTGATCGCTGTGCGGTAGAATACCACAAAACCTGCGAGCGATCCATGGACAACACAGAAAAAAAGTTTGCTTATTACGGGTATCTTTCCGACGAAATACTGCAAGCCGAGCGGCAGATATACACCAAGCACAAGGATTTATTTGATTGGGCTTTTGAACTCAATCATATCTGCCAAGGGGTGAAATACGATTTGAATGCCCATAATTTAGACGGCCAAGAGGTTATGTCGGTTTCGGCATACGTAAAAATCATCAACGGATTTCAGGCGTTGGTCATCTTGGCAAGAAAAGGGATGGGAGCCGAAGCTGAAATTCTGCTGAGAACCCTACTTGAAGCTCTGATCATCCTTAAACTGCTCTGCGAAGATACTGCTTTCTCGTCTGAATACGCCCGCAAAGATTTGCTCTACCGAAAAAAACTTTTAAATGCCGCTAAAAATAATCCCCACGGCATCTTTGAATCAACCCGTGAATTGATTGCGAAGGGTATGCTCGATGATGTTTTAAAAGAAATTGGTGAGTTAAAGCCGACGGAAGAAAGCATCGAATGCCTTGCCAAACGAGCAGGGCTTTCGGCTTATTACGATTCAATTTACAGAATAACTTCCGGCCCATGTCATACATCACCCCGCTCATTGGAACGTTATGTTGTAGCGGACGAGAAAGGAGAGATTAAATCCTTCAATCCCGGGCCGTTCCATGATATTGACACCGAATTACACACCTCGATGGTTCTTGTGTTGGTTTCCACCGAATTGATGATGAAGCTGTTTAAAATAAAAGAGCCGGAGAGTTTAACAATCCTGAGAGACAAAATTACTAAGCATGGATCAAGCCCCGCCTAATGAATGGACGAAGTTGACTTACCATGACCCCGAAAAAGTATTAAAAGGGCTTCGGGAGATTGAGCCGTTTTTCATCCAGAATGCGCCAAACGAAAAAATCAGAACCTTGCGAACTCAAACGTTAAAACCACATCTTGAAGGGCGGCAAGGTGCCTTATTTTGCCTCGGCTTGAGTAAGGTCGTCGGCGAGAAGATACATTTTGCGCGACATGAGCAGGCTGATTATGACATCGTGACGATGTTCAAGCATGAGAATGAGTTGGTTTTTACGCCCGTCCAATTAAAGGAATTGGTGCCGGAAAAATTAAATCCGACAGCAACATTTGAGGCAGAGCTTGAGAAACTCTCACGGAAATATGTCCGATCAACGAATTTGGTCGTTGCCTTCCATTTGAATCGCAGAGGCCGCTTCGATGCTGATAAAGTTCGCATTCCAAAATTGAACATTTCAGAGCTTTGGGTTTTCGGTGCGCAATCACCTGACCAAAGACAATGGTTTCTAATTGGCGATTTATTAAAAAACGCCTCCCTTTCTACGTTTGAATATCCCATTTAAATCAAACCGGATTTAAAGGCTGTTGCCGTGCCGTTTCCCTTCCTCCATGGGAATCTTTGATCAGGAGGGTAACATGGCCTTAAATCGCGAGTTTGCGCTGATTACGATGATCGGGCTGATCTGGATCACAGCCAACCCGCTCGCCTATGCCCGCAAGGAAATCCACCGACAAAACACGGACGGCACCGTATCGGTCGAGGTTCAATTAAGTGAGTTCGAGAAAAAGGTGCAGGGCTTTGAGTATCAAGCCCCTTCGGGCGCGGTCGGAGTTTTTCTTAATGAAGCAGGTCAGCCGATCACCGCAGAGGGTTACGTAAATTTAAATGCGACCCGCTACGGTCAAATGATACAAGACAATGGCCGCATACTCCGAGAGATGGAGCTTGCCGGGGTGAAGCCGGGTGATCCTGATTATGAAAATATCAAGCGCACCAATCAAATGCTCTCAACACGCGTTGACCAAATCCGGAACGAGGTCGGGCAGGTTGCGCCTTTTGATTCAATCAAAAACACCTACATCCCCATTTCAGAATATCGCCAAGCAAACACGCAACCGATGAACCCGGTCATTCTGAACCAGAAATTTGATTCCAATTTCCTGCCGGGGAATGTTGCCTACACCAATGGAGAAAAACTTTTTCGGAAAAATTTTGCCACTCCTGGATTCACCGAAATTGATTCGACAACAGGTCAAGACAAAGTGCCTGCTGATCAAGAACAGCACTCCCGACCAAGCCGTGTTTTGGTGTCGTAACTCCAACAAAAACTGCTCAAATCATCTGTTGAAAGGTACCCGGTACCAAGGGGACAGGTAACATTGTAGGGGAGAGGTAGGGTTGGATAAAGTAGAACTTTTGAGCCTGGGCTTCC
>CAZOOM010000119.1:0-6549 GCA_964581425.1 uncultured bacterium | reverse complement strand
GAATATAAATGCCTGTGTAATACGGGCACAACTCTCTGTTTTCCAGCCGGAGTGTCCACGTGTTGTCTTTTTTGACTTGGTAAGCAGGAATTTTAGGAAGCGGTTTGCATGAAATATTTTCAAGCGCGCTGATTTCCCGCGCCACTCCAATATGTGAAAGCCAATCGGGCCGATTTGAGGTAATTTCAATTTCCAGTGCCTGGTCGTTCCCTGTTACGGCTTCAACCTTTTTGACCTCTAGCCCTGATAAAGTCAGCTTTTCCCCGAGTTTTTCTGCGGAGAGTTTAGAAGGCACTAAGGATTGAAGCCACTCGTAGCTGAGTTTCATGAAAATTGCCTCAAAAAACGAAGATCATTGTCATAGAAATGACGAATATCCGTGATTCCATGCCGGAGCATGGTCATGCGTTCAACTCCCATGCCAAAGGCCCAACCGCGAACTTTTTTTGGGTTGTAGCCAACAGCCTTAAAAACATTCGGATCGACAGTTCCCGCACCAAGAATTTCCAACCACCCTTTTTTTCCCCACTCAATGTCAACTTCAACGCTGGGTTCAGTAAATGGAAAAAAATGAGGACGAAAACGAATTCGCGTGCTGGAGCCAAAAAACTCTCGAATAAAATGGTGAAGAATCCCTTTGAGTTCGGCAAACGTGACGTGTTCATCGACAAAAAGTCCTTCAATCTGATGAAACATAAAGGAATGACTTGCATCGACTGTATCTGGTCTGTAAACACGCCCAGGCGCAATCACCCGCAGAGGCGGTTTATGATTTTGCATCACTCGGATTTGAACGGTCGAAGTTTGTGATCTGAGCAGATGGCGACTTTCCGTGTAAAACGTATCAAAACCCTCGCGGGCCGGATGATCCAAAGGAATATTAAGAGCTGTAAAGTTATGGAACTCGGTTTCCACTTCAGGACCATCCACAATTTCAAACCCCATACGATGAAAAATCTTGCAGATATCTCGAAATGTTTTTGTTAAAGGATGGATTCGACCCGTGGTCGGAGAAATAGCTGGTAAAGTTTCGTCAAAGAAAACAGAAGACGATGTTGAAGTGCTGGCAAATTTTTCTTTGAGAGAAGCAAGTTCCTTTTCTGCGAAATCTCTGAGTTGATTGACTTTGGCTCCGAAACTGCGCTTTTCTTCATTCGGAAGCTCTTTGATATGGTCAAAGAGCGCTGTAATTTTTCCCTTTTTTCCAAGAAAAGCTATCCGGAAGCTTTCGAGGCTTTCCAGATTTTGTATCGAGGTTAAAGCTTGACGGGCTTCTTCGTGAATCTCTTCAATGGTTGGCGTCATGAAACGAAAACCTACCCGCGCTTGTAATCTATCAGCTGCGGAAAACTATTTGGCAGTTGTTTTAGAAGCGACTTGAACGACCTTGGCAAAAGCTTCTTTATCGCGAACTGCAAGTTCGGCCAGTGATTTTCGATCCAGCCGGATATTCGATTTTTTTAACTTATCAATAAAACGAGAATACGAGAGTCCATTTTCATGGCATGCCGCATTCATTCGAATGATCCATAGTTCACGAAATTGGCGCTTGCGCTGCTTGCGGTCGCGTGTTGAAAAGCGCACAGCTCTGCGTACTGTTTCAACCGCGGTTCGAAATAGGCGTTGGCGTCCACCAACGAAACCTTTGGCGCGTTTGAAAACGCGATTTCTTCTTCTTCGTGTTGCGGGATTATTTGTTGCGCGTGGCATGGTCTAGCTCCTTTAAATCAATCCGTAGTCTAATGCTTTAGCCGTAAGGCAGCATCTTTTTGATATGACCGGCATCCACTTCATCGATCAACTGATATTTTCTAAGTTGACGCTTTTTCTTGGCGCTGCGGTCGGTTAATAAATGGCGTTTCAGTGAAGCCGAGGCGAGCACTTTGCCCTTCGGTGTCACACGAAATCGTTTTCTTACAGCTTTGTTTGTCTTTAGTTTTGGCATAATTTTATCCTTTACTCGCAGTCGGTGGCGGAGACACGGGTGAAGCCGCAGCTTCTGCCGCTTTAACCGCAGCCGCTTTTTTTAAAGCAGTTTTTTTAGCCTGACTCATGGGCGTAAAAAGCAAATGAATGACATTGCCTTCTCGCTGTCCATCTTTTTCAACTTCAGCGACATCAAGAAGATCGCCTTTAAAGCGATTTAAAATTTTAAGTCCAAGATCCATGTGCGTAATTTCTCGCCCGCGAAACATCATGGAAAGCTTCAGTTTATCGCCCCGTTCAAGAAAGGCCCTGCCATTCCTGAGTTTAGTTTGATAATCATGCTCCTCAATTTTCGAAGTGAGTTTGATCTCTTTGACCGTGGCCTGCTTCTGCTTCTTCCTGGACTCTTTTTCCTTTTTAGTCAAAGAGTATAGGTATTTCCCGAGATCGATGATGCGACATACGGGAGGTTTAGCTTGCGCGGCGACCTCGACCAAATCTAACTCTTGGTCTTGTGCCATTTGGAGCGCGTCTTTGATGGCGACCACTCCGATTTGCTGACCATCTGCACCTATGAGTCGAACCTGAGGAACGCGTATCTGTTCATTAGCCCGGACTTTAGGATTATTATTGCTTGGCGAAAAGCGCTGCATCGGGCTACGAAAATATGGACTTGGGATCAATTAGCCTCCTTGTTGCAAAGTATTATAAATCTTAAAAACAGCGAGGTATCATAAGAGGTTTGGCGCATTTTGGCTAGTACTAATTAAGCAGGGCGAGAAATCGACCTGGATTTAATTTCCTCTTGCAGGCTGGGTAGAATAGAGTCCAGGGTCTGAGGCCCCAAGTCTTTCCCACCTCTCATACGAACGCTGACACCGCCGGATGCAACTTCCTTGTCTCCTATTACAAAAAGATAAGGGATCTTTTGCATTTCCATATTGCGCACTTTTTTACCAATTTTTTCATCGGATAAATCAGCTTCGGCTCGAATGCCCTCTTTTTGCAGCAACGCGAGGACTTCCTTGGCGCGTTCGACATGTTTCTCAGAAATCGTGAGAATGGCGACTTGAATAGGGGCCAGCCAAACAGGAAACGCGCCGCTGTAATGCTCAACCAGGATCCCAAAAAAACGCTCAATGGATCCAAACACCGCACGATGCACCATCACGGGTCTTTTAGCAGAATTATCCGGGCTGATATAACTTAAATCAAAACGCTCTGGCATTTGAAAATCAAGCTGAATCGTTCCGCACTGCCAGTCGCGGCCAATGGAATCCGTAATTTCGAAATCGATCTTCGGACCGTAAAAAGCACCGCCGCCTTCGTTGACATCAAAAGTGATTTGATTGTGTTGAAGAGCAGCGCGAAGACCAGCTTCAGCTTTTTGCCACATTTCGTCACTTCCCATGGAATCTTTGGGACGAGTTGATAGACCGATGCGGATTTGTTCAAATCCGAATTGTCGATAGATTCGGAGAATGAGCGCAATCACTCCTGAAATTTCTTTTTCGATCTGATCTTCAGTGCAAAAAATATGCGCGTCATCAATGGTGAATGTGTTGACTCGAAAAAGACCGTGTAAAACACCAGAGCGCTCTCGCCGATGGACTTGACCTAGTTCAGCCATACGCATCGGAAGCTCACGGTAAGACCGCTGAGACGTACTGTAAATCAAAGTTCCGCCCGGACAGTTCATGGGTTTTACCGCAAACGTCCCTTCGTCCACCTCAGAGAAAAACATATTTTCTTTGTAATGATCGTAGTGCCCGCTTTTGCGCCAGAGAATATCTTTCAGCATCATCGGAGTTTTAACGATTTGATAACCTTCCCTACGGTGCTCTTCCATCCAATACCCTACTAGGGATTCATAAATCTTCATTCCCTTGGGGTGATAAAACGGCATTCCCGGAGCTTCAGTATGAAAGCTGTAAAGATCAAGTTGCTTACCAAGTTTTCGATGATCGCGTTTCTTGGCTTCTTCAAGTTGATTGAGGTATTTTTCAAGTTCTGGTTTGGTAAAAAATGCTGTTCCATAAATTCTTTGAAGCATTCGATTGCTTTCACTACCTCTCCAATAAGCTCCCGCAATTGAAAGCAGTTTGAATGCCTGCACATCTTTGGTGGTATGGATGTGACCCCCTCGGCAAAGGTCAATGAAAGGTCCGTTTTGAACGTGGGTAATTTGACCTTCTTCTAGCGCTTCGAGAATTTCCACCTTGTAGGGCTGCTGTCTTTCTACCCAAAAATTTCGTGATTCAGATTTAGCTACTGAAAATTGACGAAATTCTTGATTGTCATCAATGATCTGCTGCATCCTGGATTCAATCTTAGGAAGATCTTCTTCTAAAAAAGGAGTAGCACAGTCGAAGTCGTAATAAAAACCATCCTTGATGGTGGGGCCAATCGCAATTTTGACATCAGGATAAAGATCCATGACTGCTTGAGCTAAAATGTGGGCACACGAATGGCGTAATTTTTCAATTTCAGCAATTTCAGTTTGATTCATCATCAGCTCTTATTTAACTCCTAAAGTGGAGGCGTATTCTACTTGGGTTGCCCCTCGGAATCAAGAAATGTGGGTTTCAGCGAAAAAATATGATTTCATTCATCTTCGACCGTTCGGCGAGGCTTCTAAAGCAAGATTTTTCGCAAGTAAGTCAAAATTTTGAGGGAATGTCAATTCAGGTTGAAAATCCCGCACATTCTGATTAAGATGTGTCCTCTTTCCCCCCGAAGGGCGGTTAGTTCAGTTGGTTAGAACGCTACCTTGACATGGTAGAAGTCACAGGTTCGAGTCCTGTACCGCCCACCATTTCTATCTCCTTATCCTGCATGCGGTTCCGCAAATTTTTATTCTCGGTTTGAACTCCCTTCAAAGTGCCTGGTGTCCAATAGGTGTCCAAACGCTCCACGGCAAACTGCTTAAAACTGCTGGATAGATGCGTGTAACGGAGAGTCATCTTGAGACTTTTATGGCGCATGAGTTCACGGACGGTGTTGAGATCCACACCACTCATGACGAGTGTGGATGCAAAGGTGTGGCGAAGATCATGAAAGTGGAAATCGTTAAGAATCGTGCTCTTTGAATTCTTCTCTAGTTGTTTCTTGCGAATGTCGCGAATCAGTCGCACAAAAGAGCTGGTGAAGTCATATCCGAAGGGTTGATCGGAGTCATTAAGGTCGCGATATTTTGCCAGTATTTGATGGCAGGCTGAATTCATCGGGATGTAGGAGGTTTCACCGTTCTTTTGCTCCCGAATGATAATGATGTTGTTTGTAAAATTGATGTCTCCACGCCGTAAGTTGATGATCTCTCCCCGGCGCATGCCTGTGTTAAGAGCGAACAAGATGATGTCCCGCAACTTTCCAGAGACATTGGCCAGTAAAATCTCCTTCTCTTCTCGACTTAGACACCGGACTCGCTCGTTGTTCTCTTTGAACCGTCTCACCTTTCGAAGCGGGTTTTGGACATTAATGACACCCCATTCAATAGCTTTATTGAAGATATTGCTAAGAAGAGTGAGTGAGCGATTAATAGTTGCCGGGGCAACGACTTTTCGCCGTTCAGCCTTAAACTTCTCAATGGATTCTGGCGTGATGTCCTTCAGGCGTAGATGCCCAAATCGTTTAATGACGCTCACCATAATAAAAGGCTCGGTCTCTTGGGAGGATTTCTTTTTGTTGATCTCGGTGTGATTACGAAAATATCGATCCCAAAAATCTTTAAGAGTAACAGGTTCAGAATCAACGACGCCTATCTCACCGCGGAGAATTTTGAGTTTCTGTTGAGCTTCATACTGCTCCGCCATCACTTTGTTGGGCATGAGCTTGCGCTTACGCATGCCATTTGGCATTCGCCAATCAGCGTACCAGCCCTTCCCTTTTTTGTATGGATAAGCCATGCTCAACCCCGTCGTGTAATTTTTTTTAGCTTTTCAACTTCCCCTTCAGTCCAATATCGATAGTTACTCATCGGTTCGCGTTTCGCTTTAGGGATTTTTCCTGCCCTTTCCCAACCATAAATAGTTTGGCGGTTCGTCCCAAGAATCCGTTCAACGTCTTCAATGTAGTAAAGTTTTTTAGGCGTCGACATGGTTAGTATTCTACATATAGTTCATATAAATATCAATTTCTCAGTGACTCATCAATGCAACTTTGTGCGAAACAACCCACAAACTTAGTTCTTTTAAATCGAACTTTAAAAGGCGCCCTATTTTAATATAGGGAACCTTTCTTTTGTGAACCCATCCGTAAAGAGTGTTCACGCTGACTCCCAGATAGGCAGCGGCTTGCTGAATGTCAGCAATCGCATCTATTATGGGAGGGGTGGTTGGTGGATTATCCGCCTTAGGACCTTTGGAGTCAGTATTTATCTGAGACGGTCGAATCACTGTTGCCCTACCTTGGAGCCCGCGGCTTCGATGAGTTTATCAACCCCTGCTTTGAACTCTGAAAGTTTATCCGCCGGAATGAATATACCCTTATGCGTCCCGATCTTGGAGCCATCTTCCTGAACATGGTAAGCTCGGATATCCACAAACGTCTTCCCTCTCCGGTCGCTGACTGCAAACTGAAGTTCTTCCTCATGTGACTTCTGAAAACTGTACACCTTTTCTTTCG
>CAZOOM010000118.1:0-6550 GCA_964581425.1 uncultured bacterium | reverse complement strand
CGATTGGGTTTGGAAATCCGTGTAGAAATTTTTCGCATACAACACTCCTGCGTTTAAAGGTTAATGCGCCCCTCGAGGGGGCTATTCAAAAAATACCTGATCTCCGCGTGAGTTGCAAATCCCTTCAAGCAAAAGGTACCAGGTCAGTTAACTGACCTGGTACCTTTTGCTTACCTTTTAACCAACCGCGCTTCAGTCACTTTTTACACAACCGCCTTCTCCGTGATTAAGTTCGACCTCGCGGGAAATCGGTCCTCGATCACCTGGGGCATGCGCAAATCTGATTTTTGAATGTGAAGATTAACCATCGTATTTTCCAAACCACTCAGGGTTTTTTGATGATCCACACCCATCTGATTCGTAAAATCTTCTTTGGCACCTGTCTGAATGTCTTCAATCGACATCGTCAGGATGTGCAGACTGTCGGAGGTATAGGTGAAGCGACATCGCTTTCCGTCCAGCTCCAGCATCGTGATGTTGTGATCCGCATCCGTCTCAACCGGCGCATACGCTTTAGGTGGTCCATAACCATCTTGTGAAGGTTCGTAAAGGGGCAGCTTGTCCCCGCCAGAGTTATGCGCCATAATTTCATGCAAAGATAGCAGGGTTCGGAGACCAATGAACTTCCCCGATTTTGCCTTCTCAATCCATAGGTTCAGATGAAAAGCAGTATTCCACGCAATCGGTTTTCCAAACTCCGCATTATTTTCGCGGTAATTTGTATTCCCATAGTCGCTGGCTCGATCCTCTGGACTTCCCAGGGTAAAAAGCTGCTCCCGAATCCATCTTTTTTCGGGCAGATAATTTCTCTCTTCTAAGAAATCTGCCATACCATGCCACAGCTCATGCTCAAGAGCCCCTCCTCCCTGCTCTGCAATTCCGATCAGAAAATGTTGATCCGAAAATTGTCCATAAGTTCCTCCAACTCCCCTCGCCCAATCTACGTAATAAATCACACCGCCATTCACCATCATTGATTTCGGTAAATAACTGATGAGGCTTTTCATATCCGTATAATCCGAAGGGTTTAAAAATCCGTCCAGCAGAAGGATCTTGAATTCTCTGAAAGTATCTGCTTGGGTTTGATTAAAATTTAAAGCCCCAATGACTTGATAGATATCCTCTGAACTTGCAGCGACCAATCCAATTCCTTTCAGACGTTCTAAAGCACTAACCTGATAAGCGCTCTGGGCAAAAATTGATTTGAGTTTTCTAAGAAAATCAGCCCGTTGATTGAGCTCCTTGACCCACAATGTAATCATTTTGGTCCTTAGCTCGCTTTGGGGAGGAAGGCCAGCGAAATTCCCAACTATCATTGATGCAAGAGAGCCAAGACGATGTTCAAAATCGACGATTCCCAGCTTGGTTAGTTCCGCGTCGTTTACAAACGCGAAAAGTTTTTCTGGAGCATTCAAGAGATTCGCCACTACTTCCATGAATTGTTCGATAAAGGCACTTCCGCGCGTGAATTCACTCCTGCTACTTGCGGAATCCACATAAGCTACCTGCTGACCCGTCAACAGGCCCCACGGTTTAAACGATGGATCGGCATGCAGAGTAATCACGAAATATCCGTCCGCTCCATTCACCAGATGTGAAAAACCATTTTTAGACACTTCCCCTACCAGCGCCCCATTTTCCCAAACAGCGCCTCCATCTTGAGTAAGATCAACCGAAAATTTTCTCCGAATTTCTGAGTTTGTACTTGGGTCAAGCACCGATACTTCAATCTCAACACCACTCGGCCTTACAGGTTCTTTGGAGAATTGTTTGATGGTGTACTGGCTGCTCGTCGGAATCTTGACGTCGTGGGCATCAGTCCGGTAGATTTCCGTCATATCAAAGCGGTAAAGAGTCGTGGACGACTGCAACGTTAAGTTGATCCTATTCTGACAGCTATTGTTACCGACCATTTCGGTGCAATTAGAAAAAAACTGCCCTGTGTAATTTTTGAGGATTAACTTTCCATCGGCAGGAAGACCGCCGTCCGTGCGGCCTAGAAGATCTTTTAGCGCCACGGCGAGCGCCCTTAAGTCCAAATCCGCTTTGCCAGACTCCGGGTCAAAAGGCCCTGTGATTTCCGCCTTCGTCAAATCCACGGTGACAGATTGTCCATCTTTAGTTTCATACATCATTGAAACTAGGTTTTTTTGCTGATCGGTATCGTAAGTCATCGTAGTTTTGGAACCATCTAAGTTGTAGAGGATATGACGATTGCCGTTGATTTCTTCGAGCAGGGTCAGGTTATCTTGCAACTCGTAGCCGCGATATAACCATCTTTTTCCTTCTGCTGTGCTGAGCCAGATGTTGAAGGTTGCTTGAATATAAAGCCCCGTATGCATATCCGGATTGCTTGGTCTTTCGGGATACGGATTCTGCGTGATACTATCGATTTTGATTTCTCCCAAAGATACTCCATGGGCAACAAGATCTTTGATTGCAGAAATCGCTGCCGCCGTACTCCAATCCGCCCTGCCAAATTCAAATCGAAATTCATTTTGATAGAGTTTTAGCACTGTCAAGTTTCTTAGCGGATCCGCCATGGAATCATTGACAGAAGAAACGATCCGAATCGATGTCCGTTGTTCTTCGGAAAGATTCAACCGCTTAGACAAATCATCAATGGCTTTTTTTGCGGCCTCCAAACTTTTTTTGATTTCATCTATGGATTTTCCCGCCTGAAGCTGAGACTGAAAAAATTTCAGTTCCTCAGCAGAGGCGTCGCGGCCGATGATGGTCTTGAAAGAGTGTTTCACAACATCCACTTCAGAAACCCGGGTTACTTTATCCTGTTCAACCTGATAATAGACCCACCCATCATCCCCGCGAATTTTTAACGACACATATCTGACATTGGAAAGGCTTGTCATCAGCCAAACATCTACAGATTCAACATCAGCTAGATCCCTCCCTTCCTTCTTCGCAGCTGCCAGAGCTTGAAGAATCGCAGCAGAGTCCTGCCGCCGGTAAGCGCCGCCGCCAAAATCAAGAACGAGATTTTCAATCTTGATTCGGACATAGGAATGCGGTATCAGGTCAGCCGTACACATATCTCCCAGACAGCTGGCTGCTCCCCGATCAGTGCCCCAACCCGCCAATTTGAGTTGAGCTGCTGCGTCAGGACCCAGCCCAAGTTGATTCTTGATATTTTCCACGCCCTTCTGGAAGAGATCCAGCAAATCATATTCTGAGTTAAAGGTGTCTTTTACATAAAGTCTTCCTTCGCGAACGACAATCTTCCCTTGTTTAATCCCCTCGACAATCAATTTCAATTCTTCTTCCGAGGCGTCGCGGCCAATGATGGTTTTGAAGATCTCTCCGACTTTGGATTCGGGTGAAAGCCGGTCATTTTCCATTTGCCCCACGCTATTGAGGAGCTCTTCAAAATTCGCGAAGCGCACTTGGTCCGGGTCCTTGCTCCCGGGAATCAGCACATACGCAGATCCGTCCCGTACGTCTCTGATTTGCACCGTTTCCTTTCCCTGACCATCCACACGGCGGATGCCGTTTAACGTGTAGCCGGAGGCATCAACCGACCACTGGAAATGCGTGATCCCGATGATCTCACCGGAGGAATTTTTGTCGGCGACAGCCGAGATCACAAATCCCCTGCCCGAAAAATTGCGGATCCTCACTTCACGTGAACTCACACCATTTGCGGGCTTGGCATACACCACATCCGCAATCACCGCGCCGTGATCGAGGCGGTAGGTCGTGGTGCTTTGTAGTTCGCCATTCTGATCATAGATCCGAATCGCACGAATCGACGAATAGGGTACAGGTAAAGGGCTATACCGATGAATAACCTGGCCCCATAGCTTGTATTCCTCAAAATACCAGTCAACTTCATAGCTCTTCTCATTCAATTTAAAATACACCGATGTGACTTCGTAAATAAATGGCCTTGCGCCACCAAATCCTTCGTCAAAAAATACTTTCGCACTTGGATCCTGCAGTTGAAATTCCAATTCGCGAGGAAGTTCGCCCGAGCCAAGAGGATCAAGCGGATTGACGTGTCCGTTCGAAAGTTTGATCGAGGGATCCATTGTGAGTGTCACTTTCAAAGTTTTGGCGTCAAACGCAAACTTGAGGAGCCCCTGTTTGATCCAGGCTTGGATTTGCTCTGCGGTAAATCCGAAGAGATTTTGCAGCTGCGACACCACCGCATTCTGCATCGCCTCCTTCTGCGCTTCCTCCGGAGTTTTCTTCAGATTTTCTTTCTCCGCCGCCTGCTTTAAAAGATCCTGAATATCTTTAAATGTCACGGTTTCAGGCTTGCCATTTCTAACTCGAATGTTCGCCGCCTCATTTCCCATCAAAGTAATTTCAGAAATCACTTTACCGTCTTTATCCGTACGCGTAATCGATACAAGGTGTGGAATTTGCCTTCTCAGATTGATGGGCACTCCCCAGTCGTCAAATTTTAAGTATTGATAGTTAAACTTGCTGGTCACAAGAAGCTGGCCGTTTTGATCAAAATCGCGGACCGTATCGACATGATACTTTCCATCTTCCAAGCGTTTCGAAGTAATCGTGCGTGAAGACACCCCGTCCTCCTGCAGCTGGGGGTAGTGGATTTCAAACGTCCGCGTTCCATCTTTTTCGTAAACATCCATCGAGTAAAGCTCCTGCCCGTCTTTACCCGTTACCTTAACGTGGGCAGTTTGAATACCTCGCTCCTCTGGATAAAGATTGAGAGAACTCGCCACTATTTGCGCGAAAGGAGCAAATGTCACATCATAAGTTTTATCTCCGGCTTTGATGGTTGTTTTCAAAATTGTTTTTGGAAATCGCAGCGCCTGATAGTCTTGAGCATAAATCTCTCCTTTGAGGATTTGCCGATAACCAAACTCATAAGTAATTTCTTTCACAGGATCCGAGCTCATTGGATCGTAGGGATTCTGGATCTTGAGACTTAAATCAAAGGTCACAGTTGCTTTATTATTTTTCAGATCGTAATCAATTTTGAGCAGCCCTTGTTTGATCCAGCGCTCAATTTGATCACGGCTCATCCCAAACTGATCCACCAAGTTATCAATGATCTGCTTTCTCATTTCCCGTACGCCCGGAAGCTCCAAGCGCCCAATCTTAATCAGAGGTTTTGGAATTCCAATATTCGGTACATTCTGAGAAGTTTGATCGACATCTGGTTTAGAGAGCGGTCCTTCAGGCACCAAGACTCCAGATGGCACTTGATCCGCAGGAAGAGACTCCGGGACATGAACATTTTTAACCGATGTTGCAGGGGCCGTGGGTTCGAGCAATTGTCTGCGCAACTCAGGCGCACTTTCTGCAAAAGCTGCGGGCAGGATTTGAGTTCCTGCGATGGTTAAACTCAATACTAATGCTGTTATTTTATTATGCTTTCTTTTCAAGATCCGAAGAACCGTTTCCACCAGATCTTCTACGATCCATTTGATTTGGGCTAAATATGCGTTCATGTTTGCTCCCTCCTTATGGGATCTTACTTTCTTCTAGTTAAACCATAATGGAAACAGGGCAAAAAGACGTGGGAATTACGCCAAGCGGTCAGAAAATGAGGTTAAGCGGTCTTAAAGAGGTTTTGAAAATCTGAATCAACGGCCTCTCTGTTAGGGACGGTTCTTTGAAAAGAACCGTCTCTGAGAGAAATTCTGATTAAGGTCGATTTTCAAGTTTGGATTGAAAATCCTTAGCATAGCGCCGCGAGAGCGGAATTTTAAATTGAGGCGAACCTTTAATCGAAATTTCAAAATTGCCGCTGAACATAGGGGAAATTTTTTCGACCCAGTCCACATTGACTAAATAGGATTTGTGAGAAAATCCAAAGCATTCGGAGCCCAGCCTCGCTGCAAGCTCCTTGAGAGTGCTTGAGACCAGAAATTCTTCGTGAACAGTAAAAGCCCTGACTTCAGCCAGGTGTGCATGAAAAAACAAAACTTCTTCGGGATTTAAAATGCGCCGGTCTTTGGAACCTCGCTTATGAACCACAAGTTTTCTTATTAAACCTTTTTGAATGAGAGAATCTTCAAGCGCTTTCATTCGCTCGTGTTCTTCAGGACGAGACTTCATCCTGTCTTGGATTCTGGTAAGGGTTTTTAGAATTCTTTCCGGGTCCGAAGGCTTAAGAATGTAATCCACGGCATTGGCTTCAAAAGCCTCCACGGCATATTGATTGAACGCAGTCACAAAAACTAAAAGTGGTGGTTTAGGATCGCGCAAAACCTCACTCGCAGCTTCAAGACCATTCATCAGCGGCATTTCAATATCAAGAAAGAGGACATCGCAGGAAAGCTCTCGGGCCAGCCTTACCGCATCACGGCCATTGTCAGCAGATCCAACTATTTGGAACTCCCCAGGTTTGGATGCCAAAATGCTTCCCAGAAATTCCCGGGATGCTTTTTCATCATCAGCTAAGATCACACGAATCATTTTCTATCCTCCAATGGAATACGCAGAGAAACGCGAAGCCCTCCCCACTCGGATTTTGCAAACTGAAGACTAAACTTAGAGCCATACCAGCGTTCCAAACGCTCTCGAATATTGTTCAAACCGATTCCCGCGCCTTCGT
>CAZOOM010000117.1:0-6590 GCA_964581425.1 uncultured bacterium | reverse complement strand
AGCGTAATCTGACCATGGTCCGTAATGGCCTGCTGGGCGTTCCGGATAAGGTTCGAGAGGATTTCATCGAAGGCATTCGGATCACAGGCAAGCATCAGATCCGCTGGAATTTTTGACTGGATGAGAATTTTGTCGTTGGTTCGGTTTAGCTTTTTAATTACCTTATCTGCAATGAGTAAAGGCCGGATGTTTTCTTCAATATGAAGTGATTTACGTTCAGCAAGGTCTGAAAGGTGCTGAATCACGCTGTTGGCTTCCGCAATATCCTGCAGTACACTTTCCATCGTTTTAGCGATTCGCTGATCCACTACATTTCGAGGTTCCGTGAGAAATCTGGGCTCATTCAGACTGGCCCGAAGTGTGCTGAGTCCCAGTGACATCGAATGAAGAGGGTTTTTCACCTCGTGATCGACGCCTGATATCAAGATGCCTGCGGAGGCGTCTCTCTCACGTCTTGAAATTTCCTCCTGCGACCTTTTGATGCCTTCCGCGTACTCTGCGTTGGCCAGCGCAAGGGAAAGGTGATCCGCAAAACTCTTTAAAATTCTGAATTCTTTATCCTGCCAGGGCGCGTCTGATTTTTTTCGTCCAACAACCAGAACCGCTCGCAGATTGTTCCTAATCATAATAGGGAATGCAGCGATGCCACCCAGGAATTCCAGCTCCAAGGCCGCTGTCATTTTCAGATCCTTAAGATTTGCCAGCGATAATGACTGCTTCTGGGGCAGGAGGCCTTGTTCGATAGGGGTAACAAGAGTTTCTCCCGTTTTGGCCAGATATTGAATCAACTTTCTGCTCTGCGGAATTTTCTTTTTTTGGAGCTGCCCGGTTGAAGCCTGAAGCTCAAAAAAATGAGGGTCCGTCATTGACCTCATATAAAAACCGAAACGCTCAAGCGCTAGGATCACAGTAAGACGACTGGTAACCTCAACCGCGAGTTCGCGCGGATCGAGATATCTCAAAATATCCTCAGACAGCTTTCGGAATAGGACTTCTGGATTTTCTGAGTACTGAAAGAGAAGGGGATTCGTCATCCGGGAAAGCCCGGCTTTAAGAGGGCCGTATAAGACAATAGCCAGGGAAACGGCAATGGCCTGGGCCAGAGTCTCGGATATCCCAATCCAGCGGCTGAATACCTCTTTAACGATCAATAGGGCTACAGATACGCATCCAAGCAGCAAAACGAAGAGTAAGGTGAAGATAAGGGTGTTTTTGACCAGTTTTTGAATATCCAGAAACCGGTGTCTGATGATGGCGTAACTCAAAATAATGGGGTAAAACACAACGAGCGGAGTCGTTACCGGTTTAACCTGGATATCCATGACTAGCAGAAAGGCTGGCGTCCCGGCGATGTATCCAATCAGAGAAGCAATTAGAAACAGGGAGAGCCTGCTTTTTTCATGCCCCTTAGAAATTTTGATTCCTTGAATCAGATGGACCGTGCTGAAAACAAGATTTGAAAAAAGAAATAGAGGAACAAGAAAGTAAAGCGGACCTGCGTCTGTGAATGAAATGAATCCCATTTTGGGGGAATGACCCGCTACAAGGAATCTGGTTGCGAATGAGAAAAAAATCAAAATACCGGCTGCTATATAGTCCCATCGAAGGAACCTGGATGATACGGTGTCCTTTTTTAAAACAATCAATACGAGATGCGTAAAAATGACACTCAAAAGAATTGTCCCCAGCGTGAGCATCTGGACTGCGAAAAGAGCTGCCGGATCCTTATCCGAGAGATACATCAAAGCATAAAAAATACTCCAGATTGCCACGCTGATATTAAAGCCAAATGCAGCCAAGCAGCTTTTTGATTTGGGATTCGCAACTAAAACGAGAATGGCGAGAATCAGGCAAAGTGCCCCTGTGAAAAATCCGAATGAGGAAAGAAAAAGATAATGGCCCAGGATTGCCACTATGCGGCCTCCAGTTCTTGACGGTGTTGATGATCCGCAAGAAGGATTTCGTGAAGGTTTGTCATCCGGAGCCAGCGATAAAGGGTCATGCGCGAACATCCAAGCTTGATCGCTGCGTTTTTTAAGGAAGATGACGTTGTAACCGCCTCGATAATGTTCTGGACCATTTCATGGCGTTTCAGTTCCTGCGAATTAAGTTCGGCCGGAGCATGCCGGTGCGGATTCTCAGATTTCTTCCCAAGGGCCCGTTCGACGGCGGCAAGTAGATCTTCCCGAGTAAGCGGTTTTGATAGCGTATCAAAGGCGCCAAGCCGCATCAAATATTTTGATGAGATCTTGGTGTGAGCGGTGATGAAGATAATCGGAATTTTAAAATTCGGATAAATATGTTTGATCAGCTTGAGGACCATGTCTCCGTCGAGGGGGCAGCGAAGTTTCCAATCAAGGAGAATTAGATCAAACTGGTCCGGATTGCTCCGGATAAGTTTGAGCGCAGTTTCAGGCGACTCGGTCAAGGTCACCTCGTAATCGCTCGATCGTAATGCCTCGCCAGTAGTTTTGAGCACCTTCTCGTCATCATCGACGATTAAAATGTTGGTCATAGTTATTTCTACCAAAGCTAACACATGACCTTTCACTTTTAAAGGGGGATGAACACGGTTGAGATCACATGCTTTTCTAGGTATATCCGAGAATGAATACGCTTCCGGATGATCTGCGAAGTTATTCCACACTCAGTGGAGCTTGTAAATCCAGAGGAGCGCTCCCAATTGCATATTCGCCTATTGAACCAACTATCAAAGGGCAAATGTTTTGACTAGATTCGTTATTCTTTTAGAATGATACAGAAATTAACTTCAGCCAATTAATTCGTAGGTGAATACGTCGTGAGAATAGCGCGTATAAAAATAGAAGGTTTTAGAGGTATTGCCAAAGGGGAATTGTTGCTTCCAAATCATGTAGCATTAGTAGGCGATAATAACTCGGGCAAATCTACAATTCTTGAAGCGATTGATCTTGTCTTAGGTCCTGAGCGATTGGCGAAACGCCCGCCTGTAGATGAACATGATTTTTATGCTGGCCGTTATTTGAATTTGGAGACGAATTCTGTAGAAATTAAAGTAGAAGTGGTCGTCGTTGATTTATCTGATGAACAAGCGCGTCACTTTGTGGACCATCTTGAATGGTGGGACAAAAATACTAATAAATTGCTTGATAGCCCTCCGCCAGAAGGTACGGATGGGGCAGAGGTAATCCGTGCTCTAAGGTTGGGTTTTACGGGTACATATGATAAGGACGAGGATGATTTTTCTGGCAGCACTTATTTTCTTTCTCCTGTTTTGGATGATGGGAAATTTACACCGTTTAAAACCCAAGATAAGCGAATGTGCGGATTTCTTTTTCTTCGAACATTGCGGACAGGCTCGAGAGCTTTGACTCTCGAACGCGGATCTTTACTTGATATCATTCTTCGTTTACAGGATAAGCGACTTCAAATGTGGGAGGAGGTTCTTCAGGAACTGCGCAAGCTTCCAGTTGCGGATAAACCCGAAATCGGGATAACTGCTATTTTATCTAATGTCCAAAATGCGGTACGTTCATTTGTTCCCTCAGAGTGGATAGAAAATCCACATATGCGGGTGTCAGATCTGACGCGAGAAACTTTGCGACGGGCACTAACAGTATTTATGGGAACAGGAGCGAAGCGTGAGGACGGTTCAGATTATGCAGCACCATTTCAACATCAAGGAACAGGCACTATCAATATTCTGGTCCTATCATTGCTCTCTATTATTGCCGAACTCAAACAAAATGTTATTTTTGCTATGGAAGAACCCGAGATCGCAATTCCACCGCACACACAAAAAAGGATAGTCGAGAGCATTCGCAAGAAGTCAGCCCAGTCGCTTTTCACATCGCATTCACCATACGTTTTGGAAGAGTTTGATCCTGCGCAGATATTAGTGCTGCGCAGGGATGCAGGGATTCTTTCGGGAGCACCTGCAACATATCCACCTACAATTAAGCCTAAAAAATATCGTACGGAATTTCGGCTACGATTTTGTGAGGCCTTGCTTGCCAATCGTGTTTTTATTACAGAGGGAAATACCGAGTACGATGCTTTTCCCGTTGCTGCCCGAAGGTTACACGAAATCAAACCCGACCAATTTAAAACGCTTGAAATGCTAGGCGTTGCAGTTATCAATGCTCAGACTGATTCGCAAATAGCACCTCTCGGCGAGCACTTTTCAAAATTAGGTAAAGTTGTGTTTGCCGCTTGTGATTTACAAGAAGGCGCACAAAAACAAGCAATTCAAACCGCGATACCTTATCTTTATGAATCTACAGAAAAAGGTTTTGAGAATGTTCTCTTGAAGGGTACAGCTGAGGCAGCTCTTCGCCGCTATGCGCTTGGTTTGGTCAATGATCAAGAATGGCCCATACATTTGACAGGTAAGAAGCCAACGAAAAGTATGTCGGTAGACACGCTGCGCGATGCATTAAGTGATTATTTATCATGGGCTAAGGCATCAGGCGGTGCAGCAGGGCTCCTTGCGCAATGCTCAGTTGAGGAAATGCCAAAGTTTATTACTGAGACACTATCTGCAATTCAAACGACTATCGAATCACGCCCTTCTTCTTTAGAAACTGGTGAAGAGCCAGCAGTAAGCATTGTTAGATAAACAAAGTGTTCAATCTGACACCTGACCGTCAAAAGCTGCTTATAACGGATGGTCATATCTTGGTTTTGGGTGGCCCTGGATCTGGCAAGACAACCGTCGCCTTGCTCAAGGCAGAAAAATTAATCCATGATCGTAATTTAAAGGCTAGCCAACGCATTCTTTTTCTCAGCTTTGCCAGGGCTACAGTTGCTCGCATTGCTCAAGAAGCAGGAAAACTTATTTCAGATATAGAACGAAAATCTTTGGAAATAAATACCTATCATGGCTTTTCTTGGAAAATATTGCAAAGCCACGGATATCTTTTAAGTAATCAAAGAATCCGTTTATTCCCACCACCAGAAGCATCTGCTAGGCTTGCTGAGATAGAGACGGATGCGCGGCCAGCTGAAATTAATCGACTCTTTGAGCTTGAGGGTTTACTTCATTTCGACCTATTCGCGAAGGTGACCACGGAGTTATTATCGCGGAGCCTATCCCTCGCGAAAATTATTTGTGATGCCTACCCGATAATTATTCTCGATGAATTTCAAGATACAAATGAAAATGAGTGGCAAATGATAAAAGCAATGGGGAAATATAGCTGCTTGATTGCACTCGCTGATGCGGATCAGAGAATATATGGATTTCGAGGGGCTGATCCGAAGCGTATTAGTGAATTTATCGCAACCTATACTCCAACGCCTTTTGATTTTGGAACAGAAAACAACAGAAGTAACGGGACAGATATTAATATTTTCGGGAACGATCTTTTAATTGGAACAAATAAGGCAAAAACCTATAACGATGTCACTTTAATAAAATATCCGTTCAGGGGAGCTGGACATCTCGATATTAAGTTAGAAGTCCTCAAGGGGTGTCAGCGCCTTAATAGGTCAGGACCAACAGGGTGGTCTATAGCTGTTCTTGTTCCGTCTAAAAAACTAATGATGGAAGTTTCTGAATATTTCATGAGTGAGCAACGTTTTAGTAATGGAAAAAGACTTCCTGTTTTATCCCATGACGTAGCAATGGATACCGAGGGGCCTGCTCTTGCTGCGGTCTTAATCGCCACTCTGCTCGAGGGCAGTATTTCAAAAGAACAAACAATGCATCAGGTAATTCAGCATCTATGTGCTCATATCCGAGGGCGAAAAGGAAATAAAAGAATTTCTCAAAGTGAAATTACGCTCGTTACTGCAATCCAAAGATATATTGATACTGGAATTATTAGGGGTACTAAGCGAAAGCTCCTTCTAGATGAGTGCGGCCAAATAGCTGATAAAAGACGTGAACTTAAACTGTCGGGAGATCCTTGGGAAGATTGGTTGATAATTCGTCGTTTATTTGCTGATTCGCGATCAAAAGAATTATTTCAAGTTGCTGAGGATGCAAAATATTTAAGGCTGTTACATAAAGGTGCGGTTCTTCGTTCTAGGCTTAGCGAATTGTGGAAATTGCAGAAAAGTTATGCGGGAGCGGTTACCGCTGTTCAAGAGGCATTGCTCCAAGAACATTTTGCTGCTTCAACAAAGGTATGGCAGGGTATTCATGTTATGACAATACACAAATCGAAAGGTAAAGAATTCGACGAGGTCCTTATTTATGAAGGCAGTTTTCATGGTCGCATCGTTCATACGCACGCCACGGAAAGCGAAATCGCGCAAGCTCGATTAGCTCTTAGAGTTGCTGTTACCAGGGCAAAAAAGCACGCCACCATTTTAACTCCTAAAAAGGAATCATGTAGGTTCTTATAGGGTAGGAGGAAATTAATAATCGACCTGAATACGAGGTTGAGCGGGATCCATTAATCGATCAAAACCAGATTATTTCAGATTAATTTTCGCGTAACCAAGGTTGTTACAGTTCTGGACTTGCATGTAACATTTTTGGGTCGTTTAATTCTATCGCAGAACGATTTAACCTGTTGGTGATACGTGAGCCCCGCAATTTTTCGCGAGGCTGATTTGACAGGCTCTTTTTGAGCGGTTATCTTCCTTTCAAATTTCACACGAAA
>CAZOOM010000116.1:0-6616 GCA_964581425.1 uncultured bacterium | reverse complement strand
GGATAAAGGTCCTTCCAATGTAGTGATTGCGGGTGAATCCGTGAGCCAGCGGAATCCCTGATTGTTTTGAGAATCCAAGCGCAGCAAAATTCCCAGAGTCCGGAACCGGAACCACAATATCCGCTTTAATAGGATGCTCTTTAGCAAGATTTTTTCCCATGCGTTCACGGACACTCGCCACATTATCCTGAAAAATGGTGGAGTCAGGACGCGCAAAATAAACATGCTCAAAAATGCACTGAGAAACCGTATGCGTTTCTTTTTCAAAGGGAAAATAACTTCGCGGTCCTTTTTCATCGATCACGAGCATCTCACCCGGCTGGATTTCTCGGATGAAATCAGCTTCAATCAAATCAAAGGCACACGTTTCAGATGCCACGACATAACCTGCTCCAAATTTTCCAAAACAGAGCGGACGAAACCCATGAGGATCCCGAATCGCCACGAGTTGCTTCTGATTCATCAGCACCACGCTGAAAGCACCAACTACTTTTTGAACTGATTTGAACACGGCTTTTTCAAATGAAGGATCTGCTTGCTTGGCTACCAGATGGACAAAAATCTCTGAGTCCATGGTCGTGGAAAAAACCGAACCCTGATGTTCCAGTTCCCGGCGAAGATTCTGAGTGTTGACCAAATTCCCATTGTGCGCCACTGCCATTTCCCCAAAAGCATAGGCCACACGATAGGGCTGGGCGTTCACGACTGTAGAAGAACCAGTCGTAGAATAACGGACGTGTCCAATGGCAAGATGTCCAGGCAAATGGCTAAGGTTCCCTTCCTGGAAAACTTCGCCTACAAGGCCCTTATCCTTATAAAGATAAAGTTTATCGCCTGTGCTCGTGCAAATACCCGCGGCTTCTTCGCCGCGATGTTGAAGAGAAAAAAGTCCAAGATAGGTTACCTTGGCAGCTTCGGCATGATTATAAACTCCGAAAATCCCGCAATGATCTTTGATGTTTTCGCCGCTCATCGGTTCACCTAGATGGAATGAAACATTTCGTGTTTCATTCGGTTGGGAAGAACTGAATCAAATATTTTTCGAAACTCTGATATCTTGCCAGATATCCGGTCTCCAATCACAAGTTCGTCTTGATCCGAAACTTTTCCGATCTGACAAACCGGAACACCCGCTGCAAGCGCACGTTTCAGAAACGACTCTTTAAGCTCAGGCTGCACGGAAACCAGCATTCGCGATTGAGATTCTCCAAAATAAAGCGCATCCGCGCGAAGATCCGCGTGACGCTGAATATCTTTCAGAACCAAATCCAGATGATCGATTCGCGCACCCAAAGTACGTTGGTCCGGCACTCGAATAAAACAAGATTCTGCAATTGCAACCGCAAGACCTCCCTCGGACAAATCATGACAAGAAGAAAGCTCGCGATGGGAAGCCGCATCCAAAATCAAGCGGTGCAACTTTTTCTCTTTTACCAAATCAAGGCGCGGTGGGAGTCCCTTTTGAAGATTGTGTTCGATCATCAGATAATGTGAGGCCCCAATTTCATTCAAGGTTTCACCGACGAGAAAAACAAGGTCGCCGGGATTTTGAAAATGTGACGGAACCCGAAGATCGATATCATCCAGCAGCCCCACCATGCCAATCGTGGGCGTGGGATAAATGGCGCCTTTCGGGTTTTGATTGTAAAGACTCACGTTGCCGCCCGTCACCGGCGTTTCAAACGCGCGGCACGCCTCGGAAATTCCATTCGAACACTGACGAAGCTGCCAGAAGATCTCAGGTTTCATCGGATTTCCAAAATTGAGATTGTCCGTAATCGCAAGAGGCGTTGCACCCGTGGCCACCACGTTGCGAGCCGATTCTGCGACCGCGATTTTCCCACCTTCAAAAGGATCCAGGTAACAGTAAAGGCTGTTGCAATCGGTGGTGACGGCAATCCCTTTTTTCGTTCCTTTGATGCGAACAAGTCCGGCATCGTGTCCTGGATAAAAAACGGTATCAGTTCGAACCATGTGATCGTATTGCTCCCACACCCACGCTTTCGAGGCAATGCTGGGATGAGCGAGGATTTTTTTCAAAACCTCATTGAAATCTTTTGGCTCTTTCACCTGAGAAAGATCCAGCTTTTGCGCTTCCGTCAAATATTCCGGACGTTTTTCTTCGCGGATATAAATGGGACCTTCATCGACAAGCGACTTCGCCGGAACATCCGAAACTAAAACGCCGTTTTGAAAAACTTTCATTCGCGTTCCGGATTTCACTTCACCGATCTGAACTGCGTGGAGATCCCACTTCTTAAAAATATCTTCGACGATTTTTTCTTTGCCCTTTTTGACGATGATGAGCATTCGTTCCTGAGATTCAGAAAGCATCGTTTCATAAGGCGTCATGCCTTCCTCTCGCATCGGAACTTTGGCGAGATCAATTTCAATCCCCATCGATCCGCGGGCTGCGGTTTCCGAAGTCGAGCAGGTCAAGCCCGCCGCGCCCATGTCTTGCATTCCGACAATCGCATCCGTTTTGGAAAGCTCGAGGCAGGCTTCCATCAAAAGTTTTTCCATGAAGGGATCGCCCACCTGTACTGCGGGACGATCTTCTTTGCTTTTCTCCGTGAGATCGCGCGATGCGAATGCGGCGCCGCCAAGGCCATCGCGACCCGTCGTCGCTCCCACATAATAAACAGAATTCCCTTCACCCTTCGCGTGGCCTTTCACAATATTCCCGGCCTGCATGATTCCAAGCGCCATCACGTTCACAAGCGGATTGCCGTCATAGGATTCATGAAAATAAATTTCGCCGCCGACGATCGGAATTCCCATGCAGTTTCCATAATGAGAAATACCGCTCACAACACCCTTCAGAAGATGCTTGGACTGCTCGGACTCAAGCTTTCCAAATCGAAGAGAATTGAGAAGAAGAACGGGACGAGCGCCCATCGTAAAAATATCGCGGAGAATGCCTCCAACTCCGGTGGCCGCACCTTGAAAAGGCTCGATCGCCGAAGGATGATTATGGCTTTCAATCTTAAAACAAATCGCGATCCCATCTCCGATATCCACGATTCCGGCATTTTCCTCGCCGGCTTTCACAAGAAGTCGCGGTCCCGAGGTCGGAAAAGTTTTTAGGACGGGTTTCGTATTTTTATAAGAACAGTGTTCACTCCACATCACGCTGTACATGCCAATCTCGGTGATGTTTGGCTCGCGTCCCAGCGTTTTCACAATCCGGTCATACTCCTCATCCGTGATGCCGTGAGCATGAATCAGTTCGCGTGTGATCTCTACTGTTTTTTCAGAAATAGGCGTCATGATTTCCATCCAAGCAAACTTTCCCAAATGGCTTTGCCATCATCGCACGAGAGGATAGTTTCACTCGAACGCTCAGGATGCGGCATCATGCCTAGGACATTGCGTTTTGCATTTAAAATTCCGGCAATATTTTCCCGCGAACCGTTTGGATTATAAGATTCCGTAATCCACCCATCCTCCGAAGAATATCGAAAAGCCACGCGGCCCTCGGCGTTCAACATCTTCAGCGTTTCATCATCACAGGTGTAATTTCCTTCGCCGTGAGCGATCGGAACGCAAATGGTTTCGTGAAGTTTGAGCTGATTGGTAAAAGGATTTTTGATGTCTTCCACGCGAAGCCAGGTGTGTTTGCAAATAAAACTGAGGCTTTGGTTCCGAAGCATGGCGCCGGGTAACAGCCCCGCTTCAAGAAGGATCTGAAAGCCGTTGCAGATCCCGATCACGAAGCGTCCTTCATCCGCGTGTTTTTTGACGGCCTGCATCACAGGTGAAAACCGGGCAATTGCGCCAGTCCGAAGATAATCGCCGTAGCTGAATCCGCCGGGCAAAACCACAAGGTCAGATTTCGGAAGCGAGGTTTCCTTGTGCCAGACAAATTCGACGGGCATTCCCGCAACATCTTGAAGTGCGTGAAAACAATCGCTATCGCAATTCGATCCCGGAAAAACAACTACCGAAGCTTTCATTTCACTTCCTTAAGATCGTAACTGTATTCTTCGATCACAGGATTGATCAGGAGCTGATCACACATATCTTTAATTTTCTTCTCAGCACCTGCTTTATCTTTTGAATCAATCTCCACAATAAAATATTTTCCCACGCGAACTTTTTTCGCCTCCGAAAATCCAATCGACTTCAGCGATTGAAGCACCGTCTGGCCTTGAGGATCCAACACTGATTTTTTAAGCGTCACATTGACTGTTGCTTGAAACATAAAGCCTTTCATCGAAGCTTGGGGCCTGGGGCATGGAGTTCACCATGCTCCGCGCTCCATGCTCTATGCTAATTTTTTACCCGTTAAACGTTCGTAAGCTTCAATATACGCGCGACTTGTTTTTTCAATAATCTCCGGAGGAAGCTGCGGCGCCGGAGGCTTTTTATCCCAAGTCAAACCCGAAAGATAATTGCGAATAATTTGTTTATCGAAACTAGGTTGATCATGGCCAACCTCGTAACGATCCTTGGGCCAAAAGCGCGAGCTGTCCGGAGACATAATTTCATCAATTAAAATAATCTTGTCATCCAAAACGCCAAATTCGAATTTGGTATCGGCGATCAAAATCCCTTTGGTTTCGGCGTAATCAGCCCCTTTTTGATAAAGCGCAATGGAAAGATTTTCAAGCGCACGGGCTGTGTCTTCACCCACAAGTTTAGCCGCTTGATTAAAATCAATATTTTCATCATGTCCAACTTCAGCCTTGGTGGAAGGCGTAAAAATCGGTTTAGGAAGCTTTTCGCATTGTCTGAGTCCTTTGGGAAGCACGTGACCGCAGATCGCTCCCGTAGAAAGATAATCTTTCCAACCTGAACCCGTAACATAACCGCGGACAATGCACTCTACTGGAAAAGGCTTCGCGCGCTTGACGAGCATAGAGCGCCCTTCAAGCACAGCCCCAAATTTCTTGAGAAGATCTTGGCTCAGTCCCATTTCGTGAATATCCGCGGTAATCAAATGATTAGGAACCACACTGGAAAGCAGTTTCAACCAAAACACGGAAATCTGCGTAAGAACCCGCCCCTTCAGTGGAATCGGATTGGGCATGACCACATCAAAAGCACTCAAGCGATCGGTGGTCACAATGAGAAGCTTGTCGTCACCGATCTTATAAATATCCCGAACTTTTCCGCGGCCGATCAAAGGAAGAGGAAGTTCTGTCCGCAAAATCGCATCCATGGTTAGAGGTGTCATTTAGAATTCCCTTTTTTACTTTTTTTTGAAGAAGATCCAAACATCCCAACGCGTTCAAAAATCTTATCCACATTTTTCGTGTGATATCCAAAATCAAAAACGCTAAGGATTTCTTTCTGACTGAGATGTTTCAAAATAGCGGCGTCTTTGAGCACAATATCTTTTAGATTTTTCTTCTCGTCCCAAACTTTCTTGGCAGCATTTTGAACAAGCTTGTAACCTTCTTCGCGCGTCAGCCCCTTTCGAACAAGCTCTAGTAAAAGCCCCTGCGAAAAGACCATGCCTCCGCTGATCTCAAGATTCCTCAGCATGTTTTCCTTGTTTACCAAAAGATCACGAATCACTCTCTGCATGATTTTGATCATGTAGTGAAGAAGTATGGTACTGTCCGGGAAAATAACGCGCTCAACAGAGGAATGAGTAATGTCGCGCTCGTGCCAAAGCGCCATGTTTTCCATCGCCGCAAGGGCGTTGCCTCTCAAGATGCGTGCAAGACCCGCGACGCGCTCGCAAGTAATGGGGTTGCGTTTATGCGGCATAGCAGAAGATCCTTTTTGGCCTTCTGCAAAATATTCCTGGGCCTCTAAGGTTTCTGTTTTTTGAAGCAAACGAATTTCAGTGGCCAGTTTCTCGAGAGATCCTCCAATAATCGCAATGGTCGTCAAATACTCCGCATGACGATCGCGCTGTAAAACTTGAGTTGAAATAGGCGCAGGCTTCAGTCCAAGTTTTTTACAAACAAAATCTTCAACTTTGGGTTCCACATTGGCAAAGGTACCAACTGCTCCGGAAATTTTTCCGTAGGCAATGGTTTCTTTAGCTGCTTCCAGACGCGTTAAGTTGCGCTCAAACTCAGCATAAAAAAGAGCCATCTTGAGACCAAACGTAATAGGCTCGGCGTGGACTCCGTGACTACGGCCCACCATCAAAGTATCTTTGTGTTCGAGTCCTTTTTTACGAAGGATTTCGATGAAAGTTTTAAGCTCCTGGATCAAAAGCTCAGAAGCTTCTTTAAGTTGGAGCGCCAGAGCGGTATCCAAAATATCAGACGAAGTCAGACCATAATGGACAAACCGCCCTATGGGACCGACGTTTTCTGCCACATTGGTAAGAAAGGCGATCACATCGTGATTAACGATTTTTTCAATTTCTTGGACACGCTTCACATCAAATTTGGCTTTAGCGCGCACTTTCGCAGGAATATCTTTAGGTATGTTTCCAAAATAGGCAAAGGCATCAAGGGCAGCGAGTTCAACTTCCAGCCATTTTTGGAGCTTATTTTCTTCGGTCCAAACGCTGGCCATTTCTGGCAGAGAGTATCGCGAGATCATGATTTCTCTTTCCTTAAACTGCACGGGCGCAGACTTCTTGGCGCCCAATCGTAGCGCTAACGGGATTTAAACCCGTGTTTTTGCCTTGAGAGGGCAACGTCCTAGA
>CAZOOM010000115.1:0-6634 GCA_964581425.1 uncultured bacterium | reverse complement strand
AATTGTTGAGATTTGTCGCGCTCAGCTTCCGATGAAAGTGGTGCTTCAAGGAATTATGATGGGAGGCGACGGGACCATTTTTGCTAAGGGATATGTCGAAGGCGAAGGGCTTCGAGAAATTCGAAGACAAATTAGCAAGATTAATCCGGAACACGAGAATTGGGGCGATCGGCTTATTTTTCATGTCACCCTGGGTCGGCTGCAAACGGATATTTCTGCGGAACGCCTTCAGCAGGTTTTTGATTGGGTCCAGTCGCGTTTTGAAATTTCACTCGGAGAATTTGAGGTCAAAACTCCGCAATTCATCGCCATTTCTGATCAGCACGCAACCCAAATTAATTCTGATCTTCAAAGAGATCTTGCGCGTTTCAATGTCCAGCTTCGCGCTCTTCAAGGAGAGGTTTACTCTGCCAGTGAAGTTGAGATCGCAAAAGCGATTGCCAGTGACTTTCTTGATTCACGATCACCGGGCAAAGAAATTTCTTTGGAGGATTGGCTTGAAAAATATCAGGTAACTCATCCTACTTCTGAAGTGACGCTTCGCAATGCGGAGCGGGCGATGTCGATACTTCGCGAGCTTGGGATGTTTCGCGTGGGTCGTATCACTAACGATGGAAACGTCACGTTTACTCACACCCAGTCACGGTCCCTTCCTAGGCTCAACCGTTCTTTTGAGGTGGTGATGAGCGATTCATCTCGTGCACGAGATTTTCTTATCCGAGACGTTCTTGCGCTGATCGATTCAAAACTCAATCAACCTCAAACCGTCTTGGATTTTGATCTTTTGCGGGTTATTGATAGAGCAAAGAAACAAATTTTCCAAACTCATCCCAATCATTTTTTTAAATCGGTAAGACCCGACGGTGTTTCGAAAGACGAAGCAGAATCCGGATCCATTCTTTTTCTTCAAACCCATGATGACGGAAGTTTTCGCATGGTCGTGACGCATCCTGGTTTAGCTTCAGGCGGAAAGCACGACCGAAGCGAAGTGCTCGACACCATGGCTCGTGACCTTGAATCGACGCTTGCAAAGTTCCCCGAAATTCGTAGCGGCTTCAGCTCCCGGGTATTAAACAATGTTGTGATTTTCACCCGAAATTCTTTCAATCGCGCGGAGGCTCGTAGAAGCGAAGAATCTTTACGAGCTGAGTTTCGTGCATCATCGGGATGGCAGGAACGAGAATTTTATTTAGGGGGAGAGGTGGAATCTTCATTTTTTAATGGCTCTCGCAATATTTTCGCTTTCAATTTTACACCTACAAAAACCATTTTTACCGATGGTAAGGCTTCTCAAGTAGTTCTTGATTTGAAACTTCCATTTAATGCAAAAGCAGCCGCTCCGTTTGATGTTTCGACGGATGGTTCGATGGCTTCGATTTCAGTAGCCGACTACATGGCTGAACAAGTTTTGCTTCGTGTAGGACAGGGAGCGTTTGTAGCATCAGGGCCTTTACAGCCGGTGACTCGATTCGTGCTTCAGGAAGGACAAAGAATCGTGATTGGACCGCGAAAAGCGGATGAAGGTAATATTATTTACCAAGTTGTGAAAATTTCTGAGACCAGCGTGAAGCTTGCGATTTATGAGCCCAAAAAGCCTTTTTCTTTCATTCGTGTTCGAGCGGAAGCAAACCAAAGAACAGAGATTGGAGATACAGGTTATTTTGTGCTGGCCTCGCGTTTCGATAAAGATGGTGCTTCCATCCAAATTCAAGATGCCTCTGGAAAAAAATTGGGAGATCCACGCCGAATTGTGCATCACCAACCTCTGGTGCATGATCTTTTCCGCATCGTGCTAACCGGTCTTGGTAGTGTGACGATCGATGATCATGAAACACATTGCGCTCAATTCACCTTTGCACCGCGCGCGGAAAATCGTTTGAGCGGCAATTTGGATCAAGAGATTCACGATATCGAAGATTTTTTTGAGGCAGAGCACACGAAGCTGGAGTGGATGAAGCAAGACGGCAGAACACCAGAATCGGATCTTGCAAGGCTTGCTAAAAAAATCGCCGTGACTTACTGGGTGCTTTCTCATTTGATGGGCCGCAGTCAGAATCTTGAAGAAGATCTCAAAGTTTTGGACGCATCGAATGCTGAAGATCAAGAACTTGCTTTGCTTATCCGCACGTTTATTGATTTGAAAAAAGAAAAGGGGAAGCTTGATGATCGCGGAGTGATCCGGAAATTAATGGAAGTATGGCAGACAGGAGTAAACCCTGCACCATCGGAGACGTTATTCCCGGTTATTTATAGTTATTTTACCGAGGCCGGAACGCGATACACGCGCCATTTGATTGAACGGGGAATTGGGACCTCAGGACTGCAGTCCGAGTTTGAAGCACATCCGGAAAATTTTCCTGCGATCATGGATAAATTTTTTGCTCAAATGAGAGAAGTCTATTTTGCTCCTGAACCGGAAAACTGGGTCCGAGGAGCTAATCGCCGTCATCCTGGAGGAGAAATGGTTTCTCTCGAGGATTCGTACCATGACGCTGTGGAAAAATCTCAGGCCAATCGGGGATTTCCCCGTTTTACGCATCATGACGCGGGTATGTCCGATGACTTGGAGCATTATCACCGGTTTTTTACTCCTGCCTGGTTTATGCCACGCGGGAAATTTGGGATCGAGCGTTTTCTTGAGGATTATCCGGACCAACTGGTTTGGTATACGGAAGGATCTGATTTTCAAGAAGGCGAAATTTTTGGCTGGCCAGGAACAGCTTTTGTGATTGAAGGAAGTGACCGCGCTCATGTTCGGGCACACGTTGCTGAAATCACAGACCTGCTAAAAAATAAACTGGGACTTCGCTACGATACCTCCCTTGTTCCCAACTCTCACGGAGAGCCACGCTACATTCTCTACGCCCGGGAAGATGGTGCTGCAAGTATTTCTCCGGCAAAAGACAAGTTTGGGAATGCTTGGTCCTCGATTGAAATGAGTGGTTTTATCATTCTGCCGAACGCGGAAAGATTTCCTGTGCGGACGCTTGAAGATGTTCTCGAAGCTTACCGCGCAACTTCCAGCTCAAAAAAATTCAAAGAGATTCTTGGAATTTCAAGTGATCGGGTAGCGCCTCCCTTACCTCATGATATTAATATGGCACAATATTTTGATTTGTATTATTTACCGAGCCGGATTGATTCAAACCGTCTTGTGGGTGCTAAGGGAGCCGGTGCTTTTCAGCCTTATCTTGTCCGCGGAAATTTTCCTCCACAGCAGAGAGTCCTTTCCTTGGATGGATTTGATATTTCGGTGAATCCCTTTGCCTTTGCGTGGGAACACACTGTGTTTTTCCGGCAGGCCTTCCGGCCAAACCAGCTTTCAGCCGAGGGTCTTGCTCTCCTTGAAAAAATATTTACCTGGGAATCTGTCCCGCGTGAGGAAGTGCGTGCCTTTGGAACTAATGTTGATGATTATCGCAGACAATATGAAAGCATACTCAGAGAAGCGAAGAGAAATTCTTCTGATCGGCGGCGGCTTGAGACGAGTATTCAATTAAAAAGAGATGCTTTTGAGCAAGCTCTTGGCCGCGCGGGAATGCGACTCGATCAAATTCGTTCTGAGATTGCAGCGGTTGAAGCTTCTGTGAACCGTGCTGAGTTGAGAACGAAGAGCAAACGTTCTGAAATGCGAACATCTTCGGTTCAACTTAAAAATGTCTCGCCGGATGGGAGGTTTGCTGTGAGCGTGGGTCGATACATTCAAATCATCGATACCAAAACCGAAAAAATCAAGGCCGAATGGGATTTGGTTTATCCGCCGAATCTGTCTAACGTGATATGGTCACCACAAAGTGACATGTTTTTACTGCGAAGATCTTATCAAGATGACAGGCTAGAACTTTATACGGTGAAGCCAGCTTTTAAATTTCATTCCATACCTAACCCGGGTAATTCACTTAAATTTATTTCGGATCACGAGATAACTGTGACGGACTCTCATAATCCTGCAAAGACAGCTACAATTCAATTTTCAGCTCTCAATGGTTTTCAGTCCATTACGTACCGCCCGTCTCCGGCCTCTGACATGGCTTTCAGAATAACTCTTAAGCCCGATCAAATTTTACACCAAATGCTCGCGGACAAAGGAGTACTTCTAAAAAATGGAAATCCCGTTGGTGAATCTGTGAATGATACAGACCTTCCTTCAGGGGTCCTATGGTCACCTAACATGAAAACCCTGGCATGGACCGTGGGCAGTTGGCTCACCCTTTTAGATACTGAAACGGCAACCATTTTTTTCAGTGAAAGATTGGAAGATTCACCGGTGGGATCCGTCAGCCTTACAGGTTTAACGGATACGGAAGTTTCAATACATATTCGTATAGGCGCGCGCGCGAGTTACCCGAAGACAATCAATTTTTCCAAATTACGATCGCAGGAGGTTCGTCGCAAGCGTCAAGAGGTCAGAGCGACGCGCATGGCTCAAGAAATTGCGGCTTGGAATTTTAAAACTTCGCGTCGTGGATTTTTGATGCGGGCGGCTAAAGCATTTTTGGCTGCTGGCTTTGCAGGAGAAGCACTTACTGCATTACCTTTGTCTGCTAATCCGATGTTGGAATTTACAATAGGCAATTTAAGAAAGCCGACATTATCGCATGACTGGATGGATACGGGACTAGTTCGTGATTATGAAGGAAAACTATTTCGCGGTGATGCTCAAAAGCCGCGCGAGATTGCGCAGGGAAATACTCGTTCTGTGTTTGAAGCAGCTGATGGTCAGTGGCAAGTGAGATACGCTCAGGATGATGGTCCTGGAGCTGCTGTGATTAGAACCCCTCAAGGAAACGTCTCTGAAATTAAAGTCTTTTCGCACGGGAACCAAATTTTTTCGATCAAGGGTAACGGCTATCTTCGTGCAGTTCCTCCCGGACTTCAATGGGGAACCAGTTTTGTCCTTCCTGGATACTGGACTGGCAATGAATATCTTCACAATGCCAAAATAAAAACCTTAAGTCAGAAAGTCGATGAGCAGGGTCGCTTGGTTTTGTTCGGTACGATGCAGGATGATCGCGGAAATTTTTCAGCTAAGGATTTTACACTGACATTTCATCCTTATGAACAGGGGCATGTTGAGATCGATGTTCGCTTTACTTTGGTTGCTGAAAAAGATTTTGAAGTGAATGCCGGTCGAGCTGCGAATCATGAAGGATTCAAAATCATTCAATTCAGCTCGATGAATATTGGATCGACTTACGATGCCAATCGTGCACGTTACCAAAGTTCGGATGGTGAAGTCGTTTCCAATACTGCTCGGCGCAATCAATTGATTTTCAATGAGCCCGCGCCTTTTTCCAGTGATGGGGTTCTCTATCTTGAAAATACGGATCCTAAACCCGGAAGGCCTGATCCAACGACTTATGTCCGCTTAGGGCCCAGCATGAAACCGGCGGATTTCACGCCGCAAGGCTGGGTTACAGAAAGTGCGGATCCCAATGACGACAACGTGGGTTTATGGGTGAGCCCCAATGATATTCGAGCACGATATCGTGCAGGTGAAACCATTGGTAGTTATTCGTTTACTCTGGGTGCAAAGCAACCTGGGAAAGTAGGGGGGATTTCTGCAAAGCCAGCGGCAACGGCGGCTCCAAGCGTTGCGTTGACGGAAGCGAATTTTAAGGAGGCTCAGAAATCGCAGGAACTCATGAAGGATTTTGTGCGTTCTTACCTCAAATCCAAAGGCTACGAAGTTCAGGACATCAATTGGCTCAACGGATTTGTTCCCTGGTTTTCTGCTCCTGAGCACGGCACGCGTCCATTCAATGCATTTTTAAATGATCTGAATCCTGGAAAACTCGACAAGCTTGTTTCAGAAGGCCTGCTCCGCAAATCCCGCTCGGAAATCAGGGACGGTTCTCTAGACTTGGTTTTGAGAACCGTCCCTGAGGCTTTATTGCGTGCGGAGTTAAGAGACGCGATGCTTCGATCCGAAGGTCGCACCGGCAGAGGGTGGAGGAAGCTCATATTAGGAATTCTGGCGGGGGTGATTGGATCTGGTTTTTATTGGCATTCGAGAATCCAGGTTCAGGAAAGCACTTTTAGTAAGGAACGCGATCGACTTCAAATGGCTAATTTGGGTTTAGTTTCCAAGATGGCGACGGCGGAATTTCTAAAAGATTTTAAACATGCAAGAGAAGCCTACTACTACAGTGTTTTAGAGAATCTTTGGGTGGTGCAGCAAGTACTATGGCATAAAAATAATTCCTTGATAAATTTCACGAGCGAAGGCAGCGGGCAAGATCCAGCGACTATCGAGAAGTCAAATCAACAAGTGGCTCGTCTCAACTGGCAGTTATTGTTATTAGGGATTCGCGATGGAAAGAAATTGCGTCTGGAAATTGCGAAGGCTCCCGGAAAAATTCCTGCTGCGTATATTGGAGTTGATTTTTCTCTTCGAGCTTTTCCTCAAGAATGGAGAGATCCGCATTTGGTTAATCTCATCGATGGGTACATCGAACTTATTGCTAGCGGCAGCCAAGACCCTCGAACGGATGGATGGTTCCGCGATTTCATGCTAGAAGATATTCGCACCTCATTTCCCGCTTCAGCCGCATCTCCAGATGCTGCCCGAGCCTATGGAGTTTTTACCAGTGATACTCGGTTTGAGAGTAAACTTAGCTCATCTCAGAATTCG